>CALGXF010000045.1 GCA_937935995.1 uncultured Alphaproteobacteria bacterium
TCCGATCTCCCCCATATAACTTGTAGAGCAGGTTTTCTCTCACTTTTTCAGCATCGACGACTTGACATTCGAACGGACAACAGCTTGTCCGACGCGGGAATGGATTTACCGGTCGGGATGGATGCACCAAAGAAAGGGGCGCTCCGCGTAAGGCGGGGGGTCGGGGCAACCCTTGTGAATTTTGGTCGATTGTGCCGCCGGTTTCATTCACCGGTCGGGGCGAGCGCGCAGAGAAGGTGTGCCGGCTGTTTAGGACGATTGAACCGATTAATGTTCAACCGATGGAAACACCGTTTTTCATGTCCAACGACCAAAACACCATCGCATCAAATAATCGGCGGGGCGCCCGCCCGCACCCTTTCGCCCCGCCGATGCCAATCCGGCCACCTTTCCCCTCAAACCGCCGGCCAAGCCGGCCGCCTTTTTTCTCAAATCGTCGGCCAGGACAAGGCCTTCAGGGCGGGCAAAACGAAAGCGTATCAATCATACGTGCGTTTTGACCGACACGCAAAGGCCGACGGATTGGACGCGATTTCAGGAAAAAGCATGGTTGAAATGCTGGCCGTGTTGGCCATCATGGGCGTGTTAGCCATTGGCGGCATTGCAGCTTATTCTTTCGCTGTGTCTAAACATCGCGCCAATCAAATCTATAACCAAGCCGATTTACGCGCTGTCGCTTCTTTCGGTAATCCTTTCGTCAGACAAGCCGTTGTCGGAGAAACGTATCCGTTGGCCGGATTTGACGAAGTCGTTGAAAATATTACTTATCAACACAAAAAAACAGCCGGCAACGGATATGACATTATTGCCTCTCATGTTCCTGAACGCGTTTGTCGCCGATTACAAGACATGATTTTTCCTGTTCCGAAAAGCGTGACGTTAAATGGGGCTGATTTGTCTTCTACATGTGGTTCGGATAATACATTTGTTTTTTCTTATGACGGATTGTCTGTCGGGAAACCGTCCAGCGGTGTTGATCCCATAGATTGTAATTGTTCCGGATGTCAATCTTGTGAAAGCGGGACGTGTCAAGATAATG
This sequence comes from uncultured Alphaproteobacteria bacterium, assembly GCA_937935995.1. Taxonomy (GTDB): domain Bacteria; phylum Pseudomonadota; class Alphaproteobacteria; order CAAHEQ01; family UBA3637; genus CALXXA01. The sequence continues at coordinate 1,040 of CALGXF010000045.1, forward strand.
ACAACCTGTGCGGCCCCAAAGAAGTGTGCCAAAGTGGAAGTTGTGTTTGTGCACCAGGTTATGAAGAATGTTTACTGGGATGTTATACACCTTGTTATGACGGCCAAATCCGCCAAAATGATACATGCGATTGTGTTTGTACCGGTTTTAAAGAATTTGACTACACACAAAATAAATGCGTTTGCAAAAATGTACCAATTGACGGAGACCCTGACACATGCGGATGTTATGGCAGAGATGATTTAGTCGACGGTGCTTGTGTCCAAGAATGCCCGGATGCGATTGGTATGACCGGACTTCGGGACAACGAGGGTCGCTGTTTGTGTAACACGAAGCTCGGTTATGAAGAAGTTTCCATTGATGACACGTGGTGCAATTGTGATAACAGTAACGGTTACTGGAACAAACCGGATGGTTCATGCATGACATGTGTTCAAACAACAAAAGAGTGGGCAGTAGAAGTTATGAATTGGGGAGATTCTTCATCCGTAAATCGAGATAATCCGGATGAACCCGATTATATGGTTCCCCTTTATGAAGTTGATTCAGAATCTGTTAATGAAGATGTTTGGTATTGTGGTTTAATGATTGCAACAAGCGAAGGAAAACGTGTTTACAATCCGTCAACAAAAACGACATGTTTGGCGTACCAAGTTTTAGTTAAAGACGGCGATCAATTCCAATGCGATTATGCATGCGGAGATGAATGGTTCGGGCTGGGCAAAGAAGGCGACAGAGGTGCCAGCGATTGGTCTGTTTGCCGATGCGCCGAATATTCATTATGGGTCAACAATCGATGCGTTCCTGCCTGTACACAAACCGGATATAAAATGGTTGATGGGCAATGTATCCCGTATACATCCAGTGTGATTGTCATATCACTTGAAAATCAAATCACTTACCCGACGAATCATTGTCGTCCCGATGTTCCGGCATGGACGGCAGGATCATCTAACTTTAATTATTATGAATGGAAAAGAAATACACCCTCCGAATGTCACGCTGCCACCGGTTATAGTGTTCAATCAGATGATGAAGAAAGCGAATGCCATTGGTCCAAAGGATGCGTCGAATACGAATCTGTCTTGCCGGCCTGTACATTCGGGGATGTCATTGATGACACATGTGCTTGTCCGACGGGCGGTTCGGCAGGCGAATATTGCTGTTCAAGCGCTCAAATCAAAACCGGTTCTGGATGTCAAACGTGTACGGACAATACCATACCGAATGCAGATAAAACAGCCTGCGAGACTTGTGATGACGATCAAATTCCAAGTGCAGACAGAACAACTTGTCAACAATGTCCGGACGGACAAATTCCGAACGTAACAAAGACAAAATGTTATCCTTGCCCGGACGGAAAATATCCGGATACTTCCGGAACAGCTTGTGTTTAAATTATCCTCTTGCATACACCCGCATCATTCTCTATATTAAAAGAAAAACAAAGGAGAAAAATATGACTTGGGATAATTTTAAAACAAACACGTTGGAAATGCCGGTCAGCCGCATTCATCAAGGATTGCGGGCTTATATGCAAAAAGTATACGCTTACATGGCGGGCGGGCTGGTTTTATCGGGCATGTGCGCTTTTATCGGATCAAAACCGCCGTTTATTAACGCACTTTACAATATCACGCCGCAAGGGGCTTCCCTGTCTTTGCTCGGGTGGATTGTATTATTGGCGCCGTTGGTTTTGATTTTTATGTTTCAATCGGCCGTCAGCAAATTAAATGTCAGTCGCGCACAAACCATTTTTTGGACTTTTTCGGCTTTAATGGGATTGTCATTGTCCACGATTTTCTTGGCGTATTCCGGCGAATCGCTGTTAACAACCTTTTTGGTAACGGCCGGCGCTTTCGGTGGTCTCAGCTTGTTCGGGTATGTAACCAAAAAAGATTTGTCGGCCATGGGCAGCTTTTTAATCATGGGCCTGTGGGGCATTCTTTTGGCAATGATTGTGAACTTTTTCTTAAAAAGCCCCGGCGTGGCGTACGGCATTTCCATTTTGGGCGTTTTGATTTTTGCCGGGTTAACCGCATGGGATACGCAACGGATTCGCCAAATGTATTCGGCAGCTCCTGAAGAAGCACACCAGGCTTTGGCTATTTCCGGTGCTTTAACATTATATTTGGACTTTATCAATCTGTTCTTGTTCCTGCTCCGCTTTATGGGCAACAGCCGGAATTAAAAAAGGGGGAGACTCATCCCCCTTAACCGATTGAAAAATCACTTTTTACATATCTTGTTAAAATTTTTTACGTTTGTCTATTGACGAAAGGCCTTTTTTTGTCGTACACTTTTCGTCAGCGGGTGCTTTTAAAAAGGCTTGCTGACAAAACGTCGACCGTCTGCCGAAATGGGGACATCGGTCATGTTGCTAAACGAAAGGATATGACAAAATGACGACTAAACAATTAACACTGCCTGTGATACAGGAAAATTCACTCTCTGTTTATTTACGCGAAATTACCAAGTTCCCGATGCTGGAACCTGAAAAAGAATACATGTTGGCAAAACGTTATCAAGAATATGATGATTTGGAAGCCGCACATGAATTAACAACCTCTCACCTGCGTTTGGCCGCAAAGGTGGCTTTGTCGTTCAGACATTACGGGTTACCGTTGGCCGACCTTATCAGCGAAGCCAATATCGGTTTAATGCAGGCCATTAAAAAATTCGATCCCGATAAAGGATTCCGCTTGTCCACTTATGCTATTTGGTGGATTAAAGCCGCTATTTCGGACTTTATTTTAAAATCGTGGTCTTTGGTTAAAATCGGAACCGTCGCGACCCAAAAACGGTTGTTTTACAATCTGGGCAAAATCAAGGCAAAACTCGGACTTTATCATAACACAGCGCTGGATACGGACACGGTTCAAAAAATTTCCAAACAATTGGGCGTGAACGAACAAGATATTTGGGATATGGAACAACGTCTGCACGGGGATACGTCCTTAAATGAAATGACTTATGAAGATTCCGAAGTCGAAAAACAGGCTTTGTTGACTGACGGGTCTGACACAGTTGAAGAAGTTTTGGCGCAACGTGAAGAATCAAATATCCGCAACGCGAAATTGGCCAAAGCGATTGCGACATTAAGCGAACGGGAACAAAGCATTGTCCGTGAACGGTTTTTAACCGATGAGCCGACAACTTTGGAAGATTTGGGCAAAAAGTTCAATATCAGCCGCGAACGCGTCCGCCAGATTGAAGCCAAAGCGTTTGATAAAATCTCGGCCTTTATGCACGCTTAAAAGACAAGGGGCATTCCCCTGCCCTGCTAAATTCGGTTAGCTTTCACGGCTTTTGGCGTTTTGTAGAGCAATTTTTGAATGTAGTATCCTTGAAAGAACGAAATACCCAGCTCTTTGGCATACTCAATCGCATTTTTGTCATCCACATGGCATAAAATAATCCGCATCGGGTCGACGGCTTTGACAGCCGCACGCAATTCATCTGACACAGGCGTTTGTAACGCAGATGACGACCAGATGATTTTAATCATATCCAGCCCCAATTTTTCCCGTTGAATAAACGGAAGCGATTCAAACGTAACCATATCCAAACAAACGCGATATCCTTTGTCATGCACCATTTGACAGGCCGTTAAATAAGCCGGAATATCCGCCAAAACATCGCTTTGTTTTAACTCAAACAGAATCGTTTGTTTATGCGACGGATCAATACTGTCATCAAACTTTTGAAAATCCGGCCCCAAAATGGTTTTGACCGTTAAATTCAGGCTGAAGTTTTTCGTAAAAGCACCACCATCATGGTGAATGACATTTTCCAAAACACGCTTATCCAATGTTTCCATCAACCGGTTAAACAGCCATGGTGCTTGAAAAACATCCACATTCGGACAAACGGCCTTTTTCAAGTCCGATATCGCAACATACACTTCTTCAAACAACTCCATCGGCGGAGACTTGCCCACAATCGCACACACCGGTTGGTGTCGAATGATATTGGATAAATCCGCATGCAACAGCGCTTTTTCCAACTGCGCCAAAAGCGTCGGCGTAAAAGGCATTGACTGGTTTGCTTGCCGGAAAATCGGCGTCAGCGGAGAAGCCAAAGTCGGTATGTGCGCCTTTTTCTGTTTATCCAATAATCCTAAAACAAAATCTTCTTGCCGTTCCAAGTTAAATATCTGAAACCCAGCTTCTTGTGACATCGGTTCAAAACCGCACCTGAAATTCATCTTAAGGACAAGGGCTTGGATATCATCTTCTCGCGTCTGGCCGAAATAAATAAACGCATCTTCATTTTCGTAAAACAACCGGCACAGTTTTTCCGATTCAAAAACCAGCAGCATTTGAATAAGTTCCTGAACTTGCTGTGCTTCCAATACTTGCCGCAACCGATTCAAAGGAACATACAAAATCCATCCTTTGACACCCGAAGGTTTCATTTTTTCCAAAAACGCCGTCAAATCCGAATATCGATACGCCATTTATATCACCTTTACTTGCGGCAACGCATCCAAATGCTTCAGATGAACACACTGGCGGCGCACTTTGTCCGACAACGTCCGGCGGCAAGCCATACACGACGCCAATGTACATTCCTGACCGAACGTACAGGCATTTTTAGTCAACGCTCCCAAAACCGCATCAATATAATGCCCTTGGAAATTTTGAATGCCATGCTGCGTTCCCCATTTCAAAGCTTCTTCAGAACCGCAACGCGCCAAAATAACACCAATCGAAGGATTCTTTAAATACGGTTCCAATAACGTTTGAGCCGGAACATTCTCCCAAACCGGCGACCAAAACAACTTGATAAAATCCGGATTTAACAACTGAACATCCAGATAACTTAAATCCACGGCAGACAAACCGTCAATTAAAATCCGATGCCCGCGTTCTTTCATTTTCCTGAACACATCCCGGTACCGCCGCATGTCATAAAAGATATCCGCAATCTGTAATTCAACAATAATCGGGGTCGGCCAAACCTGTGTCAGGCGGTCAAAAATAGATGTTGAAACCGTCGACATATTTAAATTCAAACTAATCGCAGGCGGATAATTGGTTAATCCCGGATTAGACAAAGCCGCCAACATACGTCTATCCAATGTTTGTGTTAATTGATTAAACAAAGATTTATCCGAACTCAAATCACAAATCGGGCATAGTTTTTGCTGTAACTGTAAAATAGAGGTGTAAAACTCTTGAAACAAAATGGTATTGCCTTTTTGCGGGTTCAAAGCCAAAACCGACTGGCGGCGAATGAAATCAATTGTGTTTAAATTTTCTAATTTCCCCAGCAACGTATCCAAAATTTCCGGATCAAACGGTTCCGGATCTCGGGCAAACGGAGAAACCGACTGCGCCGGAATATCCGGTGTTTTGTCCTGAACCAACGCTTTTAAACGATCCATGTCTCGGTCTAAAAAGAAAATCTGTTCAAATGTATTTTCCTGGCCGCGCGCCAAAGCCGGGTCATCGGCAAATAAACTTTTAATTTGATAAAGAACTTCTTCAATCGCTTCCAAAGAAATCTGTGTTCCGATTAGAACAAAGTCCTTGTTTGACAGCAAAAATAACCGGCTTTGATCATTGACCAGCAACGGGTCGAATAATTTAGACACGATTTCCAACTGCCGATACCCGCGGTTGGCCGGCATCAGCATTGACATGCCGACATAAACACCGTAAAAGGGCATTCCTATTTTAGAAATGCGCTCCAACGTTTCAAGCAAATATAATTCCGGTGCTTTTGTCTTGAACATTTTTTCCCTTTTTCTTGGCGTTCGTGGCGGGAGTCGAACCCACGACCCCAGGATTAGGAATCCTGTGCTCTATCCTGCTGAGCTACACGAACCGCCCGTCACAAGAAGCATACCTAAAACAGAGCCCTTTGACAAGTCATTTTAAAAGGTTTATCTTAAAATCAAAAAGGAAAAAGAATGCTGTTGCATGCGACATGTGTTGAAATGAATCAAAAGGCCGTTCTTCTCATCGGCAAACCGGGTGCTGGTAAATCGGATACAGCCCTGCGTTTGATTGAGCTGGGCGGAATCTTGGTTGCCGATGATCAAGTAGATTTACAAATCAATGACGGTGTTTTAACCGCTCGGCCGCCGGCTGCGATTGAAGGCCTTTTGGAAATCCGCGGCGTCGGCATTGTTTCCATGCCGTTTTGCAATGCCAGCCCTGTTCAATTGGTTGTTGAACTTGTGCAAGCCGAGCAAGTCGACCGCTTGCCTGAACCGCAGTTTTATGAAATAGCGGGACATATGATTCCGCTGTTGAAATTATGCGCCTTTGAAGCATCCACACCGGTCAAAATAAAAACAGTTTTAAATCGACCGGAATTGTTTTTCCTTGAAAAAAAATAAAAAAAAGCGTATATCCATACTATACAGAAAAAGGATAAGAAGATGATTGGTATATTGGTGGTTTCACATGGCCGTTTGGCCGAAGAAATGATTTTGGCGATGGAGCATGTCGTCGGCATGCAACAAAACGTTGATGCGGTTTGTATTTTGGCATCGGATGACATGGAAGAAAAACGGGCCGAAATTTTATCAAAGGTTGAAAAGTTAAATACCGGCGACGGTGTCGCCATTTTAACGGACATGTTTGGCGGAACACCTTCCAATTTGGCTATTTCCGTCATGGAAGGCCGCCCGGTAGAGGTTTTGGCCGGTCTTAACCTGCCGATGTTAATCAAGTTGGTACGTGAACGGGAAAAACCGTTAAAAGAAGCCATCAACGAAGCAAGAGAAGCCGGTCGAAAATACATTAACATTGCATCGGAGTTGTTGGTTTAAATGTCTGTCCATTGTGTGTTAGAAATTCAAAACGTCCGCGGTTTACATGCCAGAGCTGCTTCGGCTTTTGTTAAAGAAGCTGACCGGTTCAAGGCCGATATTTGGGTTGAAAAAGACGGCCAACGCGTATCGGGTCGCTCTATCATGGGATTGATGATGCTGGCTGCGGCCAAAGGAACAACCATCGATGTTTTTTGCGACGGAGATGACGAAACGGATGCACGGCAGGCTTTGGAAGCTTTGGTCAACGCAAAATTTAATGAAGAAAGCTAAATCCGCTCTTTAAAAAAAATGAAAAACCTCTTATATTGAGAAAAAGAGGGTAACGATGTTTCAATTTCTTTGGCCATTTGCTGCTTTGTTGGTACCGCTGCCGTGGGTAATTTTGTACGGATGGCGTCGACACGCTTTGGAAAAACAGGAAACAGATTCTCTCTGGGTTCCGTTTTTTAATCCGTTCAAAGAAAAATTTGCCCGTATCGGAAGCCAAGTGCCAATAACCCGCATTCATACATTGCTGATTTTAGGATGGCTGTGCCTTATCGGTGCAACAATGCGGCCGCAATACATCGGTGATATTCAAATGATTCCGACGGAATACAGGCATTTGATGTTGGTGTTGGATGTGTCCGATTCGATGGCGGAACAAGATTTTTTAATAAACGGCCAACCCGTTTCCCGATTGCACATGGTTAAAATTCTGGCAAACGACTTTTTAACCAAACGCAAAGGCGATGCTGTCGGATTGGTTTTGTTCGGTGAAGAAGCATATGTCTATGTCCCGTTGACACCGGATGTTGAAACTGCTCGACACATGTTGACCGAAGTCGATTTAGGCATTGCCGGTTCCAGAACAGCCATGGGGGATGCGCTGGCGTTGGCTTTAAAGAATATGAAAGACCTGCCGTCCGCGTCCAAAGTCATTGTTTTATTATCAGACGGATACGCAAACGCCGGCCAATTGACACCTGATCAAGTTTTGGAAATTGCTAAACAAACCGGTGTTAAAATTTATACCATCGGTATCGGTGCCGAACAAATTCCCGTTTGGTCTTTCTTCGGGATGAAAATGCAAAACCCGTCACAGGATTTAGATGAAGCAACATTACAAAAAATAGCCAAAGAAACCGGCGGCCAATATTTCCGCGCCAAAACAACGGCAGACATGAATCGCATTTACCAAAAACTGGATACTTTGGAACCGGTTCAATCGGAAGAAAAAACGATTCGCCCGGTGACGGAATTGTTTTATGTACCGCTGATAATCGGCCTGTTGTTATTGGCAAGCGGGTTTGCATTGAAAGGCAGGTCATTGTGATTTTCTTGAGACCTTGGGCTTTTTTACTGCTTTTGATACCGGTATTCTTTATCTATAAAGGTTATCGTTCCGGCTTTTTTCAAAGCGCGTGGAAACATGTGTTGGATCCGCACCTGATGCCGCATGTGATGGTGCGTTTAAAATCCGACGGTTTGTCCAGAAAAATGCTTTTCTTTTTGCTGGGGCTTTGGTGTTGGTTGACGCTGGCTGCTGCCGGCCCAGCTTTTTACAAAACAACCGTTGAAACGGCCGCACGTCAAAAAGGATTGGTTGTCGTATTGGACATGTCTCCGGCGATGACGGAACAAAAATTGTTCACGGCGCGATTAAAGCTGTTTGACCTGCTTAAAATGCAACATGAAACACTCGTCGGGTTAGTTATCACGGATCAATATGCATACACGGCACTGCCGTTGACACAAGACACAGCTTTGTTCCAAAACATCATTCCCACAATTTCCCGTCAAGTCGTCCCGATTATCGGCAGCAATCCGGCAGGCGGCATTAATCAAGCAGTTCAGTTATTGCAACAAAGCGGTTTGACAAGCGGCCAAATTTTGCTCCTAACCGGCGGGATTGTCGATGAAAAGCCGATTTTGCAAGCTATTTCGAAATCACCTTACCCGGTATCGATTTTGGGTATCGGCACATCGGACAAAGTTCCCGCAGATTTGGGAAACGGTGTTTTTTGGGAAGAACGGGAAGGCATTCCGTATTTAACATCTCTCCCCAAAGAAAAGCTTTCTTCTCAAGCCCGGTTTGCGTATCACACTCTTGACAATGCGGACTTAAAAGCCCTGCTGCCCGAAACAGAGCCGACGGATTTGAAAAAATCGGATGAAACCGTTCCGATTTACCAAGACATCGGCATTTATATGCTTTTGCCGGCCGTTGTTTTGGTCGCGTTTGTTTTCAAGCCCGGCGTTTTATGGGGGCTGTTGCTGATTATCTGTCTATCCGGCACGGTTCAAGCTTCCCCGTTTTTGCGTCAAGAACAAGAATTGTATCAAACCCAGATGCAGGCTGTTAAAGCTTATCGCAACGGGCAATATGAACAAGCGGCTGTTTTATTTTCAAAAGATCCGACGGCAAACGGTTTTTACAACACAGGCAATGCGCTGGCACTTTCGGGGCAGATAGATAAAGCCATCGCCGCGTATGAACAAGCGCTTAAGCTTAACCCGGCGCACCAAGATGCACGGTTCAATTTGGAATACTTAAAGAAACAACAACCGCCTCCGCCGCCGCAACAAGGAAATGATAAAAACGAAGCGGGCGGACAAGGTTCTTCGGATAATCAAAACGGTGGGTCTTCCGAGCAAACGGAGGCTCAAAATACGCCTGATTCTTCCGAAGCACAACAAGAGTCTTCTCCAAAAGAGTCGGACACATCGGAATCATCGACTTCTGACAACAACCCTCAAAACCGTTCGCAAGAAGCATCTGCCCGGCAACAACCGTTCCAGTCGTCTGCGGACACAAATACATCCGACACCAAAGAACGCCCCGTTACGCAAGACATGCAACAACAGCAAGAATGGCTTGACCGCGTTCAAAGCGATCCCGGGCGCATTTTAAAATATCGGCTTTATCGCCAATACAAGGAGCAAATAAGATGAAACGAATTTTATGCTTTTTTATGATGCTGTGTTTAACGTTGCCCGTTCATGCCAAAATAACGGCTCATGTTAATCGATCCGTCGTCACGGAAGGCCAGAGCATCGAATTAAAAGTCGTGTCTGACGGCCCTCAAAAGGGAGCGCCGAACTTTAACATATTGTCCGATGCTTTTGTGTTAGGCGGTCAAAGCACATTGCAAAATACATCTATCATCAACGGCAAAATGCAAACGACATACACGGCAAGCGTTAATTTAATTCCTTTAAAAACCGGGGATATTGTTATTCCTGCTCTGACATGGAACGGCGAAAAAACAGACCCGATAACGGTCATCGTTAATCCGGCATCAACGAAAGCCGATGACATTGATTTATTTATTCGGTCGGAAATGAATCCGAAAACCGTTTATGAAGGACAGGAAGTTATTTACACGGTTTCGGTGTTTGACCGATCGGGTTTAACGGACGGTGATTTTACGCCGCCTGTTTTGAAAGACGCCGAAATTCAAAATATCCGAGACTTACCCTTATCAACGGTTCAGGAAAACGGGAAAACGTATCATAAATTTTCTCGCCAATATGTGATTTTTCCATCTAAAGCCGGCACGTTTACGGTGGAACCGGCTTCGTTCAGAGGCCATGTTTATCAAGAAAGAACCGGTGTCTCTTCTGATGTTTTTTCGTCATTCGGGTTTGAACCGGGATTTATTTATGCTGATTTAGCTTCCCAGCGCAAAGAAGTCTATGTTCGCAGTGAACCGATGGTTTTAACGGTAAAAGAAAGACCGTCATTTATGGCCGGCAAATGGTGGTTGCCGTCGACAAATGTCGTGATGGAAGAAACATTTACGCCTTCTGTTGATGAAATCAAAGCCGGAGATGCCGTCACGCGGACAATCATTGTGCGGGCGCGCGGTGTTTCAGGAACCAAAATTCCGGATTTAACAATGGCGGATACGCCGTTTTTCAAAGTCTATCCGGGTCAAAGCAAAAAAGAAAATTATGTTGATGAAAAAGGGCTTATCGGCATCATGGAACAATCTTTTGTTTTGGTTCCCGTCCAAAATGGAACAGGTTCCGTCGCACCGGCAACCGTTACATGGTTTGACGTCACAAACGGAACGGAAAAAACGGCTTCTGTTCCGGGGAAAACGTTTCAAATTTTCGGAGCCGCCGTGCCATCCGTTCAAGAACCGCCCTATCAACAGGCGGATACGATAAAAAATGCGCCGATTTTACCGCCGGAACGACCGTTGTATGCCAAAGAAAATAATTGGTTGTTTTTTATCGCCGGCGTTACCATCGGTTTTATCGGGGCTGTTTTGCTCTTTTTTGTTGCGATGATGCGTCCCGGCCGCCGCAAAAAGAAAAAAGCCCCGATTGCCGAATTATACCCGAATAATTGAGCACTTTAAAAAGAGACTTTGCTTTTATACGGATACTTGTTATACTGATGCCGTTACGACACGTGTTCGTAATGGGATTTAACAGTCCCCTAACATCAAATATCCTCCTGACAAGGGGGAGTGCGTGAATATATTGAATAAACGCAGCCGTGATGTTACGGTCTGTTAAACTCCCCCACCTTGGGCTTGTCCCAGGTGGGTTTGTTGTTGGAGTTAAAGTAAATCTTGTTTTTATGACACAAAAGGGGTATACTTTGCCCGTTATGGTGATTTACCATAATGGGATTTAACAGTCTCTTTTCAGTGAACATCCTCCGAGTTTCGGGGGAGTGCGTGAATACATTGAATAAGTGCAGCCGCATTTACACGGTCTGTTAAACTCCCCCACCTTGGGTTCGCCCGGGTGGGTTTGTTGTTGGAGTTAAAGTAAATCTTGTTTTTATCACATAAAGGGGATATACTTTGTCCGTTATGGCGGTTTGCCGTAATGGGATTCGAAAATCTCTTGTAAATATAATTCCTCCAAAATTGGGGGAGTGTATGAATATATTGAATAAGTACAGCCGCATTTACACGGTTTTTCGAACTCCCCCACCTTGGGCTTGTCCCGGGTGGGTTTGTTGTTGGAGTTAAAGTAAATCTTGTTTTTATGACACAAAAGGGGTATACTTTGCCCGTTATAGTCATTTGCTATAATGGGATTTAACAGTCTCTTGAAAACACAATTCCTCCGAAACTCGGGGGAGTGTCCGAATATATTGAATAAGGACAGCCGCGTTTTCACGGCCTGTTAAACTCCCCCACCTTGGGCTTGCCCCGGGTGGGTTTTGTTTTAACACAAAAAGGAGTTTACACAATGAGTCTTAAAAAAGAAAAAAAGTACAGAAGAAAACAATGGCGCCGCGAATTCGGCCTATACTTGGCCAGTGAACGTCTCGCTCATCATATGACAGTTCAAGAATTCAGTGCTTGGTCAGGTCTGTCCGGCATCTGTGTCGAACGCATGGAAGTGGGCAAGGCCGATATTTGGCTTCATACGTTACAGTTAATGGCTGATTTGTACCAAAAGAAATTAGTCATTCGGTTCGAATAAAAAAGGGAGCCAATCGGCTCCCCCCTTTTTAAGCAATCGCCCCGTGGCAGTGTTTGAACTTTTTACCGCTGCCGCACGGACACGGATCATTGCGGCCGATTTTTGAAAAATCAATCTTTTCTCCTTGAGGCGTTTCAACCGGTTCAGGCGGTGCAAACGTCAACTGCGCATGTGTTAAAATCAACGTTACGCGTTCCCGAACCCGTGCCAGCATATCCGCGAACAAGGTAAACGATTCTCGTTTATATTCATTCAACGGATCTCGTTGCCCGTAGGCCCGCAACCCAATGGCATGTTTCAAGAAATCCAGTGATTGCAAGTGTTCTTTCCATGTTTGATCCAAAATCTGCAACAACACGCTTTTTTCCAAAGCATGCACCACGGAAGCATCAAAATCTTGGTGCTTTTTGGCCATCATCTCATCCGAAACATGTGTTATTTTATCAATCATCGGTTCGGTAGACACGTCCTCTTTATTCACCCACTCGTCAATCGGCAAATCCAATGCCAACAGGCGGATGCATTCGTTCCGAAGCGTCTTTAAATCCCATTCATCAACATTGGTTTTCGGCGGCATGGTTGATAACACCATGTCTTCGATGACTTCATGACGCATCCCGCGCACCATTTCGGAAACATCATCCGTTTGCAATAACTCTTTGCGTTGGTCATAAATCACTTTGCGTTGATCGTTCATCACATCATCGAATTTCAACAAGTTTTTCCGAACGTCAAAATGATATGCTTCCACTTTTTGTTGGGCTTTTTGAATAGCCTTTGAAATCAAAGGACTCTTGATGGCTTCGCCTTCCTTGAATTTAAAAGTTTTTAACAGCCCTTTTAACCGATCAGCCCCGAAAATCCGCATCAAATCATCTTCCAAAGACACATAGAATTTGGATTTACCCGGATCGCCCTGACGCCCGGCACGCCCCCGCAGCTGATTATCAATTCGGCGGTTTTCATGCCGTTCCGTCCCAATGACGTATAATCCGCCTGCTTCCAAAACTTCTTTTTGCCCTTCGGCAATTTCTTTTTCAACTTTGTCGGTAATGCGTTTGATTTCGGCTTCATCCGTCACGCCGTCCAATTCTTCCTTCAACCGCATTTCAACGTTACCGCCGAGCTTAATATCCGTCCCACGTCCGGCCATGTTCGTCGCAATCGTAATTGCTCCGGGCGCACCGGCTTGCGCCACAATATAAGCTTCCCGTTCATGATGGCGGGCGTTTAATACTTCAAACCGAAGCTTTGTTTTTTGCCGAAGCATCTCAGCCAAATACTCCGACCGTTCAATCGATGCCGTACCAACCAAAACCGGCTGACGACGCGCATGAGCCGCTTCGATTTCACTAATAATCGCTTTGTATTTTTCCTTTTCCGTTCCGTAAATTTCATCATTGAAATCTTGGCGCGCAACCGGACGATTGGTCGGAATTTCCACAACACGCAAATTATATGTGCTGTCCAATTCGCCGGCTTCGGTCATCGCCGTACCGGTCATCCCGGCTAATTTCGGATACATGCGGAAATAATTTTGGAACGTAATAGAGGCAAGCGTTTGATTTTCCGCTTGAATCGTCACGTTTTCTTTGGCTTCCAAAGCCTGATGCAATCCGTCCGAATACCGGCGGCCTTCCATCATCCGTCCGGTAAATTCATCAATAATGACAACTTTGTCGTCTTTGACAATATAATCAACATCTCGCGTGAACATTTTATGTGCGCGCAAAGCCTGCTCCGCGTGGTGGACAAATGAAATATTCGCTAAATCATACAAACCGCCTTGAATTAACCCGGCTTCTTGCAACAATTGTTCCATATAAATATTGCCGGCTTCCGTAAAGCTGATTTGTCTGTTTTTTTCATCTTTTTCGTAATGTTCCGGCATGATTTTATACATCAGCTTGTCCACAGCTTTGTACCGTTCCGAAGAATCTTCAGCCGCACCGGAAATAATCAACGGTGTTCGCGCTTCATCAATCAAAATGCTGTCCACTTCGTCGACAATCGCGTAATGAAACGGCCGTTGAACCATATCTTTTAACGAAAACCGCATATTGTCGCGCAAATAATCAAATCCCAGTTCGTTATTCGTTCCGTATGTCACATCACAGGCATAAGCCGCTTTACGACCCTCGCCGTCCAAATCGTGATAAATACAGCCGACCGTCAATCCCAAGAAACGATAAACCTGCCCCATCCAATCCGCATCACGGCGCGCCAAATAATCATTCACCGTCACCACATGGACACCTTTGCCGGTCAACGCGTTTAAATAAACCGCCAACGTTGCCACCAACGTTTTTCCTTCACCGGTTTTCATTTCGGCAATCTGTCCTTTATGCAACACAATCCCGCCGATTAATTGAACATCGAAATGGCGTTGTCCTAACGTCCGTTTAGCCGCTTCACGCACCGTTGCAAACGCTTCGACCAATAAATCATCCAGCGTTTCTCCTTGAGCCAACCGTTGCCGGAACAAAACCGTCTGATTTTTCAATTCTTCATCAGACATTTTTTCCATTTGCGGCTCTAACGCATTGATTTTATCGACTATTTTTCTTAATTTTTTGATGTATCTGTCGTTGGATGACCCGAGTATTTGTTTTAACATAAACCGTCTAACCTTTCTATCCTAAAATATTATTCTCTACAGATAGAGTTTTTATGCACAAAAGTCAAGAAAAGACCAAGAAAAAATGAATGGATTCATTTCTTTTCCTTTTTGTGATACATAAAAAGGTTCATTATGAGAAATTTTTTAACTTCATCACAATGTCATCATTTTGTTTTTTTCATGACACCGAGAAGAGGACTGTATAAATCAATCTCAGGCGGAATTTTAAAATCCTGCATAGACGCCTGCGCATTAAATTTAATCTTATCATATCCTCTTAATAAAACAAGAGGCGTCGCTTCATCCGACTCACCCATTAACAAAACAGCCATTGAACTTAATGCATCTACTTCATTTACTCGCGTCATTTTAAGTTCACGCCCGAAAAGATCTTTTCTGCCCCTGAAATCACTTAACGGTTCTACGCCGGCCAAACCAATCGTTATCCCCGTTACACCGTATCGTAAGGGTGTCGTATGACTGTCTGTAGAAATCACTCCTAATTCTTTAATTTTATTTTTTTGACACAGATATTCTCGAATTTCCCGGCATAATTGATCGACATCATGCGGCCATAAAATATAATGATTATCTGCATTACTGGCATCAATTCCGGCTGCTGCAATAAGAATATTGTTTGTAATTGTCAAATTCACATTAAATCCATGCGGATGTGTATAAGGCAAATAATAGGCTGCTTCCCGTTCAATCAATTTTGTTTTATCTGTCCCTTCACAAGGAATGCATCGCCCTTGATGAATGGCTAAAATTTTAGACGTAATAAAAAGAATATCCTTTTCTTGTAAAGGCTGCAAATTATCCAAAATATCCCATATTTCATCCTTCGGAGGATGAATAATACGTGTTTTGATTGGTATAAAGTTAAAGCTCATTGCAGTTCCTTATTGATTTTTATAACGTCATGAACACCCCTTATGAATGAACTTGAATTTTAAGGTGGTTATCGAAGTATGTAAAGAAAAAAGTATCTGACCAAATAATCCGCAAATGCAACCCCGTCAATGAACAAAACTTGTTTCTTGCAAAATATCGCGAGATAAATGCTTTATCTCGATAAACCGGGTTACTTCAAATTTTCGGCGATTTTTAAAACATCTCCGGTTGCTTCCGCATTCGGGTAGCTGGTCAAAATAGAGCTTTGTGAACGAATAGAATCTCGAACCCGCGTATCGCGGCGGATGATACCTGCCAATGCCGGTGAAATCTTTAAAAATCCTTGACATGCTTTCAACAGCGTCGCATATGTTTTTTCGCCCTCTCGATACGTGTTGGCCGCATTCACAACAACTTTGATGTCAACATCCGGGTTTTCTTTGGAAATAATTTTAATAAAAGCATACGCATCCGTCAAAGACGTCGGTTCATCCGTACACACAACAACCAATGTTCCCGCATTTCCTGCAAATAATCGAACAGCTTTTTCAACACCGGCGCCCAAATCAATAATGACCTTATCGTATTGAGACGCCAACAGTTGCAAATCATCAAAAATCAATTGCAATCGAGACAACGGAATATTGGCCAAGCTGCCGGATCCGGATCGACCGGCAATCACATCAAAGCCGCACTGTTCGCAAGGAACAATCGCCTGCGTCAACGGAACGCGACCGGTAATCACGGATCCTAAATCATACGGCGTCACCAATCCCAATTGAATATCCACGTTTGCCAGGCCTAAATCCCCGTCAAACAATAATGTTTTCAGACCTTCTTTTGCAAAAGCATGCGCTAATGTAATCGACAGCCATGTTTTACCGACGCCACCCTTGCCGGACGCCACCGCAATCATATTGTGGCCTTTGTGATGAACAGACGCTCCGGGCGCCATCGATAACTTTTGCGGTAAAGACAGAATGCGTGAAATATTCATCATCAACCTCTTATTCTTTAGATAACATCATTTGCGCCAACGACAAAGCGTCTATCGGACACAACCCTTGAGACACATGCGGACTCGTTCCGGCATCACATAATCCCAGCGAATTCGTCTGCGCCGCATATAAAATACTGCCAAACCGGCGAGCTAAATCTAACCGCGTCGGCAACAACCGTTTACAACCAAGCGGCAAAAAGGCTTCCGCCATATCCGATGCTTCAAAAGCATCCGCACCGGCAGACATCACCAAAATCGGTTCCAATCCATCTATGTTACCTTTTAAATTCATTAAAAAATCAACATCAGATGTTTTAAACGGATTAATACCCGGGCTGTCGATGACAATCATGTCTGATACTGTTCGTAAGCCTTCGACAGCTTCTTTTAACAATTCCGGTTTCCGGATTTTAACCAAATCAACTTCCAATATTTTCGTGAAAGCAGACAATTGTTCTACCGCTCCAGCCCGTTTCATGTCCGTTGTAATCACGCCGATTTTTTTGCCGGCAATTTTAGCGCGCACAGCCATTTTAGCGACGGCAATGGTTTTTCCCGACCCGCTGGCACCGACCAACATAAAAGCGCGCTTGGAGGTATGCGGCGGCAACGGATAAAATTTAAAAACACGTTCCAGTGCTTTGCTCAACAAAAGCGTCCGATCCGGTTCATCCGCAAATTCGCGGGCAGCCAATAAAATCCGCTCAACCAAAATATCCGGAACGCGATGTGCTTCCAAAGCCTCTTTCACATGCAGTAAAGATTGTTCATCCACCGGACCGAACAAAGCTTCTTCAATTTCATTTTCAGAAATTTCTTCTTCGACACCAACGGTCAAACGGACGCCTTCTTTGACATGTTGGTTTGAAATAATCAAAACATCGCTGCCGAAATCTTTTCGGATCAGTTCCATAGCTCCCGCAACGGTCGGCGCAACGTATGTTTTAATTTTCATAAAATTTGCTTCTCCTATGCCGTTTTCGTCGTCGTTCCACGATAATACATAATTTGCGCATCCGGTGGCAGAGCGCTGTTTAATTCAATTTCCGTTCGGCGCGGATTTTCCAATTTGTCAATGGCATTCAATCCGACCAAACACACCTGATTTAACTGTAATTCTTTTTGAGCATCGCGTTGTAACTTGGACGCCAACGGCAAAAACACAACGTATGCCGACAAAGCCCCGTAAAACGTCGTAATTAAAGCAACTGACATAGACGGCCCGATTGTTGTCGGATCCGATAAATTCGACAACATTTGCACCAATCCGATAAGTGTCCCGATTAACCCCATCGCCGGCGCAATTTCTCCGGCTTTATTCAAAACAGCCGCCGCATTCATCCGAGCCGCATAAGCCGACATCATCCGCCGCTTCATCAGTTCTTGACAATCAGCCCCGCTCATCCCGTCAATCAAACACGAAACACCTTCTTTCAAAAACGGAATTGTCCGAATTTGATCCAAATAAGTTTGCTGTAGTTGCAAAATACCACTGGTATAAGCGATTTCCGATCCTTTAATAATTTGAACGGCCACATTTTGAATGGCTCTTTCCCGGCGAATAAGCAAGCCTAAAACAATCCAAACCGTTTTGCCTAAATCCGCTAATGAAAAGCTGGCTAAACACGCAAAAAACGTACCACCGAAGACAATTAACAAAGACGGTTTATTGATAAATGACGAAAATGAACCGCCCATCATCATGGCTGCTCCGATAAAAAGAAAAGCGCCGGTTAATCCGATGAACACCGACGGATCCAAAAAAGATAACCGATTTGCAAAAATGCGCGTTTTTTTCATGCAGCCCCCTTTATCAAGCCTTTACGATTTCCGTCATCGTAATCCCCAATCGATCGCCTTGAGAAACCAATTCACCCCGTGCAATTAACCGGTTATTGACATAAATATCAATGCTGTCGCCGACGTGTTTGTCCAGCTCAATCACGGCACCCGGCCCTAATTTCAACAAATCATGAATAGGCATAACGGTTTTTCCCAAAACAGCCGTCACCGAAACAGGGACATCATACAAAGGTTCCAAAACACTTTCTTCTTTTTGCATGACGCTTTTGCCTGCTTCAATTGTTTTCTCGGCCAGTTTTAAAAATTCTGCTTTTTGTTTTTCATTCATGTTGTTTTTCCTATTCTACCATTTCTTCAACTTCTTGTGTTCCCGGAATAAGAATATCGCCTTGAACAGCCAATTCTTTTGCTTTCAACACGATATCCGATTGCGCTTTATCCACATCCCGAAGCCGAACGGCACCCATTGCTTCCATGTCTTCGGCCAACATGACACGCGCCCGTTCGGACATATTCCGCATAATGGCGTTTTTAACCTGCTCGGAAGCGCCTTTTAACGCCAACGCGACCTGACTGCGTTCTGTATGACGCAAAATCATTTGGATAGATTGATCATCCAGCCGCATCAAATCTTCAAATGTAAACATCAAAGATCTCACCTGTTCGGCCACTTCGCGATTACGTTCAAACAAAGCCGTCATTAACCGGTTTTCGGTTCCACGATCCAAATTATTGAAAATTTCCGCCACACGTTCAGGACCGTCTTGTGCTTCACTTTGCGTCAAAGACGACATAAAATCCGTCCGAAGTGTTTGTTCAATGCTTTCAAGCACATCTTTTTGCACCGTTTCCAACCGCATCAGACGCATAATCACATCCGTTGCAAAAGCCTCGGGCAAATAAGCCATAACTTTGGCAACAAACGTCGGATTTAACCGCGATAAAATGACGGCAACCGTCTGCGGGTATTCATTTTTCAAATAAGCCGCCACAACTTCTTCATTCACGTTTTCCAATTTGTCCCACATAGTGCGGCCGGCCGGGCCTTGAATTTCATCCAAAATTTCTTTTTGCCGAGAGTCGGGAAGCACTTTTTGAAGCAGCTTTTCTGTTCCTTCAAAACTGCCCATGAGCGTCACGGGCGTTTCCAAGCTTTGGGAAAACTCTTCCAAAACCTGTTGCGTCACATCACTGCTCACCTTACCGAGCCCCGCCATTGCAATTGAAATTTCACGGATTTCATCATCATCCATTTGTGCAAAAATCTTTTGGATGGCTTCTTCGCCCACAGCCAAAAGAAAAATCGCAATTTTTTGATGTCCGGTCAGGTTTTTATACGTCAAAGGTGTTTCAGCCATCAGAAACCTCCTCGCCGTCTTGATACAGCCATGACCGGATGACGGTTACCGCCTCTTGCGGATTTTGGTTAATGCGGTCATGAACCTGTTTTAAAATCGGTACGGTGCCGTCGGGCTTTTCTTGGGAAGAGGCTGCCTGCATCCGAACCGTTTTTTCAGGTTGCACAAAATCAGGAATCGTTGTCGCAATACGCGGTGCCGGTCGAAAACTTTTATACAAAATAAAGACGATTGCCGCCAGCAACACAAGAATCAAAAACACAAATTCCAATGCCTGAACAAGCGGCCCGTTCAAAGCCGTCTGCCAAGCCGTTTCTTTAAAAGACGCCGTCATGATTTCAATTTGATCACCGCGAGCTTCGTCAAAGCCGACAGCTGTTTGAACCAATGCCTGCAATCTGGGTAAAACGGCCTGCGGCACAGATGAATCAACCAACACGGCAACCGACATTTTCGAAACAAACCCGCCTTTTTGGATTTGTTTTGTTACTCTTTTGGAAAAAGCATAAACCGTTTCTTCCTGCGCACCGTTGATTTTGGAAGAAGCAACAATCGGCATATCCCCGTCAATGACTTCATTATTCACGATGTTTTGATTAAAATCCAAATCCGCCCGAACGGAAACGCTGACATGACCGGGGCCGACCACTTTTTCAAGCAATGTTTGAACTTGTTCGGCCAAACGCGCTTCATATGTTTGGCGAACTTCTTCATAAACCAAGGGAGAAGAGGCTGTTTCTGCCGTTTCATCGGCAACTGCGGGAAAAGGCATCAAAAGCATACTGAATATGCCTGCCGACAAACAAAAGGCCGGCATGAATAAAGTCATTATCCTTTTCATACGGTTTAAAACCACGCTTTTCAATCCTCTTCCCAAAAGATTTGCTCCTTTATTATGCAAAGGCAATAGTGAATTTTTAGTTAAAACGACCGAAAAATTTACCCTTTGCCAAACCGGACGAAATATGGTAAAAGAAAGTCATGACAAACACACTGAAAACACGCCCTGTTGCACCGGCGGAACAAGGTTTGCGGGTTGATAAATTTTTGGCCGGCGTAACGGATTTTTCAAGAACGCGCATCAACACTTTGCTGACGCAAGGATTGGTTACGCCTGCTTTGGCGCCGGATGACAAAGTAACAACAGGTCAAGTTTTTGAAATCACGGAACCGCCGGCTGAACCGGCTGCCCCGTTGCCGGAAAAAATAAAACTGAATATTTTATATGAAGATGATGACTTAATTGTCATTAACAAACCGGCCGGCATGGTCGTTCACCCGGGAGCCGGCAATACCAGCGGAACGCTTGTCAATGCTTTGTTAGCTCATTGCGGTGAATCATTGTCCGGTATCGGCGGCGTTAAACGCCCCGGCATTGTTCACCGAATTGATAAAGAGACCAGCGGTGTTTTGGTCATTGCCAAAAACGATTTCACGCATCAGGCTTTATCGGAACAATTTGCCGTACACAGCATTAAACGTCTTTATCAAGCTTTTGTTTACGGTGTTCCGCCCGTTTCGGGAACCGTCCGCGGGAACATCGGGCGCAGTCCTGTCAATCGGCAGAAAATGGCAATTGTCGCAACGGGAGGCAAGCCCGCTGTTACACATTATCGTGTCATAAAACCTTTGTTTAACGGGAAAGCCTGCTGGATTGAATGTCAATTGGAAACCGGGCGAACGCATCAAATTCGTGTTCACATGACGTCTATCAAACATCCTTTGCTCGGCGATGCGGTTTACGGATCCGCTCCGAAAGGAACGCCCGAAATTTTACGACTTTTCCCACGTCAAGCCTTACATGCCGGTTTTTTAAGTTTTATTCATCCGCGTTTTCAACGTGAAGTTTCCTTTTCGGCGCCAATGCCGCAAGATATGGATTTATTAATTCAAGCTTCCGACGTTTATTAATCTTTGGTGTGATTTTTATCGTGCGGCAAGTTCTTTTTTTGCGTCGAAACAACCGGTAAATCAAATGTATATTCATTTCCGACCCGTTCAAGGGTTTCACGTGTCAACGGTCGTTCTTGTTCCAACGCCTTTTGCGCTTGATGAATGCGTTTGCTCCATTTATCATAGCCGTGTTGAACACGCCCATGTGCATCCACTTTTGCCACAATCGCGCTGACGGCACAAAGCCCGAACAAAATGCTTCCCAAAACCGGCGCCGACGTAAAACCGGAGGCCAACATCGTTAACCCAGCCAAAGCCAATTCTTCTTTAACGCCGCGTTTCAGGTTCCACACATTTTCCCGCAACGTCAGCCGCGTCCCTTCCACACGCGTCTCATCCTGCCATGTGATTTCTTCATCCAATTGATCCATCAACACCGCTATTTTTTCCCGATGTGATGAGGCGCGTTCCAACGCTCTTTCCTGCGCCCACTGACGGCGTTCATTTTGTTCTTTTTGAAACAACGATTCCGGGTTTAACCGATTAAACAAATCCAGTTGTTTTTGAGCCATCGGCAGTTGGTCAAATTGAACCCATGCTGTATGTAAAAGCATCCCCGTCACAGCCAATGAAGGCAAAAGAAAGGGAGGCATCAAAAACCCGCAGACGATTGAACCGCCGGCCAGAAAAGCCATTATAACAGCGTGATTTTCAGCCTGTTTCATCTGGGTGACATAAGAGTCCCGTTTCAGTTCGGCATAACGGACTTTTTCCTCGGATGTTAAAATTCGCTTTGCAGCCAAATCCAAATGTTCAGGTGTCAACATGTTATCGACCTTTTCCGATGGTAATATTCAATAAAGGAACTTCTTTTGTCAGCGAATAAGGCGATTTTTCCGGCGTTTTCGTTTGACCGGACCTCTGTTGCGCCGTTCTTAATGCCGTTCTTGTGGAAACACTGACACGCGTGACTTTATCCGGCGTCTTGACATTATGATAATCCGTCGACATCCCGTCTCGCCCCGGTTGACGCGGTAAATCCCGTCGTTCAATCCGATCTCCTTCCAACGGATGCGTTTTCAGATAATACCAATCTTTGGCATGAGTCTTAAATCCCGGGCTAAACGCTTGATACGATTTATATCCGGCATACGCCATTCCGCCGGCCATTAACCACGGAATCCCACTGAATGCAATAAAGCTCAAAGCCGTTCCGAATAAAACCGTCCCGATGGCAGCACCGGCATAAGCTGCCGTTTTCATTAAACTTTTGCCGACGGTATCCTTTGTTTTCATTCGTTTAAAAGCTTCATTTTGAGACGCATCGTGATAAGCTCTCGGATCTTTGCGCCGTAAAAGAGCTTGTCCAAACGCGCCCATCCTTTGGATACTGGTCGAAAACCACGGCGCAAAAGTTGCCGTTCCCGCTCCATACGCAATAAGCATGGCAAGCGATCCGCCAATCGGCCCGGCTCCGAACATAGCCGTTGTCAAAGCCCCCGCTGCCATTGACACCACCGACATAATACAAACTTTACCGGTTAATTTCAGCGCTTCAATCGCTATCCATTTTTTCAAATCCGCATCCGACAGATTTTTAAAGTTAACTTCTTTTTTTTGTTCTGTTTTCTTGGGATGCACTTTATTTGTTTGAGGATGTTCAAATGCCATATTTTGCCGCCTTTCAATTGATTTATTTTACGCGATTGAAGCCGTTTTGTCAATAATTTTCATTCGTTTGAAGAACTTTCTTTATGTTCCCGATGCGCACAGCCATTCTTTGCTTTAATAAAATGACGGCCATTTATAAAAAAATTGTTGACATGTGCGGCATTCTCATTACAATTCCAAATGAACCGAGTGGTGGATTATAAATTGTATTTTCCTGCATTCCGAAAATCTTTCTATAATTCATACTCGGTTCACTTTTTTTGAACTTATCAAACCACTTGCAAAAGCGTAGATTTATTAATGTGACGGCAAGAAAACAA
The DNA here is from genome assembly GCA_937935995.1 of uncultured Alphaproteobacteria bacterium. GTDB lineage: Bacteria > Pseudomonadota > Alphaproteobacteria > CAAHEQ01 > UBA3637 > CALXXA01. Next base: position 24,819 of record CALGXF010000045.1, read on the forward strand.
AAGGATCAAATGATGATCTCGAAGCAAGAATTTAAAGAAATTGTTAAACAAGAAAAAGCTTTTTTAGAAGACAAGGGACTTTTAACAAAGAAAGACACGAAAACTTTAGCAAAGATTAGAAAAAAAACTGCTTTTTGTTACAGGAGTATGCTTTATGCCATCGCCTGTTTTTTCATCTGTTCTTTTATTTTGTTATTTCTTGAACCGGGTCTTTTTTTTCATGAAGATGCCAAAGAAAATCATCCCATTATATATACGATAATGATTATATGTTCTCTTGTTGCATATATAAGTTATCTTCTCGGCAACAATGAAAGTTACATGAATAACAAAGCAAAGTTATTGCAAAAGAATTATGAAAAAATACTTTCTTCTTTAGGTGTTCAGAAAAACACGGATAAACGTTTTAAAAAATTTGATGGCCTTCCCGGAATTAGAAAGCCTCATATTTGTCCTGCCTATAAAGTCGGGAATTTTATCATCCAAAATTTTGCCAACAGAGGGACAGGAGGACATAGAACCTATAAACACGGTTATGATTCTGAAGTGTTATTTTTTTATGAAAAAAATGATTTAATTAGAAAACGTCATTCTTTTTACTTCCGCAAATTAAGTTATTTTGAAAAGACATCTTCAATTTATAGAATAGGCATGGCACTCAAAAAAAGATTCGATAGAAACGGGGATGCATATTTTGGCGATAAAAAAGGGAAAGAACTTCAAATCTTATCAGGAATAGAATACAGAGGCGGGTACACATATTTTGGCTATCAAAAGGGAAAAGAACACCAAATTTTATTAAAATATAAAGCTGTTAACTTTTCTCCTGTTACCTTCACCAACAGATCTGCCGCATTTGATGTATTTTTATCATCTCATCAAGAAGAATCCATCAATAACATCTATGATGAAATAGCGTTTCTAACTGAATTATCAAAGCAGATTTAAGCTTTAATCTTTGAGAATCAGCCTAAAACGCAAAAAACTGTACGTTTCATATCTCGATGGGGGTGGATTGTCGTGTGCATACGCTCATCTTCAGATGAGGAAAACCTACGCCGAACTCTTACTCGGTTTGTTAAAGTCCGTTCCCGCCTTTGTTTAACAAACGGGTTATCGTTCGACACTGGCTTTTTTCAAAAGACTGCCGGCAAGTTGCGGCGTCGCAGAGGCACTTTTTTCTTTCAATGTTTTCTTTAATGTTTCTTTCGTAGCTTCATATTCTTCGCGGCTCCAATACATTTTACCATGATGATAATAACAGTCCGGCTTGCCGTTACGATAAGCATCGCCGTGACGAACGCCTGCCTTCCAAGAAACATCCTCTGTCCGAACAGCTCCCCAGATGCGCGTTTCCGTATGCTCAACGCCATCTTTTAAGCCATTTTTATAAGTTGTCCAATCTTTACCTCTGATTTCCTTACCGTTCTTTTTCCCGTTTTTATAGCTTGTCTGTCGTTCGAGCGTGCCATCTTGCGCATATTCGTAAAACACGCCCTCTTTGCCGTTTTGAAAAGCTTTTTCAGAGTTCAACGCTTGGCCGTCCGGCGCAAAATAAGCCAGAACTTCTCCCTTTTCATCCATTTGTTTGTGTATTTGTTGATTGGGATAATAAGTCGTTCTTTTGCCGTCTTGCGCAACTTCCATCGTACGAACGCCTTCATTCGTATAATGTGTTTCTGCCAAACCTAAAGCCACGTTTCCGTCTTTAATAATGGTTTTACCATCTTCTGAAAAAACTTTGGCAGACAAACATTGCCCACTTTGATTAAATATATTTTCAACAATTTTAGTATCCTGTTCAAATACGGAAGCAATCAATTGTCCTTTTGCATCTTCTTTTAAAGTTAACCGAGACTGCGCCATTTTGACATCATTTTCAGAAACGGAAATCCCCCAACCGTCATCCATATTTTCTTTAAAATATTCGGCAGACAAATCAACGCCCATCTTTTCGGCGAATTGCGTAAACAATCTATCAGCCTCTTTGTTGCCTTTTTGGAAACGGATGGATTTAATATCCGACATCATATTACATACGCTTTGCTGATCATACGCGATATTCCAACTTCCGACAGCTCTGTAAACTTTACCGGTTTCATTGCGCGAAAAAAGATTCAACGGAATTTGATACAGCGGCATATTTTTATCTTCCCACAAAGTCTTTGCCAGCTCTGTTTTCGCGTAACGAACGGCTTTGGTTTCATCCCCGTTAAATTTTTTCATTCCGTCGGCTTTAAAGTCTCGATAAAGCGGTAAAAAAGCCGTATTTAAATCTTCACCTCGAGGCGTCAAGTTCTTTTGATCTGCCATAACCGTATCTTGGATTTTCGTTTCCAATTCCAACAACTTACCGGCAATAAAGACATCCTTCAGGTTATCATAAACAAGAACATCTTTATTGATTTCCCGTTTTGCTTGGACATCATGCATTAATTCATGCGCCAACACAACCTCATCCGCAGCCTGATAATTTGAATTGATTGTAATGCCTTGCATCAGGCCTTGATACACCGCTCCATAGCCTTTTTCTAAAAAACCGAAACGAAGCGGCACTTTTTGTCCCGTTCGTGCATAAGCTTCTTCCAATGAAGCTTGGACTTTACGCCCTTCGGCCGTTTGCCCCAGTCTTTGATAAAAATTCCACAGTTCTTCTTTGTCTTTTTCAATGCCGCACAGTTGAATAGGCGCTTTTTCTTTAGCCTGCGCCGTATATGTCTGTGTGATGGCCGGCACATGCGCTGTTTCGTTTGTCTCGACAGCAAAAGAAGGAGCCGCCCACAACATGGCCCCGGCAGCAACTCCCGTCAATAGCATTTGTTTTAAGCGATTCATGCCATCACCTCACTTTATTTTATTATACGCCAAAAACATCTTTTAATCAATGAAAACCGAGTGAGGACGGAGTACACATTAAACAACAAGAGTTTGCGCCATATGAACTGATTATAAAAATCCAATTTTGTTTTCAGAACATCCACTCTTTTGAGTTCACACTATTTTAGATCATTTTTTAATGTACTCATATAAGAAGTCATGCCATTTTTCTTTTTTTTGCTCAAAAGTTTTATGCGCATTCGCAGTGCTAGGAGATGGTAAAATATGTTTATCTCCATCCGTCATCTTATCTAACCATTTTTTATAGGCTTCTTTTTTTAATTTTGGAAATTTATCAGCCTGTCTCAGATATTTTTGATAATATTTAAAAGCATTTTTACTGCTAAAGCAAATGCATTCTAAATTCGGACAATCGTCTTTTAACACTGTTAAATCATTGTATTCCGGGTTTTTTATGCGAGAGTCCAAACTGCCGTCAATTTCACAAGATTCAATCACATCCCATAAACCAATTTGATGTTTTAACAAAAATTTTTTACGCTCCTCTTCTTGTAAAGGAAAAGCAAGATTAAAATAAGCATACATCATTTTCCAAAATTGGTTTTTAGGATTTGCATAATATCCGTTTATTCTTGATTGTACACTTGGAAACGTTCCCAAAATAATGATTTTAGTATTTTTAGTACACCACTTTTCTAATCCCCTTTCCCTCATTTTAAACTCCTTTTGGGTTTGATAACCTTAACTATGCTCACTATATGGCATTTTTTAACACAATCAATAAAATTATGTTTTTGCAAAATATTTCTAAAAACTATCTTTGGCTTTTTTGTATTAAAGTTGTTAACAAAGTGTATTCTTGTTATAATTACAAATACCCCACTTGAAAGCCGCATAAATAAAGGCATTGAGAACGTCTCAACACCTTATTTCCAGTTTGGCTGGGGTGGCTGGATTCGAACCAACGAATGGCGGAATCAGAATCCGCTGCCTTACCGCTTGGCGACACCCCAAAAGTGTTTAAAGCATATTCTTTTCTTTTAAAAAATCAAGTCCTTTTTTGTCAAATCGACATTTCATTTGACAAACTCTTGGCTTTTTTTTACCTTAAAATAAAGGAGTTCAAAAATGTTTAAACACTTTATTTCAGAATTTAAAAAGTTTGCCATGCGCGGCAATGTCATTGATATGGCTGTCGGTATTGTTATCGGTGCTGCTTTCGGTAAAATCGTCGACAGTTTGGTCAAAGATATTATCATGCCGCCGCTCGGTATTATCCTCGGTAAAGTTGACTTCGGTAATTTATTTTTTGTTTTAAAAGACGGAACCAAAAATGCCGGCCCTTACGAGTCTTTAATGGAAGCACAAAATGCCGGCGCAATTACATTTAATATCGGTAATTTTTTAAACACGATTATTTCTTTTATTATTATTGCTTTTGCGATTTTTATTCTGATTAAATTCATCAACAAGCTGGAAAAGAAAACCCAAGAAGACAAACCAGCCCCGGCGCCGACAAAAAGCTGTCCTTTTTGTTATGAAACAATACCTTTACCGGCAACACGCTGTCCTTTTTGCACTTCGGAATTAAAGAAAAAGAATTGACAGGAACAAGGATGCTCTCTATCTCCTTTGAAGGAGGCATCTTATGGAAATAATGTTAAAACGCGCGTATGAGCCGGCATCTAATAGCGACGGTTACAGAATTTTGGTTGACCGACTTTGGCCCCGTGGGCTCAGCAAAGAACGAGCGCACGTTGCTTGGTGGGCAAAGGAATTGACGCCAAGCTCTGCTTTGAGAACATGGTATCATCACAATCCCGACAAGTGGGCGGATTTTCAACAAGCGTATCGTCAAGAGTTGCAAAATCATCCGACTGCTCTGACAGCTTTTGAAAACCACGTCAAAGGGCACGAAAAAGTTACTCTGGTTTATGCCGCAAAAGATACTGCTCATACGCACGCGCTCATCCTAAAGGATTTTCTTAATCACGCTTTTAATTTGAGTTAAAAGCATTGTTCCTTTATAAATCATGTTTCAAAACGTGACGAATTGTTTCCATAATATACGCCCGTTGTTTGTCATTTAACAAATAACATAACGCACATATTTCGAATAAATCGGGACCGAGAATCTTTTTCACGAAATCAGATGCCCGAACGGCTTCAGACAGCCGAGAATCCAAAACATTTTCAAATTTTTTAAAATCAGTCATATTCTTCTCCTTATTTTAAAGTTAACATTCTAATGTTAAATATCTGTTTTTTATGAAAGGAACTTTCTGGATAATTAACATTAAACCAGGTATAACTTTAGTATGAATGAATTGATAAAAAAACAGTTAGGTCTAAAAGTTAAAGTGTTAAGGGAAAACGCTTCTTTAACACAGGAAGAACTTTCGGAAATCTGCGATGTCAGCTGGCGAACGATTTCGAACCTTGAACGAGGCGTTGTTACGCCGGATTTAAAAGTTTTACTCGCCATTGCGCACTATTTCGGCATCAGCCTGGATGATTTATTGTCCGTCTCGGTCTGCACCAACAAAAGCGCTTCCCGCCAAGAAATCGAATTACAAGTTATTGAAAAAATAAAAATGTGTGATGACAAAGTCTTGGCTTATTTACTGGATCAACTGACAACGTTGTTAAAGTACTTCAAATAGATCGGCTGCGTTTGTCAAATGAAAGAGCCAGCGCCTGTTCGAAAGAACAATAAGCGGTTCCGACGAAAAAACAAGCTTCATCAAAATGCAATTCTTTCAATCCTTGCATTAATTCGATAAACTGGCGGTTAATTTGTTGAATATCTCGAACCGGCTGCGAGACTGAAGAACTGGCTTTTTTTGTTGACATTTTTTCTCCTTATGAATTTAATTGTATACAAACCGATATTTCTGTGTATAATTGTATTCATAATTGTTTTTTTAACAACCAACTGAATTCATATAAGAATATATATTATGAGCATTAAACAAAAAGTCAGTTTATTAAAAGGCATGCTGTGTATTGCCGAAGCTTATAAAGAAGGGCAAATCAATGCTGCGGCCAGCCGCAACGGCATGAAGCAGTCAAACATGTCCAAAGAAATCAAAAATTTCGAACAAGAAATCGGAATCAAAGTTTTCAGCCGAACACACAAGGGCGTTGTTCTGACAAAAGACGGTGAACGCTTGTGGTCTAAAATCTGTAATGTTGAAAAGGTATTGTATGATTTGGAGCACTTCAGCGAATTTGACAATAAAATCTCCGGCAGCATTCAATTGTGGGTCGGTGAAGGAATCGGAAGCGCTTATATTGCTTCGTATTTATCCACGTTTTATGACAAATATCCGGATGTGCATTTGGACATTAAGTGTACTTTGGAAACACCACAGTTGCTTAACGATATTGACATTGCTTTTGTTTACGAACAACCACCATTAGACTCTGTTGTTTTGTTAAAAAACACGTTAAAATTTCGCTTATATGCATCCAAAACATATGTCAGCAAATTTGGGTATCCGAAGAATCTTGAAGATTTACAACGCAACCACAAAGTTTGTTCTCGCAAAGACTTTTCCAGTTTATGGCCGCAATGGAGCCAATTTTTATCCGAATGTCAACACATTGTTGCAACGACGGATGCCTCTTCAATGCTGTTAAGTTTAGTCAAAGATGGTGTCGGAGTCTCATTAATCCCGACGTGTATCGCCAAAATGGATTCAGATCTTATTCAGCTGATTGAAATTCCATTTGAAATTAATCATGTGTTTTGGGCTATATCCCGGCGCGGAACAAAAGATTTACCCAAAATGCGGGCGTTAATTAATCATTTAAAAGAAATGTCGACAACAATTTTCGATTAAACCAATCGGGACACGATAAAATCATACACCGCTACCGCTGCCACGTGTCGGGCGCGATAAGCGGCCCAAATCATCTGGCCGACATTGTTTTGTTTAATTTGGTGTTTGGTAATGATAAAGTCTTTCGGCAAGAACGGTTCTTCATAAAAAACACCGACATCAAAGCTGCCGACATCCGTTAAGATGTCAATTTGTATACCCGGATAGGCTTTATAAAACGTTTCCAAATCCATCAAATGTAAATTAGACGGTAAATATAAATTCACGTGATTTGCCGTCGATGCCCGCAAAACAGCGTAATATTCCAACTCTTCCAGTTCATCTTCCAACCGTTTGGCTTCTTCCAAAACCAAGTACCCTTCCCGCGTCAGTTCAACACCGGTGCTTTTGCGATGAAACAACGAACATCCTAAAGCCTGTTCGAATTCTTTCATCATGTGGCTTAAATTGGCTGCCTTAATACCGTTTTGAGCCGCTGCCTGTGTAATACTTCCTGTTTTGGCAACCGCCGTGAAATAAAGCAAATTTTTTAATAAAAGCAGTCTGTTTTTCACACTCATTTTTAAAAATACGTATGTATGCGTCCCCAAATTATATATCACTTTAATAAAAGTAGTATCTACAATTTATCATTTCGTCAATGATAAAATGAGAATATGAGCGAAAAAATTGAAATTGACATTGTTAGAAATTTAAAAGATTTGTTGCAAGCATTCGATTTGCGGCGCGAAGAATTTGTCAAAAAACAAAATGTGCCGGAAGAAATGGAATTCGACGGCAATGATTTTTCGGCAACACAAATTCTGGTTAAAGCAAGCGGTAAACCGATTGCAACAATGCGGGTTCGGTATTTCCATGATTTTGTGAAATTTGAACGGATGTGCGTTATTCCGGCTTATCGCAAACAAAATATTCCGCAAAAAGTATTTCATTTTACCGCAGAATTTTTAAAAGACAAAGGGTTCAAACGGGCGATGTTCTTCTGCCGCCCGGAATTGGTCAAGTACTGGAAAAGTCACGGATGCCAGCCTGTTGAAAACATGCCCGGCACGGATATCGGTGCCATGAAACTGTGTCCGATGTCTTGGAATTTCACGAAAAAAGAAGACAAACTTCAAATTAAAATGCCGGCTGCGTTCTTTTTAGCCGAAGAAGGGAAATGGAACCGGGTCGGGCGTTAAAAGAAGGAAACGGTCGTTAAGCGGCTCGTTTGGAAATAATCAACGCTCTTTCCAAAATTTCAGGATGATATAACAGCGCAATTGCTTCTTCATTTGTCATGTTCATCGGAACATGATGATTTAAATAATTTTCTAACTTCAATTGAGCATTTTGCAACTGTTCCTGTGTTATTGCCGGTGCCGGCCCGTTGACAGATAACAACAAAAGATGCACCGCATTCAAATCATTGCGTGTTACAACGGCTTCGACGCCATACGATTGACGAGAGACCGATGCCAAAAGTTGTTCAAATCGGCGGGCTTTTTTAATGACTTCCGGCATGTGAACTTCTTCCGGAATCACAAAGAAATGATGCCGTTTAGCCCACACACCAATTTGTGCTTGACTGGTCAGCATGGAAACCGGAATTGATAAAATTAACCCGGCCGTAATCGGCAACATCCACCAAAACAGAGGTTTGACATAAAGGACAACAACCGCAAGCGTAACAATCCCCAACAATGTATGTCCCCAATGATAATGCACCGCATCGGCAAAAGTCGTCCGTTGATCGCCTCTTTGTTGCGCATTCCATGACACGGCATGCCCGGTAAAAATCTCAAACACGAACCGGCTTTGAAACATCATCATAACCGGCGCAATCAACGCACTTAAAACGATTTCAACAAGCACGCTCTTCGTCAAATACCATGCTTTTTGAAGACGGTGTCTGCCGCGTTCTTGCCCGATAGCAATAAACAGTCCCAAGAACTTTGGAAAAATCAACATGAAAAGCGACAAAAACAACAAAGAAATCGTTCCGATTTTATCAAAAATCGGCCATGTCGGGAACAACGTCCGTACATTGGAAAAATAAACTGGCGGGAAAAATTCCCGACCCAAAGCCACCGCTAAACCGACAACCAAAAAACATAACCAAATCGGCGATGAAAGATAAGACATAATCCCGATTGTAAAATGAATACGGCTGACCGGATGTAACTTTTTGGAAATTAAAATTTTCATATGTTGCATATTGCCCTGACACCACCGTCTATCCCGCGCTGCATAATCAATCAACGTCGGCGGGCATTCTTCATAACTGCCTTTTAATTCCGGCAACAACCACGCTGACCAGCCGCCGCGCCGAATCAACGCCGCTTCCACGAAATCGTGGCTTAAAATCATCCCGCCGAACGGAGCTTTACCCGGCAAAACGGGCAACCCGCAACATGCCATAAACGCTTTGACACGAATGATGGCATTGTGTCCCCAATAATTGCTGTCGCCAACCTGCCAAAAAGCCAGCCCTGCCGACACAATCGGCCCATATATTTTGCCGGCAAATTGTTGAACGCGCGAAAATAAGGAACGACTGTTGACCATCATCGGCGGCGCTTGAATAATCCCGGCGTGCGGATTTTTCTCCATAAGCTGTGCCATCGTCACAATGGTAGACGCGCTCATCAAACTGTCGGCATCCAACACCACCATGCTTTCGTACAAAGCCCCCCATTTGCGACAAAAATCTTCAATATTGCCGCTTTTACGCGCTGTATTTTTCGGACGACGGCGATAATAAAGCCGAACAGAAGACGGCATGTGTTTTTGCGCTTCCAGCCACAAAGCCTCTTCGGCAACCCAAACATCCGCTTTGGTCGTATCACTCAACATATAGATGTCAAAAAAGGAAGCTTGCCCGGTTTTATCCAATTCATGTGCCATCGCCAACAAATGCGCAAACACGGATGCCGGCGCTTCGTTATAAACCGGCATTAACAAAGCAACGCGTCGCGTTAAAGGCGTCTGTGCCGGTACCCATTCTATTCCCGGAACTTTACGGCGACGCAGTAATTCGATAAATCCAAAAATGCTGGACCAGAAAAAAAGAGAAATCCAAGCAAACGTCAAAATAAACAACCCAATCATTAAAATGCGCAGCCAAAGTGCAGCATCCGTCGGCAATGACATTGTCCATTTCACGCTGGCCAAAAACGTACTGATAAACATCAGGCCGAACACACTGATACGGCGTCCCCAAATTCGTTTCGGATTAAAAAGATAAAGCGGTTTGTTTGTCATGATTTTCTCTTCAACAGGCGGACTTTTCTTAAAAAGAAAGAAGTCGGATGCGGCAATTCAATCGGTTGCGGTTCCATAGCACCGAGACACACGGCCGGTGCGCCGAACAACGCTGATTTCTTTAATGTTTCATCCATAACTTTATCCTTTTTCTTCGACCACAAGTCGATTCCCCACCGTGCGGCGCCGTCTGCCCGCAGGTAAGCCATTTTAATCAATGCTGTTCGTTCTTTGTCCGAACCGGTGAAATCAGGAAATAAATCGGCCGCTTTTTGAGCTAAAAGCCGATCCATGTGTAAAACCAAATCATCCCCGATTGTCTCATTGAGTTTTAAATGTCGGTGCAAAGACGGTGCTAACCGCGCCGCTTCAGCCGCCGAAAATCCCAATGTTTGCAGATAAGCCCCGACAATATCGTCCGCGCTTTGAATCGTTAAGGTAACCATTGATAACTCCACACTTCGGTCACCGGTTCGCCGTCTTTGCGCAAAACAGCCCGTAATTCAGCCGTCTTTCCGTCGGGTTTAAAATCAAAATAAAGCGTCACACCGCCTGTTACCGGATTAACCATGATATGGCTGCCCAAAATCTTTCCCGTCGATGCCGACACATCCGCCGTCAATCGTTTTTCATCCAAATCTTTCAACGTTGTCTCTTCTTTTAAATCAAAATCGATGACAAATTTACGTTTGTGCGTTTCCAACATCCCGGAAACACCGCCTATGCCCGTATACGTTGCCGTCACCGGTGCAACCGCTGTGTCAACAGGCGTTTCCCGACTCCAATAAATCCGGTATTTGTATTCTAATTTTTGACCCGCATCAACAGATCCGTCCGGTACCCAAAAAGCCACAACATTATCATGAATTTCCTGATTGCTCGGAATTTCAACCAATTCAACATGCCCTTTTCCCCATTCGGATAACGGTTTAACCCACGCACTCGGCCGCAGCTCATAATGCGCTTCAAAATCCAAATAATGACTCGGTTGAATATCCCGCTGCATCAGCCCGTATCCTTTCGGATTGTTGTCCTCAAAAGCGCTGATACGTAAATATTTTGAATTGTCCAACGGACGCCACAAGACCTCATCATTTTGATTCCAAACCAACAATCCGTCACTGTCATGAACTTCCGGACGATGGTCATCAAACCGGTTTTTCGTATTCTCGCCGAATAAATACATGGATGTCAGCGGCGCAATCCCCAATTTATTGATTTTTTTACGCGTAAACAAAACCGCATCCACATCAATTGTCGTTACCGATCCCGGCCGAATCAGAAATGTATAGGCACCGACGACACTCGGGCTGTCCAATAAAGCATATACTTTGATTGATTTAACCCACCGTTTTGGTTTTTCAATCCAAAACTCACGGAAAATCGGGAACTCTTCTCCCGTTTCCAATCCCGTATCAATCGCCAACCCGCGCGCGGATAACCCATATTTTTGGCCTCGCCCCAAAGCCCGGAAATAGCTGGCACCCAAGAAAGAAATTAACTCATCATAATAAAGCTCGTTGTTCAGCGGATAGTGCAACCGAAACCCGGCATATCCGGTTGCCGAGTTGCTTTGCAACGCTTTATTCTTGCCAAAATCAAAGAAAAAAGGCGAATAAACAATCGGCCGCGATTTGCCATGAACGATTTCATTCATCATCACTTCGTTATTGAACAAAGCTCCCGGATGGAAAAATTGAATTTCAAATGGTTTGCGTTGACCGTACCATGGCCCGTTTTCCCGAACAAATCGAATGTCTCTGTACTGATCATAATTCAGCTTCTTCAAATCATTTGAAACTTCCGGCGGCGCTTGATAGCTTTTTTGCGAAAGCGCATACGCTTTTTGCAACAAGACGTCTCGATTAAAGACTTCTCCGTTGACGGTTTCATTTTCCGAAGCAAACCGTGGATATTCCGTCGGAATTAATAAAAAAGCGGCTACCCCGCCTAATCCGCATATAAAACAAATCGCCAAAATAATACCGATACGTCGCATAAAAAACCTCTTTTGTTCTTTTCGTTGTTACGTATTTCAAGAGAATTTTTCCCAAAAGTCAAGCCCTCTTTATGGCTTTTTCTCCAAAAGGAACAAAAATATTAATAAATTTCAAACGGTTAAATATTTTTCTTTTCTTTTATCAAAAAAGTACGCTAAACTGAAGCAAGGGATATAAAAAGGAGAAAAACATGACATATTCAAAGTTATTCGAACCCGGACAAATTGCCGGCATTTCATTAAAAAACCGCATGGTGATGGTTTCTTTAGCCACAGGGACGGCGGAAAAAGACCAATCTATCGGTCCTGAATTTTTGACTTATTTATCGGAGCGGGCTGACGGCGGCGTGGGCTTGATTATTTTGGAAAACACACGCGTCGACGATACGCACGGTATTGCGGCTCAACGTCAGGCCAGCGTAGCGCGCGATGATTTAATTCCTTCGTTAAAACATGCCGTGGATGTGTTGCATGCCAAAGGCGTCAAAGTAATGACGCAACTGCATCATCCGGGGCGAGAAACATTTATGAACATCAACGGTAATCAGCCGTTATGGTCATCCAGTTCCAAACCATGCGGCGTTTGCCAGCAAGAAACGCATGAAATGACGACGCAGGAAGTCGAAGAAATCATTCAAAAATTTATCGCCGGTGCCGTTCGGTCACAAAAAGCCGGCTTTGACGGTGTGGAATTGCACGGGGCTCACGGATATTTGATTTCACAATTCTTAAGTCCTTACACCAACCAACGGACGGATCGGTTCGGCGGCAGCTTTGAAGGCCGTTTTGAATTTATCAAAGAAATTATTGAAGGTATTCAAAAAGCCTGCGGTTCTGATTTCCCGGTCGGTGTCCGTTTAACGGTAGATGAATTATTGGAACCGAATGGTATTAAAGATTACCTGACATTGGCTGAAGGATTAAAAGTTGCGCAAGCTTTGGAAAAACTGGGCATTGCTTTTTTGGACGTATCAAACGGGATTTACGAATCTTTTAATTCCTTGTCGGAACCGATAACGTATCCTCAAGGCTGTCGAACGGAACGCATCCGTGTTATCCGCAACGGTGTTAAGCTGCCTTTAATTGCCGTAAACATGATTAAGGAACCTTGGTTCGCCGAAAAAATGTTGGAAGACAATTTGGTTGATTTTGTCGGTTTGGGACGAGCGGTTTTAGCTGATCCTGAATGGCCGAAAAAAGCTTTTGACGGAAGAGAAGCTGATATCAATCGCTGTATTTCATGCAACTTTTGTTTTGAAACGTTGGTCAGCGATACCATCCCCGGCAAAGGCCCGATTAAATGCGCTGTCAATGCACGGGCTTGCCGCGAATATTTCTATCCCGATTATCCGCAAGACGGAAAAGGACGAACCGTTGTCGTCGTCGGCGCCGGCGTCGCCGGATTGGAAGCTGCCCGCGTATTGGCATTACGCGGATTTACGCCCATTGTTTTAGAAAAAGAAAATCAAATCGGCGGTCAAATCAATATTGCCAACAAACCGCCCCATAAAGAAAAAATCAATTGGATTGTGGATTATGAAAAGCACCAACTGGATAAGATGGGGGTCAAAATCCTGACGAATACAGTGGCAACACCGGCGTTGATTGACTCTTATCACCCGTATGCCGTCATTCTGGCAACAGGCGCTGAACCCGTGCGTCCGGCCACTCTTCCCGGCATTCATTTGCCAATGGTTTACACGTTGGATCAAGTCTTAAGCGGGGCTGTTGTTTTAAAAAATAAAAAAGTGGCTCTTATCGGTTCCGGGTCCAGCGGTTTGGAAACGGCTGAATTTTTATGCGAAAACGGCAATGAACTGACCTTTGTCGAAATGCAAGAAACAATCGGCAAAGGCGTGTATGTTCAACATTATCTGGATGCAATGGACAAATTAAAACCGTATACCATTCACACCTTGCCGTTCCATCAGTTAAAGGAAATCAGGAAAAATGAAATCGTCCTTGAAAATCTGGCAACGCGCCAAACCGAAACCTGCCCGACGGATGCAGTTGTTTTGGCCATCGGCGTTAAACCGGTTCAAACACTTTTAAAAGACTGCGAATCGATTTGCCCGAATACCTTTATCATCGGAGACGCCGCGCATCCGGGTCGAATCGAATCAGCTATTCGAACGGCTTTTGAAACGGCATATGCCTTAAAATAAAAATCTGGGGAGCCTATCGGCGTATGTTTTTGTGAATAAAAACAAATTCTTGCTCAAAAGTCTAAAAAAGGCTCCCCTTTTTTATTGACTTTACGGCGGTTTTCATTTTACACTAAAACACTTTTTAACCAAAAGATGTGAACAAATGGATACGGCTCTGTCTTTTTCTACGCAAAAAAACCACCTGACAATTACACTTGCAGGTGATTTCATTCGATATGAAGACAATCACGCTATTCATCCGCTTTGGGCGCATGTGCGCGGAAAATCTTTGAAAACCATTACGTTTGACACGCAAAAACTTCAAGCGTGGGATTCTTCTTTGGTTGTGTTGATTTACCAGTTAATGCAGTATGCAGCCAAACATGCCGTTCAAGTGGACACATCCGGTTTGCCTGTCGGATTACAGCGGTTGTTGACATTGGCTTTTACCGTCGACAGAAAACCGACGACCTCTCGAAGAACTTCCTTGGATTTTTTAAGCCGCATCGGACAAACGGTTTTAGTGGTTATTGACAGCGTTCAAAAAGGTCTGCGTTTTATCAAAGCGGTTTTAAAATCCGTCGGCCGGTCGATTGCGGGAATGGCGGTTATGCGACCGATTGATTTTTGGTTTGCTTTAGACGACTGCGGGCCGAAAGCCATCGGAATTGTGTCTTTAATCAGTTTTATGGTCGGGCTCATTCTGGCATTCGTCGGCGCCATTCAATTAAAAACGTTCGGTGCTCAAATTTATGTGGCCAGTTTGGTCGCTATCGGGATGACGCGCATCATGGGTGCAATTATGGCCGGAATTATCATGGCCGGCCGAACGGGTGCTTCGTATGCAGCCACTATCGGAACAATGCAAGTTAATGAAGAATTGGATGCGTTGAAAACAATGGGTATTCCGGCAACGGATTTTTTGGTTCTACCCCGTATCATGGCGCTGGTGTTGATTATGCCGCTTTTAACCATGTGGGCCGACTTTATGGGAATGATTGGCGGCGGTGCCGTCGGCGTCTTTATGTTAGACATTTCCCCGCAAGAATATTGGAATTATTCTGTGAAGGCTTTTAATCTCACAAACTTTTTGGTCGGTGTTTTTCACGGGCTGGTTTTCGGCGCCGTTATCGCTTTGTGCGGATGTTATTACGGTATTCATTGCGGCCGCAATGCAGACAGCGTCGGGATTGCAACCACAAAAGCGGTTGTCAGCGCGATTGTATGGATGATTGTGATGACCGGTATCATCACTTGGGTATGTGAGGCTATCGGCATATGACACAAAACATTTCAATCAACGCCCAAAATCTGACTGTCGGCTATGATCATTTTATTTTGTTGAATGACATCAGCTTTACCGTCAACAAACATGATATTTTCATTATCATGGGTGCCAGTGGCGGCGGGAAAAGCAGTTTACTTCGTGTCTTGACCGGATTAATGCCGCCGTTAAGCGGGACTGTTTTCATTGACGGCATTGATTTTACCGCAGCCGACGCCCTTCAAAAAGAACAAATCATGCAAAAATGCGGCGTTTTGTACCAAAGCGGGGCTTTATTCAGTTCAATGACGTTGGCCGAAAATATCGCTTTGCCCTTACAACAATACACGGATTATTCCGAAAAAATGATTGCTGATTTGGTTTCTTTAAAACTGGCCTTGGTTGGGTTAAAAGGATTTGAAGAGTTCTATCCGTCCGAAATCAGCGGCGGCATGAAAAAACGAGCCGGTTTGGCCAGAGCTTTGGCATTGGATCCTCAAATCGTTTATTTCGATGAACCGTCCGCCGGATTAGACCCGGTCAGCTCTAAACTGTTAGACGATTTGATTATTGATATTAATCAATGTCTCGGCACGACGATTGTCGTTGTCACACACGAACTGAATTCCATTTTTGACATTGGAACCAACTCCATTTTCTTGGATACGGATACAAAAGGCATTTCCGGGCGCGGTAATCCGAAAGATTTGTTAAAAAATCCGCCGAATGCCACCGTTTATAACTTTTTAACTCGCGGAGGTCAAACACATGCGCAGAACGCCAAATAAAAAAAGAATCGGCTTGTTTGTCATCATTGGTTTATTGATGTTTATGAGCGTCATCGGGAAATTTTTAAGCGATAAAATCTTCACCAACGAAGAAGATTTAGTCGTAATGTACTTTTCCGAATCGGTCAAAGGATTAAATGTGGGGTCTCCGGTTGTTTTTAAAGGCGTCCAAATCGGCAAAGTTTCCAAAATCGAACTCATCGCCGGGTTGAGTGATTTGGAATTCAGCATTCCGGTTTATGCTAAATTAGATGCAACACAGGATTTAAAAGTCACCTCAAGGGAATATTATTACAAACAAACCGTTTTGGATGCTTTTATTAAACGCGGCTTGCGGGCGCGATTGATTACGCAGAGCTATTTAACAGGTCAGTTGATGATTGAATTGGAAATGTTACCCGACACACCTGTCCGATTAAAAAACAATCCACGTGACAAAGATGTGTTGGAAATCCCGACGGTTTTATCGCCGCTCGGCGAATTATCGCGCGGCATTCAAAACTTACCCATCCGAGAAACGGTTGTTCGGTTGAATGCTATTTTGGACGAATTGGAAAGCCAATTGCCGCGTATTTTGCCGCAATGGGTCGAAATTTCCGAAACGTTGAATCAAATCGTAACCCAAAACGGGCCTCAAACGGCCGAGACTTTAAATAATCTGAATCGCACCCTATATGATGTATCAGACGCGGCCAAGTCGCTGCGCAATTTTGCGGATTATATTGAGCGCCACCCCGAAGCGCTGTTAAAAGGTAAAGGAGGATATTAAATGAAAAATGTATTCATGCTTGCTGCCGCTTTGTTGGTCAGCGCCTGTATCGGAACGAGCAAACCGTCTCAATTTTATACATTGAAAAGCATTCCGGCGGAAAAAGCCGTCAGTACGACGACCATCAGTGTCGGTGTTGAAGAAGCTCGAATTGCACGGTATTTGGATAAACCGCAAATTGTTTTATCCGAAGACAGCGGCGTTGAATTGCGAATTTCCGAATTAAATCGGTGGGCGGAACCGTTATCGTCTTTGGTACAACGAACACTTGTTGAAGATTTAACGACACTTTTACCAAAAGCGACCATTAAAGAACGGACTCAGGCACGGGAAAAATTCGATTACGTCCTTTTAATCGAAATCAATCAAATGAACGGTCAATTCGGGCAGGAAGCTCGTTTATCCGGATGGTATTCCGTTATCAATCCTGCCGGAGAAATCGTCGCACGCCGACCTGTTTCGGTGTCGGCACCGGTCGGAGAAACATATGCGGCCTACGTTAACACGCAAAGTCAATTGCTTCAGGAAATGGCTCAAAAATTAGCGCAAGAATTGGGGCGGCTCACCCGTCAAAAATAAATTCGTCAGCGCGCGCCGTTTACCAACAAAGAGCGTAGCAGTTATAAGAGTTGGTAACAAAAAACCTCCCTTGATAATATCAAAGGAGGTTTCTTTCTTTTTCGGATTAAAGATTAAATTAAACCTTCTTTCCGTCCCATGTATTGAATCATCCGAACCAACGCATTGGAATAACCCCATTCGTTGTCATACCAAGAAACAATCTTGAACAAGCGTTTTTCGCCTTTCAAGTTATTCTTGACAGTTGCCAAAGAATCATAAATGGAAGCACGCGGATCATGAATGAAATCGGTGGAAACCAATTCTTCATCCGTGTAACCCAATGTATCTTTCAAGTAAGTTTCAGATGCTTTTTTCATCAACGCATCAATTTCTTCGATGCTGGTATCGCGAGACGCATTGAATGTCAAATCAACAACGGACACATCCGCCACGGCAACACGGAAAGACATCCCCGTCAATTTACCTTTAACACTCGGCAACACTTCGCCGACAGCTTTCGCCGCACCCGTTGAAGACGGAATTGTATTAATTGCCGCCGCACGGCCACCGCGCCAATCTTTTTTGGACGGACCGTCAACAGTTTTTTGTGTCGCTGTGTACGCGTGAATCGTTGTCATCAATCCGTTTTCAACACCGATGCCTTCTTTCAGCAAAACATGAACCAGCGGGGCCAAACAGTTTGTCGTGCAAGAAGCGTTCGACACAATTTTGTGAACAGCCGGATCAAATTCTTGTTCATTGACACCATAAACCATCGTTTTCACATCGCCTTTACCCGGCGCAGAAATCACAACCCGTTTAGCACCGGCTTCCAAGTGACCTTTCGCCTTTTCGGAATCCGTGAACAAACCCGTAGATTCAATCACGTAATCAATGTTCAAATCTTTCCACGGCATCGCAGACAATTCTTTTTGAGCCATCAAGCAACGAATTTCATGACCGTTAACGACCAAAATATCGTCAGCTTCCAATGACGGATCAGATTTCTTTGTCGCAAAGTCCGCTTTCATCCGACCTTGAACCGAATCATATTTCAATTGATACGCAAAGTATTTCGCATCCGTGGACATGTCAACAACAGCCACAACATCAATTTCTTTGCCCAACAAACCGCGTTCCGTAATCGCTTGGAAAACCAAACGTCCAATCCGACCGAACCCGTTAATTGCAACACGCATTGTCATTACTTTATCCTTTCTTAACGTTAATAACAAACAAAGTGACTATAACACACTTTTCCGAAAGAAGAAAAGCAAAATCTATATGAAAATTTTATGACGATACAAAAGTGTGGTTAAGGTGTTGAATCTGTCTGATTTTGGACATGCGTCGCCATTATTTTGCTGACGACGGGACCAATCAGTAACACCGAGATAAATCGCATCAATTGAACAGACATAACAAACGCCATGTCTACCGGAACCGATGCAGCAATGATAGCAATTGAATCAGCACCGCCCGGACTGGTTGCCAAATAAGCCGTCAGCGGTGAAATGCCGGCAAAAGCGACCAAAGCAGCGGCAATACAA
Source organism: uncultured Alphaproteobacteria bacterium (assembly GCA_937935995.1). GTDB lineage: Bacteria > Pseudomonadota > Alphaproteobacteria > CAAHEQ01 > UBA3637 > CALXXA01. The sequence goes on from CALGXF010000045.1 coordinate 43,823, forward strand.
CCGCACATTCCTAATAATAAAGCGATGATACCCACCAATTTAGGCAGAACAAACAAAGCATACATAAAGACTGATTTAGTAAACTTTAATCCGATTGTCCATCCGATAAGAGCATATGTCACAAACAACAATAACGGCGGCAATTCGATTGACATCCATCCCGTATTATTCACAACAGCTCCCACAGCCATTGTCAACAACATCGGCCCGGCCGGAATTTTGATAAAGGAAGCGACTGCCGTACATCCGCCGGCGAGGATAAAAGTAAACATTAAGTTTGTCCAATTGACCGGTTCCCAAAAGACAAACGAGTCTGCACCGGAAGAACCACCGACACTCAAAGCCACCAAAGATGCTAACACTGCCACCATCACGACCCGCAAGTATTGCATCAACGCAACCAGTCGAATATCCGCCCCATAAGCCTGTGCCATAATTGACATGACTGAAGCGGCGCCGGGCCAAGACCCCCAAATAGCCGTGCTTCCCGGCAAAATCTTGCGCACTTGTAAAAATAATCCGACAAGAAAACTGCACCCTAAAACGGACAAAACGCTGATGAAAACCAAAACCCAATGAGACGCGATATTTTGCAAAACAGACACAGAAAAAACACGGGCAATCATGCATCCTAAAAGGCTTTGTGCTGCGACGAATACGCGGTTAGAAACACGCAAAGAACTGCCGGCCACGGCAAAAATAAGGCCGCTGATAAGAGCGCCGATTAAAAAAGCAGCCGGTAAATTCAATAAAATCAAGCCGCCGACAACAACGACGGTAACAAAGCTTAATCCCACCCATCCGACAACCGGATGCTGATTTAAAAAGAACATTCCTTTTTTCATTTAATCCCCGTTTTTACTTTGCCATTTCTTTTGAAAAGATGCAATAAAAACTTGACTTTTTTGCGCTTTTATGGTATAAAGAAAAAAGTTATCCGGGTGCATTGTACCCGTTTTTTTATGCCTGTTTGCCTGTGTCAAGCAGGCTTTTTTTTATGAAAGGAGACAAAATGGTTAATTTACTTAATTGGCTAAATCCCCCGAAAAAAGCCCCCAACCCTCAGCCAGAGGAGGAAGAGGATGATGAGCGACCAAAGAAAATCAAAAAAGAAGTAAAAATGTATGAAATTTTAACATCCGGAGAATGTGATGATTGTGTCGGTGGAATCTTTCCGGCCGGAGAAGCTCCCGAACCGCCGTTTCATCCGAACTGCCGGTGTGAAATTATTCCGTTTGAAGTGCCTGCCGATGCGTCGGAAGAAGAGGTTCAAAACCGTTTTAACGAACAAAAGAACCTCATTTCACAGCTGGTCGATTCTTTGAAAGCGACAGAAAAAGAAGAAACATCGCCTTACATTGATACAAAAGGAAACATAACCATCGGAATCGGTAACAATATCAATAACAAAGAAAATTTTATCAATACGCCTTTAAAAACAATTGACGGACAGCCTTTGACGACAAAAGAAAAGGAGGCCCTTTTTAAAGAATTGAGTGATGCACGAGATTTAGTCATTAAGATCAAAGGAACCCCCGGCGAAGAAATTGTTTTTAATTTCTCTGTCGCCAATCAACGAAAAGATCCGCTTTTATCTCGGTTTAAAGACGTCATGATTGATGAGGGATACGGACAACAAGAGGCTGAACGATACTTGGCGCGCGAGATGCCGGTATTAAAAGCCAAAATGAGAGAAGAAGGCATAGATTTCGATTCGCTTCCCGAAGGAGCCAAGTTAGCCGTTATGGATATGCAATATAACATCGGCAATTTAAAATTTAACTCGGAACCGAAACATTGGCCTCGCTTTTTCGGTCATTTAAGGAATGGTGATTATAAAAGAGCCGCCGAAGAATCGCATCGTAAGGATGTTCAAGATGAAAGGAATAAACAAATTAGGCAATGGTTGATTGAAGCAGACATTGACAGCCGTTATTGAGGTTTAAAATCAGGTTCTGCCGGACCACAACTTTCGTCCGGCAGTTCCGGTGTCTCAAGATAAGAATAACTTTCCTTATCTGCTTTTACGCGTTCCAAATCCAAACCGTATGTCATGTATATTCTACAATAAGGCACCCAATCTTTTCCCATCAATGCTTTTCTTTGGGCTCGATTCGGATTGCCGACATTGACATAACGTTCATACATCGTCCCGGCATAATGGGGACAAGCCAATATAATCCTGGATCCTGTATCTTCAATAAGAACACAGCCTTCCGTCAGCGTATCGTATCCGTCGCCGACAATTCGACTTGTTGTCGGGGTCAGGTATATATTACTTTTAAACCCGTGTGACCAATCTTTTAACGCTTGATAAAAAATAGGATTCTTAAACTGCTCCTCGGCATGCGCCAAAGAACAAATCATTCCCATTAAAATGAATAAAATATATCGCATAAGAAAAGTTTACCATTTTCCCTTTTTTTGTCAATCGCCCTATTCAATTATTTACAGATTTTCCAAAAGACGTTATTGTAGAAGTTAATTATGATGATTAAGTCTTTTGTTCACTTCTTTTTTAAAAATGCGCTTTTTGGAGGATTATTGAGTGTAAACCTGTTTTGGGTTTGCCTTTTGGTTTATGATATTTATGTTGCCCTTTTTACAAACCAATATGATTTTCTTTGGGGATGTGAAACATGTGGGCGTTCTTATGCTTCTGCTGAAATATACGCAGCTCAGGAATGTGTTCATATCGTTCTTTTATGCTTTTTAATCAGTTTCAGCATATGGATGCGCCGACAAAAACGGTATGTTTTGTCTGACTTTATACTGTTCCCTTACATTTTATATGGACTTCAGGCATTACTGTTTAGCGTTTAAAATCAGATTTTGCCGAAAGAAAAGTTTACCACTTTCCTTTTTTTGTCAACCGACAAAACCGTTATTTTCCCATTAACACCCCTAACGGCGGCATATCTGACTGATAACGTTTTTGAAAAGCCTCTATCGCCTGTGCGGAAAATCGAGCCGTATCCAAAATCATGGCTTCAGCCGGATACGGCCGTTCATTTGTTATTTTAATATCGATGACAACCGGCTTTTCCCGTTGACGAGCTACATCAAAAGCCGGTTTTAATTCTTCAAAATGGCGAACTGTTATGCCGATAGCTCCCATCGCCTGTGCTGCTTTGCCGAAATCAGCATCTTGCAAATCGACCCCAAAAATTTGTTTATTGGTGTCTTCCTGTTCCGCGTCGATAAATCCCAAAGAACTGTTAGAAAAAACAACATTAATAATCGGCAAATGATATTTAACCTGTGTTAAAATATCCTGCATCACCATAGCAAAAGCACCATCACCGGACAGTGTAAACACTTGGCGATGCGGCCAATTCAATCCGGCCGCTATGCCGCCCGGCACACCGTAGCCCATTGTTGCAAACCATCCCGATGTCGTAAACATCTGTCTTTTGCCGTTCATATTCAACATGCGAACGGCAAAAATCGTACAATTCCCGACGTCCGTTATGAAAATGGCATCTTCTTCGGCTATTCGGTTAATTTCGCGAAAAACCGGTTCAGGCCGCAAAGGTTCTTGCGTATCGGTTTCAAAATGCTTTATCCATTTTTGCCATAACCGACGGTTTTCCACACATGCTTTTAAAAACGGCGTTTCAGCACGTTTCTTTCCCCATTTGGTCATCATGGCCAAAGCCGTTCGCGCATCGCCCAGAATCGCCGCATCCGTTACGTGTCTTTTCCCGAGTTTGGATGAATCAATATCTATTTGAATAAACCGTGCGTCTTTCGGGAAAAAGAATTTAGCAAACGGAAAATTGCTGCCGGCGAACAAAATTAAGTCACTCGCAGCCAGCGCTTCATTCGCCGGTTTGGAAGCAACCCGTGCCGCCGTTCCCATGTAATAAGGCTCATCATCCGGCATAATGCCTTTTGCCAAAACCGATGAAACAATCGGCATCGAAAAATGTTTGGCATATGCTCTGATTTCCGCTTGCGCGCCGGCACACCCTTGACCTATGTACAACACCGGTTTTTCGGCACTTTCCAGCAATGCCAAAGCCCGCCGAACATCTGCCTCTTGCGGTTGAAGAACGCCGGTTCGATGAACCGAAGCCGTCGGGACAAAAACATCTTCAATCAAATCAAACCCGAAATCTACCGGTATCGTTACCACGGCAACGCCTTTGTGTTCATAGGCTTGGCGAATTGCTTCATCTATAACGGCCGGCAAACTGGCCGGTGTCATAACGGTTCGATTATAAACGCTGACATCAACAAACATCGGGTTTTCATTCATTTCCTGAAACGTATCGGTATTCATGGCCATTGACGCCACCTGACCGATAAGAGCCAGCACCGGTACATGATCCATTGCCGCATCATAAAGCCCGTTCATCAAATGTGTTGCGCCCGGTCCCGCAGATCCGAAACACACGCCGATTTTTCCCGTTAATTTTGCATGAGCCGAAGCGGCCATCGCCCCACATTCTTCATGCCTGACTTGAATATAATGAACCGATTCTCGCGCCTGATACAAAGCATCCATCAAAGAATTAATCGATCCGCCGGGAATGCCGTAAACATGCGTCACATCCCATGCTTTTAAAACGCGCATCACAGCGTCTGCTGCCGTTATTTTTGCCATTGTGCTCCCCTTTCCTTTTTAAAGAAATAAGAAATGCCTTTCAACTTATCAAGTCAATCCGCCGTTATGCAAAAAAATGAAAAAAGTTCTTGACTTAAAGTTAACTTTAAGCGTTATGCTTTTTTTATGTTCAATGAAAGGAGATTTGAAAAATGAAACGCAGAGATTTTTTAAAAATGTCCTCCGGCTTGGTTATCGCCGGCACACTCGGCAAAGTCGGCTCGTTAATGGCTGCCCCGACAAAAGAGGCGTCTTCGTCCCCCAAATCCGTTGTTTATTTTACGCGTGATATCAGCCCGGACGGTTTATTAAAACTGTATCGTAAAATTAACCAAAACATCACGGGCAAAGTTGCCATTAAATGGCACTCGGGCGAAAAACACGGCCCGAATATCATTCCGCGCGACATGGTCAAAGCGTTGCAGGAAAACATCCCGAACAGTACATTGGTCGAAACCAACACGCTTTACAAAGGCGATCGGTACACAACCGAAGATCATCGCGAAACGTTAAAAGTCAACGGATGGGATTTTTGTCCCGTTGACATCATGGATGAAGACGGCGCTGTCATGATTCCGGTCAAAGGCGGTAAACACTTTAAAACTATGTCTGTCGGCAAACACATGTTGGATTATGACTCAATGGTTGTCTTAACACACTTCAAAGGGCATGCCATGGGTGGATTCGGCGGTTCGATGAAAAACATTGCCATCGGTTGCGCGGACGGTCAAATTGGCAAAAGAATGGTACATGCGGCCCCGGACGGCGATGATGAAAATTTCAGTTCATGGTTAATGGGCAAAGGCTTTATGGAAAACATGGCCGAATCCGCCAAAGCGACGGTTGATTATTTTGCACCGCACATTGCCTATATCAATGTTTTACGCAATATGTCTGTCGATTGTGATTGTGCCGGTGTGACGGCGGCTCCTCCCAAAGCGCGCAATATCGGTATTTTGGCGTCTACGGATATTTTGGCCATTGACCAAGCGTCTATTGATTTGGTGTACAAATTGCCGGAAGAGGAACTGCATGATTTAAAAGAACGCATTGAATCGCGCGAAGGATTGCATCAACTGACGGCAATGGAAGAATTAAAAATGGGCAATCGTTCTTATGAATTGGTTGAGGTTATCTGATGACAATGCTTTATATCGAAGGTGCCAACGGCATCAGCGGTGATATGACGGTTGCTGCTTTGTTGGATTTGGGCGCGGATAAAAATAAATTAGCAGCAGCCCTTCAATCTGTTCCGAGTGAATTTGAATACACCATCTCGCACAAAAAATCTTACGGTTTAGACGGATGTGATTTCGATGTCCGGCTCATTTTGTCTACACACAATCATACGCACGCCCATACGCATCGCCATTTAAAAGATGTTTTTGATATCATTGACGGGGCAGATATGACCGACCGCGCCCGCCTTATGGCTAAAAAGATTTTCGAAATCGTTGCTGCGGCGGAAAGCAAAGCGCACGGATGTGCGATTGAAGACGTTCATTTTCACGAAGTCGGAGCGATGGATTCAATTGTTGATATTATATCTGCTGCCGTTTTATGGGACAGCTTGAACATCGAATCTTGTATCGTCACCGGGTTAAATGAAGGGCATGGTTTTGTTGAATGTCAACACGGTTTGTTGCCGGTACCGGTTCCGGCTGTTCTTCATATTGCCGAAGCGCACCAAATTCCGTTACGACCAACCGATGTAAACGGCGAAATGGTCACACCGACCGGCATAGCAATTGCCGCTGCTTTGCGGACACACACCGACTTGCCGCCGGCTTACACCGTTTGCAAACAAGGCATCGGTATCGGTAAACGCGACTTTGGTCGACCGAATTGTTTACGTCTTTTGCTGATTAATGAAGCGTAACGCATGCTGTCAGCCGGTTCGGATAAAGTTATTTTTTTCGATAAGCTTTCTTAACCATCCGATTATGATAATCAATAAAAGCTTGATTAATCTGATGTTGTTTCGGCGCATGCTGATGTATTTGAGACAAATCCAACGACATAACCAGATAATCCAACTTGGCATGGCACGACGGACAAACAATAATGATGTTGTCAGCCCGGTCTTCACCTTGATGTCCTTTGCCCAACGGTTGAATGTGATGTGCTTCTGAATAAAACTGCCCGTTCGGCAGGCGAATGGTTGCACCGCAAACCTGACATTGATGTTTTTCAAAACGTTTTATTTTCTTGGACAACAATGTATCCCGAACATAGCGTGATACCGTTTGTTTGACTTTTTGATTGCCGCGACTGCGCTGATCCGGTTCGTCGTAATCAACCGGTGCCGTTTCGTCTGCCATCCACCGCAATCCCCAAACACCTTCTTCCGCTTTGTAAAAATAATCCCATGTTTTACCTTCCTTAATCCACTTCCGTTTTAAGGCCGGCGATTGTTGGGAATCGGAAGAATGTTCTTGAATCCGACCGCGAATAATGGCTTTCCATGTCGCCGGCAACACTTGATTTGTCGCCAACCGGATGCGCTTGACTTCACGGTAAATATCCGGCGTTAACGGTGCCACACCGCCCAAGTCTTCCAAAGCCGTGATAATTGTTTCTAAAAAAGTATCTTTTTTGACGGATTGTTTCATTGCCCGTGCATTTACTTTTGCCAACACCCGCGCCAACGCATCATCTACTTTAACAGCTCGACGCGGTGCCATGCGCAACCCGTTCTTTTTCAAGTTTACCAAAGAAAGAACATCCTCCTCCAAAAAAGAAACAAGCCGAAGCCGACAGAATATGTTCTTTTGAGACGCTTCATATCTTTTTTCATCCCTCCAATAGATACGGTCATCTTTTATTGCCTGAAACGGCATGTGCGTTTTTTCAACACGTGTTCGACAAATAATCTTTTGCTCCGGTGCCGTGGCATAAATATAAACAATGTCGCCAATCTGGGGTGAAAAATGTTGCGACCAATCCACAAATCCGCGGTCAGTCAAACAGGCCTTCAGGTTATAAACAGCTAAAGAAGCCGGAATAATCCAAGTTTGATGTGCATGCGTCATTCAAATCCTCCCGAATTCAGGATACACGCTTTTGATAAAAATGAATAGCTTTTTATGCACGCCGTTCAGATTTTAAAAGGCATAGACGGCTTTTATCATGCCGGCATAATCTTGATAATGCGTCCTTAATCCGGCAGAGGCATTGAGTTGAAGTTCAAATCGTTCGGCCACATCTGCCGTCAGATTGACAGATACATTTTGTTGCCATCTCGGCAATCTTTCCGCAGCAACCGTATACGTGATTCCATCAACCAATCGAACCAGTGCATTGTCTTTGCTGGTTGATAAGTCGTAAGATGTTCCGATTTCCAAAGACGGTCGAAGGGAAATTGACGGAGAAATTTGCCATTCTTTTTCAAATGCGATTTGGACATATGGTGTAAAAAACTGCAATCGTTTTCCTTTAAGAGTCTGACCGACTGTATCTTGAGCGGTTTTGTGACGAATCATGGCATATTGCGCCCCTATTTTCGGAATAATCTGCCATGATCCGGCATCAAGACGATAACCGACATCCGATTGAGCCCCAACGGTTTCTAAAGACAATTTGTTTGAAACGCCATATCCGACAACATTTTTATTTTCTTTCAAATGGCTGTAAAAATAAGATACCTTTGCCGTCCAGACAAAAGGCCCGGGTTGATAACTGGTATAAAGTCCCGCACCGTGTGTCGGAATGCGCATGCTGCGGTACATGTTTTTCAACCGATCATGTCGATACATATAGGCTGCCCCCAACGTCCAGTTCGCTTTGGTATACTCCGCTCCGGCACTGATACCGTTTCCGTATATATGCGTTGAAGCATAAGCTGCCGTTTTCCCCAATCGAGTTGCTTCTGCTGTGCCGGCGACCCACAAAATCCCGTCACCGATGCGGTATGTTTGGCGGTTAGAGTCGGCATCAACTGCGGACTGAAATTGATCTAACAAAGAAAGACTCAACACTTGCATGACGGGAATGGATGACGGTGCTAAAGCTGTTAACGCTTTCACAAAATCAGCCCCGTTGTTTTGCGCCAAAGCATCTAATTCAATGAACATATCGTGAGCCGGGCCGGATTGTGCCGGATCCGTTTCCCATGCTTGCGCCGTATTTTGGTTATTTTGAGAACCGCCTTCTTTTGTAACAACATCTGTAAAAGAAGACGTTTGCGCAATCTCGTACCACCCGTTGCCCAATGCGGAAAACGTGTATAAATTATTATTAATTGTCGGCGAAAAAACATCATCAAATACTTGTGTGCTTTGGATTAACGGCAGTTCTATTTTGGATTGGGTTCCCAGTGCGTCCGGAGAAAGTGTCGCATAAAGTGTTGCTCCGTTTGTGACCGAAACCGTATCTGCGACCAAAGAACCGTATATTGTTGAATCTTGAATGGCAAGGGCTAAACGAGATCCCGATCCAAACACAGCATTTTGAACAACGGCTTGTGTTAATCCGATGTCTAACGTACCCGATTCAACGGTTAAATCGGAAGCATTGAAAAAACGGCCGTTCTGCCCGACTTGGACCGTTCCGCTTTTAATGTCAACAGACCCTTTATAACCGGTCATATCTTCATTCAAAATAATCGTTCCCGTCGTCGGGACAGTCGTTCTTGACAAAGCATAATCCGGATTAACAATAATTTGACCGTCTCCGGTTATTTTATCGTTAAATATCACAAAATGGACACCGGCATTCAAATGCATCGTTCCGGTTGTCTCTATGGCATTTGACTCCCCCGATGCCGTATTTCCTTCAAACACAACATCTTTATCCAATGCGATAATATTCAATATGCCCATGTTGAATATGGCTCCGCCTTCTTCTGCGGTATTATTGCGAAACGTGCTGTCAATAACATAAGCTACGTCGCCGTTATATAAAGCACCGCCGGTTGACACAGCCGAATTATCCGTAAAAGTACTGTCATTAATCGTTACGTACATGTCATCGCCCAGTACGCCGATATTCCCGACCGCGCCGCCGCTCCATCCCGTATTTTGTGTAAATGTCCCGCGCGTTATTTCTAACTGACCACTGTTGTAAACGGCTCCGACATCATAAGCACCTGTATTTTGATTGAAAACCACATCCGTGAAAGTTGCTTGATTGCTGTTGTAAACAGCTGCACCGCTACCGGCTGAATTGGACAAAAAATAACTTCTCTCAACAGTTAAAACACCGTCATTAAACAAAGCACCGCCATCCCGGTAAGCAGAATTCCTTTCAAAAAAAGTATCTGTTATGGTTGCCGAAGCTTCATAATCATTCGCCAAAACGCCCCCGGAAGCCAAAGTCACTTTGTTGCCCCGAAAAGCACTGTTTGTCACTGTTAGAGAACTGCCCGATTGTTGGTCTATCACACCGCCGTTACGCCGCGCTTGATTATCTGTAAAAACGGACTTTTCCAAAACAACAGACCCGCCTTGATTTTGAAAAACAGAACCATTCAAATTCCCCTCAAAAGAAGAATATGAACTTGATACGGTCAGCGCATTATCCGCGACTTGAAACGTACCGCCGTTTGTTAAAGAAAGAGACTGATCTGAACCAATAACAAAACCGATATGGTCATCCCCGTTAAACTGAAATCCGCCGCCGTCAATCGTTGTCGTCGTCGAAGCCGGTCCATAAAGATTACCGGTTGCCGTTAAATCTGCCGTTATCGTCAAAGCATTTTGCGGTGTTACGTTCGTCTTATATTGCGTATAAAAAGAGGCATAATCAGCAACATCTGTTGCTGTTGCCGGAAAAACATAGCTTATCATGCCCAGCAAAAGCCATTTTTTAAATGTCCACACATGCCCCCCTTTTCCTCTTGACTTATCATATCGGAACAAAACATTTAAAAATCAAGTAAAGGTTTAAAAAATGAAAATGAATACACTTTGTTGTGTTAGCTATGAACACGCCTCCTTTTTCACGGCAGAATGGCTTTAACGCACATAGGATACCTGATTTCCTGTTGGGTCGTGTTGTACAAACTGATTTTGACGACAGCGCACACTGGGACAAAACTATTTGTTCTTGAAAAAATTTAAATTTCATGTTTATTTTAACTAATGAATTGATAATTTCTTATCTAAATCAAATTCGAAAAGGAGGATAAAATACAATGGAAATGACGGACATCTCCATAAACGCCGAAAAAAAGAGAGCTAAAATGAAGAAATTTTTATTATCGCTTTTTTGTGTCTTTCTTTTTTCCGTTAATGGTTGGGCACAGGAGGAAAAGTGTTGGTTTGATGACACAAGGTATCTTTGCAAAACAAAAGATGGTAAACCCTATACGGGTTTTTCTGTTATCTACTCAAAAGAGGGATGGAAGCAAGCAGAAGCCAACTTTGTTGATGGAAAACTATTAGGTGACTTTAAATTTTATAATTCGCAAGGAAAGCTTATTGAACAAGGAACTTACTTGGAAGAAACTCTTTTTCATGGGGGTACGGCAAAAATCGGTTATGTTCCTATTGCTTCTTACATTTCTTATTACCCCAATGGCCAAATCAAGGAAAAAGGCGGGAATTATAAAGACTGCGATGGTCAAGGAGGAAGCACAAAAGAAGGGCATTGGACAGAATATTATGAAAATGGTGTTTTAAAATCCGATGGCAATTATAAAACACAGATGTACGGTAACCCGGCATTCTGTAGATCAAAAGAAAATGGGAGATGGCTTTATTCCTCAGAGAAACGCCCGGAAATCAGTTGGGAATATACCTACGTAAATGGCGTAAAAGAGGGGCCTTATGTAAGGAGTTTAAGAATATCTCCACAAGAAGTCATCACACTTGTAGAAGGAACTTATGCAAACCGAAAAACGGTGGGAGATTGGAAGACCTATTACCAAGATGGTAATCTGTGGTGAGAACAACATTATAATACAGAAGGCAAGCCTGTTGGGTTATGGACTTGCTATGACTCAGACGGTAAAAGCAAAACATTAAAAGCTGAAGAAGCGTTAAGACTTGTTTTGGGATGTTGGTCTCGCCCCGATCATGAACTTTATTCACTCGAATAAAAAACAAAAGGTTAGGCATCAAAATCCAACCTCTATTCAGTTGGGTCAGAAACGCCAAACGGAATTCGAGATGAGAAAAGGTCTTGCCAATTATTGTATTTTTCGTCAATTATGATTGAAAATAAAACAGATAAAGGAAAAGAAAATATGAAAAAAATTTTGATTGTTCTTTTTTGTTTGTTAGGTATGAGTATCTCGTATGCAAAGGAAAGCATCAAAGATGAACAAGATGACATAGCGCCGGTTGTTCAAAAATTTAAAGAGGTTATAAAAACAGATAATCCGGAGATAATTGCAGATTACATTGAGTATCCATATAGCAGATATAACCCTTTACCGGATATTGAAAATAAAGAAGATTTTATTAACAGTTATGAATTGATTTTCGATGATTGGCTGAAACAGGTCATAACTGATTCAAAGCTTGAAGATTGGGATAAAGTCGGTTGGCGGAGCATTATGCTTCACAGAGGGCTTGTATGGATTAACAAAGATGGAAAATTAAAAGCAATTAATTATCATCCGGATAAAGCAAAAGAATATGCTGTAAAGTGGTATCAAAATGATAAAGCAAGCATATATGAACCTTTGCGGGAATATGATGAAAATGTTGTTGTTTTTAAAACGGATACAAAATTGGGTCGTATCGATAAAATCAATATTGGTGAATATAACAGCCAATATCGATTAGCGTTATGGGATAACGGCAGTGATATGTCGGTTAAACCGGACGTATTGATATCTGATGGAACTGTTGAATATTTCGGTTCGGCAAATAACACCGAATATCGCTTCAAATCCGGTGATTACAAGTATGTGTTTTTTATAAATTATGTAGGACCTATGGATATGAAACCTTATGAGCTTGGTATATATAGAAACGCAGAAGAAAATGCAGAAGAATTTAATCATGGTAAGCAGGTTGCTTTTGAAGAAGCGCATCTTGTTAAATAATTTATAAGGACAGTTTACCTCGCACCTGATTTCCCATAGGGATGACTTGTTGTGTCGCTTTTGTATTTTTCAGTGTTGTCATTTCGATGCCTACAGGTGCCCTCTGTTTTTAATAAGAAATCAGGTTCCTCCCTTTTAGGAGCGAGACGAGATGAATTCGATTGAAAAATGAATGTTATTCGGACCGCCTGCGGCGTCTACTGTACTGTCGCGTCGTGAACGAACCAACGCATTCGTTGACTCAAATCCACTCAGTCCACAAAAAAACCACCTCAAAAGGTGGCTTTTTTATTGGCTGGGGTGGCTGGATTCGAACCAACGAATGACGGGATCAAAACCCGTTGCCTTACCGCTTGGCGACACCCCAATCTTGCCCTTGCTTATAACCTATATTGGTTTTATTTGCAAGCTTTTTTTATTTTATGGCGCGCTTGGCGAGATTCGAACTCACGACCTTCGCCTTCGGAGGGCGACACTCTATCCAGCTGAGCTACAAGCGCACTGTCTTTTTGCGCGCCACTGCATTCTTATGAATGCACGCGCTTGGCGAGGTTGCTCGGGGCCTCACGTCCCCTCGTCCCTACGGGACCGTCCTGACGGACGTCGTTCACTTGCGCTCACCGAACTCACGACCTTCGCTCATCAAGAGCGACACTCTATCGGGCTTAAGCGACAAGCGCACTGTCTTTTGCCCTCAAAGAGGTTTTCCCCTTTCATACGGACAAAACGTGCTTCTTTATACACCGCTTCTTCTGAAAATGCAAGTTTTTTATGCAGGCGTTTTATTTGACTTCCTTAAATCATACACAAATAAGCGACTCTTAAACAAATCATGAGCCGGCAAAACGTCAATAGGCCGCAAATCCGGATGGGGGTACGTATTGGCATACAAAAATCCGCGATAAGTTTGGCTCATGTTCTGCAATGCCCGATGCACTTTCTTTGTCACGGGAAAATAGAAAAAAGCACTGGAAACCTTTGAATGATTGGCGGCATATGCAAAACCGTCTGCATGCAAAAACACAATGTTTCGCCGACGCAACAGCTTCGCCGTTATTTTAGAAAACAACAAAGGGACCCATGAAATTTCGCAAGCAATGATTCGCCGATTCGGAAAAGCTTTTGCCAAAGCTAACACAGACGACCCATATCCGGAACCGATATCTAAAATATCTCCATCGGTTGGGTCTAATTCCTGAATTTTCCGAACTAAAAGCTGATTGATTCGCGGCATCGACGGAATGGGTGCAATAACTCCGAAAAAAATCGGAATAATAAATGTCAATCCGATGATATATAAAAGAAATGCGACCAAGTACAAAAATATCTGCATATTTTTCACTGCCTTTCGGAATTAACATACACATTTATCTGAAAAAATCAAGCCCGAGTAATATCCCGAGCTTGACTTAAAAGACTTAAGGACAATTGTTTTCACAATCGTAAATATAACAGTTTCCGTTTGAAAATTCGGAACAACATACCCAATTGCCTAAGTTGTAATAATCACAGTATGCTTGACCGCCACAACCTTCTGTCAAACAATTGCCATTCGAATGATATTCACGGCACACCCATGTCCCAACAGAACAAGTACCTTGTCCGCCACATTGCATGTAGACGCAATCATCGGAAGCTCCAGAGCTACCATATTCTCCGCAAATCCATTCTCCATTATTATAGGCTTGACAGAACGCATCTCCACCACACCGATAATAACCGACTTGTCCCCATGACCACTTCCATCCACATGCTTCACAAAGCGTTTGATCACTTATTGCAGCATTAGCATTGCAATTTGAACATTCGCTCTTAACTGCTCCACACTGTGTTCCTTTATCGCAACACCATTTATCAGAACCAGATAGGCATGTGTGCTGTGTTGTTTCATCACATGATGGCGTACACGCCCCATTTTCCCAACTGCCGCTTACCATAATTGCACAACAAATGGCATCCGTTTGTTCATCATTCGGACATGGGTCGTTAACACAATTTTCCGGATGCGTCACACAAAACCGAACACAATCTTCACTCGATGTCGAATCGATACAACAATCATAATTCCCGCTGTCTTTACAAATACAATACGGCAATGTCGGATTTTGGGTACAATCAATGTCTTCGCATTGACCGTCAACACATTGTTGCCCTTCTCCACATTCCCCGTCATCCGTACATTCAGGCGGAACACATCGACCGTTTTCACAAATCAGGTCGCCACAATCACTGTTTTGGGTACAATCCGGATCACCACACGTTCCATTCTCACAAATTTGGCCGCCGGTGCAATCGTTGTCGTCTGTACACGGTGGCGGATTTTTACATTCTCCGTCCGTACAGATTAAACCATTCCCACAGTCCAAATTGCTTTCACAATCTGTCGGTTTTTCGCATTCACCGTTTACACAAACTTGGTCACCCGTGCAGTTTCCGTCTGTTGTACAAGAGGGATCATCAGGGGGTTCCTGACATGTCCCATTGATGCAAACTAAAATACCGCTACAGTCTTTGGATAAGTTACATGGAATTGGATCCGGATCACTTCCCGAGCCGCTTCCGGAACCGGAACCCCCACTCCCCGAACCGGAACCGCTTGATGTTCCGCCACTCGACCCGCCGGAACCACCCGATGAACCACCATGTCCTGTGCCGTTACAAATCGTCCCGTCTTCACCAAAACAGAACTTCATCGCTAATCCATCATTCGTCCCGCAAATGTCACTGTCTCCTTGATAGACTGTGTTCCCAACGACAATCTGGTCAATATCCGTCGGATTCATCTTTAAAATCATTTCACACACACGATATGTCACGCCCGTTGCTT
>CALGXF010000046.1 GCA_937935995.1 uncultured Alphaproteobacteria bacterium
GGGGGGGGGGGGTATGATATGATGTTTCCAAGTCTGTTTGTCAAGAGGAGAAAATGATGTTGGGGTTGAAAAACTTATTTGGAAAAAATGTGTTAGGGAAAGGGGCGTTTCGTTTGGGAAAGAATATGCCAAAGAAAGGGGCGTTCCGCATGAGGCGAGGGGTTGGGGCGACCCTTGTAAATTTCGGTCGATTGTGCCATCGGATGCATTTACCGGCCGGGATGTTGTCGAATAAATGTATCGGCGGGGCGCCCACCCGCGCCCTTTCGCCCCGCCGATATCAATTCGGCCGCAGCATGATAGAAATGCTCGCCGTGCTGGCTATTGTCGGCGTATTGAGTGTCGCGGCCATTGCCGGATTAACATGGGCTTTTGCTAAATATAAAGCCAACAATACCATCCACGATGTCCATGTTTGGGAACTCGCTGCTTTAGACAGTAACCAACTTTATGGCATGACGACCGGCGAATTGGTTTTATCCGAATTGGGAAATACGTCCACACATGGGTATCCTATGGCCATCCAAGTTCAAGACAAAGATGTCTTTTCCATTACGGTGGATGACGTTCCGAAACGCGTCTGCCGCCGAATGCTGGATATGATAGATGATACCATGCTGGTAACAGTCAATAATATTCAATATAAAGGAACAGACTTATGTGATGCGGATGAAAACGTATTTGCGTTTTATTTTAGTAAATACATGGGAGATGTGAGTAATATTTGCCTGCCGGCATGTACGGGGGAAGAACGGTGTTGCAACAACGCGTGTCAAATAATTCAAACGCCGTGTGGTTCTGACGGTTGCACCGATTGCGGCAGTGATTATTGTACAACATCAAATACATGTTGCCTGACGCCGACGGCAACGAAGTGCGGCTCTACGGATTGTTGTGATACTAAATGCTGTAACGGCGTGTGTTGTGCCGAAAGTTATATGACATGTGATGAGACAACGACGTGCGGATGTCCGAACAACATGGTGCCGGATGCACAAACCGGCACATGTAAATGTCCGGATGATGCGCCGTATTATTTTGAAGAAGCAAACTTGTGTTGCAAATCGGGCTACACACCTGTTGACGGTGTATGTCAAAAAATTGACTGTCGCGGCGGAACCGTAGGAAATACATTTACATGTTATATCAATGATGTGAAATGCGGTCATAATTGTACGTCTGAAGGGGTTTGTAACGCAGGCATTTGTTCGGCAAGTTTTTGTCCGGCTGGTTCTCCGTTTATGAAATTGCCCGGGTATTATTTAAGTGTGACAAACTATGGCTGTCAGCATTCGGAAAAAAATGATTGCTATTATTACGGCCAAGGATGGGCTTGTTGGAATGAAACATTGAAAGCCCATTGCTGTGCCGCAAATTCGGATGCAAATTGCACCTACGGTACATGTGATACGTCTTTTTGCGACAAATATGCTTCTGCAGATTATAATGTTTCTTATTCGCGAAAAAATGTCGTAGCCAGAGAACAAGGATCTTGTTGGTTTTCCTTTAATGATACAGATTTATCCGATGTCCAGTGTTATCCGAATTTTGGAACGGATCCGATTCATCCGAGTTCATGGATTTGTATTGACGTTTCATCTAAAACATACTGTGACCAGGCATGCCTAAATCCGCCGTTGTGTGACGGAAAATGCGGTATTGGCATTCGTTGTCTGACCGGTTTTGAAAAAGATGAAAATGGTTATTGCTGCAAACAGATGGAAACACATATCCTCTGTACACAAGGAATGGGTACGTATTATTTGAAAACAGGGGCTGACACATATCAGATATGTGGAGATGGCTGTAATTGGAGTACTGGCGTTTGTAGGAGTGGGGCGTGCAGTGAATCGGCTGCCGATTGTAAGACTGGTTTTGTTTATGAATATGTTTCGGTACGTAACCCTTCAACCGGAACAAGGGTTAGCGGATATGGGTGTGTTAAAAATGACATGCAATGTATAAAAACTTCTTCATTATATCATTGCCGCTATGGTACGGAAACATGCGGAATTGGTTGTGCATCATCAGACGGTTCTTCTTGCGCAAGTGTATATATGGAAGAATGTGCAAACACAGATCAAACAACCGGCAAGAAAATCTGCCCGTATAATAAAACCGTTACGGACACATGCATTTGTGACACAAATCCTGAAGCATCGGTTGGCGAATTATGTTGTCCGGCAGGGCATGAAAATGTGAACGGAGCATGCGCCCTTGTTTAAGGGGTCATACGGGCGCAAGCTTGTTCGATTTTTTCTTCCAATTGTGTGAGGAAAGCCCGTTTGTCCAGTCCCGGTTCAATCGGCGGTAAAAATTCAATTGTTACAACACCCGGGTACCGTTTAAACGAATTTTTCGGCCAAAAATAACCTGTGTTTAAAGCAACCGGCACAACCGGCACGCGGCATTTTTCATAAATCATGGCCACACCCGGATTGTATTTGCCGTGTGTTCCCGGTTTTGTGCGTGTTCCTTCCGGGAAAATAATGACATTATAGCCGTCTTGGACACGGGCGCAGGCATCATGCATTAATTGGTGCATTGATTTCATGCCGGCTTGGCGGTTGATGGCAATACACCCTGTTTTTAAAAAATACCAACCGACAATCGGAATAAAGACAAGCGATTTTTTCAAAATATACACGGCATGAGGAATCAACGCGTGGAACAAAACCGTTTCCATGGCAGATTGATGTTTGGAGGCAACAATGTATCCGTTTTGTCGGGGCAGGTTTTCCAGTCCTTTGATATCAACCCGAATCCCGGCCGTCCAGCGCAGTAAAAACCGTGTGGAGCGACACCATAATGTTGGCGCCCATATCGTGTAGCGGCGTGGCAAAATTAAAATCGGCAGATAAAGAACGGCTTGTACAACCGTCACCAGATAAAAAGCAATTTGAAATAAAACAGAATGAATGAAAACACCGGTCTTTTTCATAAAAAGGATCTCCTTAAAAACGAACGAATATAAACGACAATAAATTTATTGTATTCCACAAATAAAAGCCAAGCACTCCGCGTGTGAAACCAGTTCGCATTCAACTGCTTCGGAAACACGGGATAAGGAATGATTTTTACATTCCCGATACGTTCTTTGACTTCGAAAATGCTACGCGGCATGTGGTAAAACGAAGTAACCAGCAAAACAGACGATACATTGTTTTGTTGCAACCATAAATGTGTTTCCATCGCATTTTCATACGTGTTATCGGCTTTATAACCCAATTGAATGCGGTTAACCATGTCTTCATCGATTTTTTGGAACAAAGCCCCGACGGATACTTTGGAATTAACACCGGAAATGAATAATTTTTCAGCTTTGTTTTGTTGCAGCAAATCAAAAGCGGTATTGATACGATCCGAGCTGCCGGTTAAGACGACAATGGCTTCAGCCTTTTGAGGCTCGGCATATTTCAGGCTGAACGTATAAAGGGCAAACAGAACAAACCCGATGACCCAGCAGGAAAGAAACAGCAACAAAATATAAAACGAAAGGGATTTGATTTTCATACCAAGCGCCCGAGCGTTTTTAAAATCGTCAAGAAAGCAGCGATAAAGGCAAACAAAGCCGCCGCCAGCGGAAGAGACAGCACGATGTATATTTGATGGACTGACAACTGCGCGGCATCAAACAGCGGGTCTTGAACCGGATTAAATAAAGTCGAAGCAATCCAGATAATCGGCAAAGCCAAGATAAATCCGACGACCCCGCCGCCGAGTGCTTTTAAAAAATTAAAGAAAGCATATTGAAAGGCGATGATGGTATCTCGTGCGCCCATCATGTGCAGTAATTTAATGACCGGTGCTTGCAAGGCCAGACTGGACGAAGTGGTATAAATCACCGTGAAAGAAGTTGTTAAAATCAACAAAAACAAAATAAAGGCAATCATATTTTGAATAGCGCGCGCCGTTTCAATAAGATGCGATAGCCACACGCGATGCGAATCGACTTGAGCGGCGGGAACCGCGTCTTGCATTTGGTTTTTAAAAGAAACGAAATCAAACGCTTGGCCGGCGTCTAATGAAACATCCAACAAAGCCGGCAAAGGCAAATCGGTTATTTTTTCGCTGGCACCCAACCACGGTTCCATTAAATCAGTCATCTGCGCTTCGTCCAATACGGCTACATCTTCGACGCCGGGAGTCTGACGCAGTAACTCGATTGTCCGGTCGATGTCTTGTTGAACGGCATCGCCGCGGGAATCGCCTTGAATCGTGTAAGTCGGGATTTGGATGGTTAAAGAGCCGGAAATAGACCGATTCCAAGAGTCAATCAAATTCGTTAAAGACATGGATCCGACAAGGGATAAAACGGCAATAAATACCATCAGCATGGTCATCCATGACAAGAACAAAGAAGCGTGTTCCCGTACGGGCAGACGGCTTTTAGAATTCAAAATCATGGTTTCCTCCTAAAAATTCGGGCGCATTTGATACAATTTCTGATGGGGCTTCAAAAGGCGCCGGCAAACATTCCAATACACCGTTTGATAAATGCAGCTGCGGTTTTTTGAATTGCCGAATAAGCCCGTGATTGTGCGTGGCAATGACTAATGTCGTCCCCATTTTGTTTAATTCCAAAAACAAGTGTAAAATCCGGTTTGCCATCGCATCATCAACGTTACCGGTCGGTTCGTCGGCCAGCAACAAATCCGGCGCATTGATAACGGCTCTGGCAATGGCAATGCGTTGCTTTTCCCCGCCGGACAAAGATTCCGGATAAGCGTGAACACACTTTTCCAATCCGACCCATGCCAGCAATTCATTCACTCGTTTTTTAATTTCGGTTTCTTTCATGCCGTCGATGCGCAAAGGCAAAGCAACATTATCAAATGTGTCCAAACTGTCAATTAACCGGAAATCTTGAAAGACAACCCCGATTCGCCGCCGCAGCTTGGGCATTTGCGTGCGTTTGACTTCACTTAAATTTTGGCCGAATAAATGGATGCGGCCGGCTGTGGGGCGTTGATCCAGATACATCAAGCTTAACAAACTGGTTTTTCCGGCGCCGCTGTCGCCCGTGACAAAGTGAAAAGACCCGCGTTCCAGCGAAAATTGAATGTTTTTCAAGACATTCGGCCCGTTTTCATATTTTAAATGAACACGGTGAAAGTCAACGACAGGCGCAGAACTTAAAGGGTTTCTCATTTTAATCCATTTCTTATCTTGTAACTTCTCATTAAATCAGATAATCTATTTTTATACTGTTTTTTTAAAAAGGGCAATACAGATGTTTATCATGTGTCAAAATTGTCATCGAATTTACGATGTGCCGAGCCGGTTGTTAAGCGACAGCCGCCAGACATTTCGATGCCAGGCTTGCGGTTTTGTTTGGACTGGAGCGACACAGTCGGATCATGCCTGTGATGAGGAAATCATTGATCAGGCGCCCGTATCGATGGTTTTGCCGCAAGAATCGGCGCCGACAACGGCAGACGTTTTGGATGAAACCGTGCGCGAGGAAGTTCGCGAAGATGCGGATACGGATGTTTTGCCGGTGATAGAAGAAAAAGAAGAACGACCCGATTTCGGGCAACAAGCACAAGAAGACGCACCCAATGTATTGGAAACGCCGCTGCCTGAAGCAGATGCTTTTACGCCGGTTGAAACACCGGTCAAAGAAACGGCTTACGGAATTTGGTTGTCCGGGATGGCGTTGGCCGTGCTGGCCGTGACTCTTTTGCTGACATTTTGGATGGGACGGTTTTATTTGGCGCGGCGGTTCCCCGTGATGCATCAGGTGTACCAAGCCATCGGCGTGGATGCGGTTGTGGCCGGTGAAGGGTTGGATTTTAAAGACACCGTCTTTGATGTCATTTTTGAACAAGGTGTTCCGGCGATGCTGATTCGGGGAAACGTGATTAACACGGGGGCTAACGTGAAAGATATGCCGTTTATCCACTTTGTTTTATTCGACGGCGCGGATCGGGCGGTTCAAGAACAAACAATTGTTCCGATTAAAGAGAAAATAGAACCCGGAGAAATCTTGCCGTTTGAAACAAAAGTCAAACCGGTTCGCACGACGGTTCGGCGGGTTGATATTACGTTTAAAAAAGGACTTGAACCATGATAAAATATCTTTGGGTTTGCCTTTTTTGTCTTGCGACGTTACCGGTTTCAGCCAAATGTTTTTTGGGGGACGCTTATGTGGAAAAAGGCCGCATGAAACAAGCCGAAGAAGCTTATCTGATGTGCGCGCAGAGCGGAGACAACGTGGATGCCAATTATGCGCTCGGGAAAATTTACCGAGACGGAACCGCCGGTACAAAAGATTTATACCGGGCGTTGTTTTATTTTCGTTTTGCGGCCGAAAACGGATCGGCAGCGGCTCAAAGGGAACTGGCCAAAACAATGTTTATGCTTCGTCAACAGGGAAAAGAAGGTCTCGCCCTCATTGACCGTTATGAAGAAAAAATGGCCTTTATCAAAGGACGTTTAGGCCAATCGGAAGAACCGATATATGCTTATACATGGTTGTTGCTCGCGGCGGAAAAAGCAGAAAATAAGTGGTATTATCCGGCCGGGGCGCAGCAAGACAGCGAAGCTGTTCGGCTTTATAATTCAATGAAAGACCAGCTGACGGCGGCCGAGCGGCAACAAGTGATGGCTCAGGCATCGGCTTTCAAGGAAGAAAAGCTGAACCAAATGGCTCAAATGATTTTGTCTGCGGATGAATATGCGACGTTTCGCTCTGTTTTATACCCGGAAAACGGACAGGTTCAATTGTCTCGGCGCGGAGCAGAGTTGACAAAGTTAAAAGAAAAAGTCATGCTTTACCAAAAGCCGGCGTTGCGGGATTCTCGAACCCGGGCGACGGTGCAAGAACAAGAAACAATCGTTGAAATGGTTGAACCGGTTGATGTGCCGGGGCGGTTGGGATTTTCAAATAATTAAAGAACGGAAACACATGAAAAAGATTTATATAAAGACCATGGGCTGTCAAATGAATGTCTATGATTCAGCCCGAATTTTGGATGCGATGGCGGCTTTGGGCTATGAAGAAACGCAGGATATGACAGATGCTGATTTGATGATGATTAACACGTGTCACATTCGTGAAAAAGCATCGGATAAAGTGTTTTCGGAATTGGGTCGAATGAAGGAAATCAAAGACGCTCGTGCCAAAGCCGGCAAACAAACGATGATTGGGTTGGCCGGATGTGTGGTGCAGGCATTGGGGGAAGAGGCTTTTGCCAAAGTTAAGTATTTAGATGTGGCCGTGGGGCCGCAATCGTATCATTTGTTGCCCGAAATGGTGGCCAAGTTCGAACGCAGTCACGGGCGACAAATTGTGGCTGATTTTACGAGTGATGAAAAGTTTGATGCTTTGCCTTCAACCAAAGCGCGCGGTTTTTCGGCATTTTTGGCGATTCAGGAAGGATGTGATAATTTTTGTTCTTACTGTGTGGTGCCGTATACGCGCGGGTGCGAATATTCCAGAAGTGCGGCCGAAATTTTAACTGAAGCGCGTCAATTAGTGGCAACGGGCGCTCAAGAAATCATGTTGTTGGGACAGAATGTGGATTGTTGGCACGGATTGGGATTGGACGGCGTTCATGAATGGGGATTGGCTCGGTTGTTCGAGGAAGTTGCCAAAATTGACGGATTGAAACGGATTAGATATACGACGTCTTATCCGGTTGACATTACGGATGACGTCATTGCGGCACACCGAGACATTGATAAATTGATGCCGTACATTCATTTACCGATTCAGGCCGGTTCGGATGCTGTGTTAAAGGCGATGAATCGTCGTTATACGGTTGACCAATATTTAAAAGTCGTGGATAAATTACGGGCTGCACGACCGGATATTGCGATTTCTTCGGACTTTATCGTCGGCTTTCCCGGCGAAACGGATGCGGATTTTGAAAAGACACTGGCGGTGGTGGATGAAGTTCGTTATGCCCAAAGTTATTCGTTCAAATACAGTGCGCGTCCCGGAACGCCGGCCAGTTTGATGCGCAATCAAATTCCCGAAGCGGTTAAAGTCAATCGTTTGGCTGTTTTACAGGAAAAATTATTGGCAAGCCAAAAAGCGTTCAATGAAAGTTTTATGGGCAAAAGCCTGCCGGTTTTGTTTGTCGAAGCGCATGACGGCCAAGTGTCGGGGTACAGCCCTTATTTGCAAAACGTGCATGTAACGACAAAGGCGCCTTTGCTCGGACAGATTAAAAACGTGAAAATCACACGGGCATCGGCAAGCAGCTTGTCAGGCGATGTGATTTAGGTTATACTCTCCTTATAACAACAAAAGGAAACGGTCATGCAGATTACAAAAGAATATCAAGACAACCGCGCTTTGATGGGATTAACAGGCCCTCAAAACGTCCATTTAAAACAAATTGAACAAGAAATGAATGTCCACATCCAAATGAAAGGCAATCAATTGACGATTGACGGCAGCTCACGGGATGTCCCGTTGGTTTCGGACATATTGGATGCGCTTTATGTCAAGGCGAAACAGGACGGAGATGTGATGGCCGGTGACATTGATCGCGCGATTGCCAAAGCGCACGGACAAATGCCGGCGGATGTTGAACAAGGCGGTAACTTAACGTTAAAGACCAAAAAACGGCACATTAACCCGAGAACGCAGACACAGGCTGATTTTATCGAGGCAATGAACACGCACGAAATGGTGTTCGGATTGGGGCCGGCCGGAACAGGGAAGACTTTTTTGGCAGTGGCAAAAGCGGTTTCTATGATGCTGGAGGGCAAGGTTGACAAGATTATTTTGACACGTCCGGCGGTGGAAGCCGGTGAAAATTTGGGCTTTTTACCGGGCGATTTAAAAGAAAAAATCGATCCGTATTTGCGGCCGTTATATGATGCTTTGTATGACATGTTGCCGGCAGATCAAGTGGATAAAAAATTGGAATTAGGCGAAATTGAAATTGCGCCGCTGGCATACATGCGCGGGCGAACCTTGTCACATGCAGTCGTTATTTTGGATGAAGCCCAAAATACGACACCGATGCAAATGAAAATGTTTTTGACGCGATTGGGCGAAGGGTCACGCATGGTGATTAACGGCGATTTATCGCAAACGGATTTGCCGCGCGGCGTGCAATCGGGATTGGCTGATGCCATTGCGGTTTGCCGATCCATTGATGAAATCAAAGTCATTGAATTTACGGAAAAGGACGTGGTGCGGCACGGGTTGGTTTCCAAAATTGTCAAAGCATACGATCGACGTGCAAAGGAACAAAATGCCTGACGGTGGATTAATCATAACGATTCGGGAACCGGCGTGGCGAGCGGCTTTGCCGGGTGTGCGGACTTTGGCGAAAAAAGCCGTCGGCGCTGTATTGGATTTGAAAAAGACTGAAGTCAGCTTGGTGTTGGCTGACGATGCGTTTGTGCATGAACTTAACAAATTCTATCGCGGCAAAGACAAACCGACAAATGTGCTTTCTTTTCCAAGCCCGGATGAATACAAAGACATGGATGTGTGGCTGGCGGGCGACATTGTGGTTGCGCTTGAAACGTTACAACGGGAAGCGGCAGAACAACATAAATCGTTGGATGCGCATTTAACGCACTTGTTGGTGCACGGTGCCTTGCATTTAAAAGGATATGATCATATCTTGGATGAAGAGGCTGACGTGATGGAGGCTTTGGAAATCGATATTTTGCATCAACTGGGATATGCTAATCCTTATCAACAAAGAGACGCTCATGAAACTATTGGATAAAATCAAAACCAACCGATTGGTAAAACAGCAAGAAGAATCTGTCATCGGCTTAATCGAAGACATTATGGAAGAACGGGAAGAACGTGGCGACAGCAGTATTGTGGATTCGCGCGAAATTCCGATGTTAAAGAATTTATTTCGATTACGGGATGTGCGGGCGCATGATGTGATGACGCCGCGCGTAGACATGGATGCTGTTCCGCTGGATATGACACAGGCTAAATTTTGCAAACACATTGCCGAGGACAAATTCACACGATATCCGGTTTACGAAGGCGTGTTGGACAACATTGTCGGCATCGTTCATGTGAAAGATGTTTTATATAGCTTAATCACAAAACGCAAATGTTTGGTAAAGGACGTAATGACGCCGCACGTGTTGTTTGTATCGCCGGCGATGCGTGCGTTGGATTTGTTGAAAGAAATGCAAAGCAAACAAGTTCAAATGGCGATTGTTGTGGACGAACACGGCGGTGTGGACGGTTTGGTGTCTTTGGAAGATTTATTGGAAGTTGTTGTCGGCGAAATTGATGATGAACATGACGAACCGGATGAATTACAGATTAAACGCCTTTCCGGGTCTTCGGTTGAAGTCAATGCAAAGCTGCATTTATCTGACTTTGAACGAGACGTTTATCCGGTGGCGACCGAAGCCGAACGAAAAAATTCGGATATTGATACCATCGGCGGATGGGTTGTGAATCTGGCCGGGCATGTGCCTCAAAAAGGCGAAGTCGTTCACCATCAACCGACCGGAATTCGGTTTTTGATTTTAAGCAGTGATACATGCTGTATTCGCCGCATTAAAGTGATGAACATTCCGAAAAAGGACGAAAAAGATGATTAAACATCTGGCGCTGGCGTTTTTGGGATTGGTGCTGATGAGCAGTGCGGTCGGGGCAAGCGCCGTTGATTCGCGCGGCCGAAACGTGCCGGTTCAGTATGATACGGACATGAAAACGTTGGTCGATTATTTGGTGCAACCTTATTCTCGGGAAGAGGACAAAGCCCGTGTGATTTTGGCTTGGATTGTGTATCATATCGACTATGATCAATATAAATTAAATACAATGATGGATTATTCGCCGCGGATGCGTGCACGCAAACAAAATGAAATTTCTACGGGAGATATTTGGCAAACCCGTATCGGTGTTTGTGATGACATTGCCGAGTTGTATCAACGCATGGCATTGATGGCGGGGTTGGACAGCGTTGTGATTACGGGATATGCCGGCAACGGCGTGACGAGTCGGAACAAAGGTGATTTTCGGCACGCATGGAATGCGGTCAAGATTGACGGCAAATGGGAATTTGTGGACCCGACATGGGCCATGCAGGGGGATTACAGAGAAGGCGGTAACATTGTTTCCAAACGGCAACATGCACGGGAAATCGAACGCCGTGAAAGCGGTCTGACAAATGTGAAAAAGAAACGAAACAATCGCCAATTGGATGATCGGTGGTTTATGACAAAACCGCAGGAAATGATAAAAACGCACTTTCCGGACGATCCGAAATGGCAGTTATTGGCACGGCCGCGTTCTTTTGCCAGTTTTATTCATTAACAAGTTCGCAAAAAATCAATCGGTTTCGTCCGTAATGGCGATCGTCGATAAGACGAAATCCGGCCGGTAAAATCACTTCTTCTTTGCGTTCGACTTCAATGATGATGTGTGTTTCGGGCGCAATCCACCCGTTTTTGTGCAAAGCCGTCAATGCTTTTTCCCACAACTGCCGGGCATACGGCGCATCCATAAACACAATATCGACAGGATGTGCGCGAAACGGCGGCATTTCGGCATTACAGGTTAAAATAATGACATTTTGAAAAGGCGCTGTGTTGGCTTTTAAACAGGCAATTGCCGGGCCATGATTTTCAATAAAAAAAGCTTCTTTTGCACCGCGAGATAACGCCTCTATTCCGACAGCCCCGGTTCCAGCAAAGACATCCAGAAAAGTCAATTGCCGCCATTTTTGTCCGGCTTTTAAAAGACGGGAATCTAAAATGTTAAACAAAGCTTCGCGGGCTTTGTCAGATGTCGGCCGCGTTTGTTCATCCGTCGGTGTTTGCAGCTTTTTACCGCGATAAGTCCCGCTCACAATGCGCATCAGCACTGCTCCTTAATGACTTTTGCCGGCATTTCCCGAACTTCGCCGGCCGGTAAATTCCCCAATTGAAACGGCCCGTATGCCACGCGAATCAACCGGCTGACATCAAAGCCGAAATGTGCCATGATTTTCCGAATTTCCCGATTTTTGCCTTCGGTCAACGTCACGAGAATCCATTGATTGCTGCCTTGCGCTTGATTGGGTTCAATTTCAACCACTGTCGGCGCATACCGAATACCGTCAATTGTGATGCCTTTTTGTAATTGGCGGATGATTTCGGGCGTCATTTTACCGTGAATGCGCACGCGATATTTGCGTTTCCACCCGCGAGACGGCAATTCCAACGACCGCGCCAATTCTCCGTCTGTTGTCAGCAAAAGCAATCCTTCGGAATTTAAATCCAACCGCCCGACGGAAACCACACGCGGCAATCCTTTGGGCAAGTTGTCAAACACGGTTGGCCGTCCGGCAGGATCTTTATGAGTCGTGACAAGGCCGGCCGGCTTATGATAACACCACAACCGAGCTGGCTGTTTCCCGCCGATGGAGCGACCGTCAACGGTAATCACGTCTGTTTCATCGACTAAAGTTGCCGGCGTTGAAATAACTTGTCCGTTGACCGAGACACGGCCGGCGGCAATCCATTTTTCGGCGTCTCGGCGAGAACAACATCCCGCGTGCGCCATAATTTTTGCAATTCTTTCTTTTTTTGTTTCCATGATTATGGTACTATACGCTTATTCCACAAAAAAAGGTAGGGAAAAATGAACGAAGACATCACCAGATTAGCTTTAAAAATGGCTCAAGATGCGTTTGATGCCGGTGAAACGCCGGTCGGCGCGGTTATTTTCAATACCAAAACGGACGAGATTTTGTGTTGCGCCCACAATGAAGTCATCAGCGGCAACGATCCGACGGCCCATGCGGAAGTATTGGCTGTGCGTCAAGCGGGGCATTTGCTGAACTCGTATAATTTAAGCGGGTATTCGATTTTTTCGACATTAGAACCGTGTGCCATGTGTGCGACGGCGATTTCGTGGGGTCAGCTGGATAAAGTTTATTTCGGCGCGTATGATCCCAAGTCCGGTGCGGTCGAGCATGGGCCACAGATTTACGAATGCGCGACGTGTCATCATAAACCGGAAGTGTATGGCGGCATTTGTGAAAAAGAATGCGCTCGGTTGATGAAGGATTTTTACAAAGGGTTAAGACAAAAGTAAATGGAAGAAACGCCGATTTTATCTGTAACGGACGTATCACTGGCTTTGAAAGGGCTGGTGGAGACGGCTTTTGCGCACATCAAGGTCAAAGGCGAAGTGTCGGCAGTAAAGCGGGCGGCATCGGGTCATATTTATTTTTCGATTAAAGATGCGGACAGCGTGTTAAATGCGATTTGTTGGCGCGGGTGTTCAAAAGCGACCAGTGACGCGCTTGTCGAGGGGATGGAAGTCATTTGCACCGGTCATTTATCGACATATCCCGGGCGGTCAAATTATCAAATGATTGTTGAAACGGCAGAACCGGCCGGCATCGGGGCTTTGTTGAAAATGCTGGAGGAATTGAAAAAGAAACTGACGGCCGAAGGGTTGTTTGATGCGTCGCGTAAAAAAGCCATTCCGTTTTTGCCGGAAACCATCGGTGTGGTTACCAGTCCGACGGGCGCGGTGATTCGCGACATCATGCATCGGATTAAAGATAGGTTCGGGCGTCAGGTGTATTTGTGGCCGGTTTTGGTGCAAGGCGACGGCGCAGCATCTCAAATTGCGGCCGCGATTAACGGATTTAACGCGATTCCGGCATCAGGAATTGAAACGCCGGATGGCCGAATTGCCCGGCCGGATGTGTTGATTGTGGCGCGTGGCGGCGGCAGTTTGGAAGATTTGTGGTGTTTTAACGAAGAAATCGTTGTTCGGGCAGCGGCAAACAGCACGATACCGATTATTTCGGCAGTCGGGCATGAAACGGATACCACACTGATTGATTATGCATCGGATTTACGAGCGCCGACACCGACCGGGGCGGCCGAAAAAGCAGTTCCCGTCCGTGCCGAGCTGATGATGCAAATGACGCAGATTCAAGGCCGCTTGATGGACAGTCTGTACCGCTTGGCCGAAGAAAAGAAACTGAAATTGGACGGTTTGGTGCGCGGGTTGCCGAATTTAACCGAAATCGTTCATCAATATGCTCAACGACTGGATGACAAATCCGAACGGCTGACGTTGGCATTTGACGGATTGTTTAGCCGATTAAACGACCGATTTACCCATGTGGTGCGGTTGTTGGAAGCCAATTCTTATGAACGTGTTTTAGATAAAGGGTTTGCTTTTGTGACGGATGCGCGGGAAACGCCGGTAACATCGGCTCAAAACGCGAAAACGCACCCGACATTGACTATCCACTTCAAAGACGGCGCCGTCCCGGTGACAACGCGTCCGAAAGGAACGCCAAAATCCCGGCCAAC
Organism: uncultured Alphaproteobacteria bacterium; assembly: GCA_937935995.1. Lineage (GTDB taxonomy): Bacteria > Pseudomonadota > Alphaproteobacteria > CAAHEQ01 > UBA3637 > CALXXA01. The sequence goes on from CALGXF010000046.1 coordinate 14,272, forward strand.
CGTCCCGGAACAAGGGAGCTTGTTTTAAATGAAATGGGGACTGCTTTTTGTTTTATGGATAATCCCGGCGGCGGCGGTGACTTTGCCGGAGACGTTGCCGCAAGGAGAGCTTGTGTACGGGCAGGCAGAACCCGGCGAGCGGATTTATCATCGTGGTTTTGAACTCAAACCTGACGCATCGGGGAGATTTGTCTTTGGTGTCGGTCGCAAACAAACGGATGCATTGACTTTTCGGGTGGAAAAAGGGTGGTTCGGTTCTGAAACGCTGACACGGCCGGTTGTTCCGCGTGTGTGGACTTCGGAAAAAATTGATGGCGTGCCGCAAAACACATTAACGCCTTCTTTGTCGGAACAGGAACGGATTGCAAAAGAACAGAAAATTTTGGACGCCGCGCGTGAAAAACAAGACAGTTCTGCTGTGCCGACGTGTTTCATTTGGCCGGTTCAAGGGCGTATTTCGAGTCCTTTCGGTAAACAGCGTTTATATAACGGCGTCATGAAAGGTGACCACAGCGGATTTGATATTGCTGCTCCGACCGGAACACCGGTCAAGGCCGTTGCCGACGGGTGGGTTCAATTGGCTCAAAATGATTTATTTTACACGGGCGGGACAATCTTGATAGAACACGGGTCAGGCGTGTTTTCGGGATATTCGCATTTAAGCGCTGTATCGGTGCCGGTCGGCACGTTTGTGCAAGCCGGTGATGTCATCGGCCAAGTCGGGTCAACCGGCCGGGCAACGGGGCCTCATTTACATTTGACAATTTCATGGCGCGGCGTGCGCGTCGACCCGGAAGTCCTTTTGAAAGATCGATGTCCGTAAGGGACGAACATCTTGCACTTTTCATCTATTTCGGTTATCTTGATATCAACTTTAATCAAAAGGATTATTCATATGTTACAATTTTACAACACCAGAACACATTCATTACAAGAATTTAAACCCCTTGTTGACAACAAAGTACGCATGTACGGATGCGGCCCGACGGTTTACAATTATGCCCATATCGGTAATTTCCGAGCCAATATGTTTTACGACATTGTGCATCGGTATTTAAAGTACAAAGGGTATGATGTGACTTTTGCCATGAATATCACGGACGTGGACGATAAAACCATTCGTTCTTCTCGGGAAAAAGGCCAATCGTTGCGCGATTATACGACGTTTTATATGGAAGAGTTTTTTAAGGATTTTGAAACGCTCAACATTCAAAAACCGTCTATTGTCATTCGGGCGACGGACGAAATCGAAGCAATGGTGCAATTGATTGAACTGTTGTTGGAAAAAGGCCACGCCTACAAAGCGCAAAGCGGTGACATTTTCTTTAAAATCAGCTCGTTTCCGGCATATGGTCAAATGGCGAATATTGATGCCAGCAAATTAAAAGCCAATGCAGACGGCCGGTTGGCGGATGAATATGAAAAAGAAGATGCGCAGGATTTTGCCTTGTGGAAAGCATGGACACCGGCGGACGGCGATGCTTTTTGGGACACGCGTATCGGCAAAGGCCGGCCGGGATGGCATATTGAATGCTCGGCGATGGGACACAAATATTTGGGGCAACCGTTTGATATTCACTTGGGCGGCGTGGATTTGATTTTCCCGCATCATACCAATGAAATTGCACAAGCCGAATGCGCTTACGGGTCACAATTCGTGAACTTTTGGATGCACAATGCGCATTTGATGGTTAACGGTAAAAAAATGGCCAAAAGCGCGGGGAATTTTTATACTGTTCGCGATTTGTTGGCCAAAGGCTATTCCAAACGCGCCATTCGGTATGAATATTTGAAATCGCATTACCGTCAAACGATGGATTTTGTGGAAAACAACATGGCCGGCAACCAATCGGCTGTCGATCGGTTCAACAATTTAATGGAACGGTTGAAAACGGCAAACGGTGCCGGATGGCCGGATGTTCACGCAACAATCGACAAAGCGCAAACAGCCTTTGAAACGGCGATGGATGCGGATTTAAATACGCCCGAAGCGTTGGCTGCCGTGTTTGAATTGATGTCGACGGTGAACAAAAACTTTGAAGCGATGAATGCTTCGGATGCGGCTTTGGTGGAACAAGCAATCCGCCGGTTTGACACGGTTTTAGGGTTGTTGGAAGACAAAGCGGAAACCGATTTACCCGACGGGGCGCAAGAATTAATTGATAAGCGTCAAGCGTATCGGTTAGCAAAAGATTGGGTTCATGCCGACGCATTGAAACAACAATTGTTGGCCATGGGTGTGGAAGTCAAAGACACGCCGCAAGGGCCGGTAGCCAAACGGATTTCATAAAGGCGAAAATGAAAAAGCCCTCTGCGAAGAGGGCTTTATTTTTATTCCAACCGGATGATTAATTTTTTATGATAGATAAGGGATAAAAGGTGTAAGGTGTGAATCCATACATCTCCTTTTCCTTTTTCCAATTGTTCCAGATAAAACCCGCTTCGGTTTAACAAAACGGATACATCCGAAACAGATAAGCCGCATTCGGTGCGGACTTGTGCCAAATGAAGACCCAAATCGCATCGGAATTGCTTTCGTTCGGCGCGGGCCTGATTTTTATCTATAAATTGCATGCTTCAAACTCCTTTTTTTGTGGTTAAACAAAACCCACCTTGATGGTCAAGGTGGGGGAGTTCGAAAAACCGCTCAAAGATCGGCTGTGTTTATTCAATATATTCACACACTCCCCCGTCAACGGAGGATTGTTCTTTGAAGGGGATTTTCGAATCCCATTGCCGAAACTTCCGGCAACGGACAAAGTATAAAAAAGAATACATTTTTCTGCAAGAAAATTTTATCGCCGGTTTTATTTGGGGATTTTTTAAAAAAAGACTTGCAATTTCGATTTAAAGCGGTTATAAAGAAAATACATTCTCAAAAATAACAGAGGGTGGGGTCAAAAACCCCGCCTTTTTTGATAGAAAAAGGAAACCAGAAATGGATGTCATTTCAAAAATTACACACATCATTGAACCCACAGTTCAAGACATGGGGTATGAATTGGTGCGCGTCTTGTTTCAAGGCGATGATTTGAACCGCACGCTTCAGGTGATGGCGGAACGAATCGACCGGCAGGATATGAAAGTCGAGGATTGCGAGGCTTTGTCCAAAGCGATTTCGGCTTTATTGGATGTGGAAGATCCGATTGAACGGCGGTATGTATTGGAAGTGACGTCGCCGGGAATTGATCGCCCGCTGATTAAAGCGCAAGATTTTGTGCGGTTTGCGGGTCATGAATTTAAAGTGGAAACTTTGTCGCCCATCAACGGCCGCAAGCGGTTTAAAGGTCACTTGCTGGGGCTGGACGCGGCACAGGAAAATATCAAAATGGTTTTCGAGGGGCAGGAATTGTCCATCCCCTTGTCTTTGGTTGGCAAAGCCAAGCTCGTTTTAACCGATGAGCTGGTGGCTTCTTTTTTGAAAAATAAATAAGGAAAAACAAAATGGAAAACACAACAACACAACCTCGTCCCGAATTGTTGCAAATGGCGGATGTTCTTGCTCGTGAAAAAGGCATCGACCGCGATGACGTTTTACAAGCTATGGAATATGCGATTGCTCGTGCCGGTCGTTCCAAATACGGCCCGCAATACGATGTGCGCGCGACCATTGACCGGAAAACCGGCGAGATTAAAATGGCGCGTTATACGACTGTTGTGGAAACAGTGGAAGAAGAAGGCGCTCAGATTTCTTTACAAGATGCGCATCAAATCAATCCGGATTTAAAATTGGGGGACGAAATCATTGACCCATTGCCGCCGATGGATTTCGGACGGATTGCTGCCCAAACGGCAAAACAGGTGATTGTTCAAAAAGTCCGGGATGCCGAACGTGTTCGTCAATACAACGATTTTAAAGACAAAGTCGGTGAAATTGTTCACGGAACCGTCAAACGGATTGAAATGGGGAATGTGATTGTGGATTTGGGTCGTGCCGAAGCTATGTTGCGTCGGGATGAATTGATTCCGGGTGAATCGTTCCATGTCGGCGACCGGGTGCGTTCTTTCTTGATGGATGTGCGCCAAGAACCGCGGGGGCCGCAGATTTTCTTGTCTCGTTCACATCCGGGATTTATGGCCAAATTGTTTGCCGGCGAAGTTCCCGAAGTTTATGACGGCATCATTGAAATCAAGGCCGTTGCCAGAGATCCGGGTTCTCGGGCAAAAGTGGCTGTGTATTCCAAAGATTCTTCAATAGATCCGCGCGGGGCTTGCATCGGTATGCGTGGCGTGCGTGTTCAGGCGATTGTGACGGAATTGCAAGGCGAAAAAATCGATGTTGTGCATTGGTCTTCTGATCCGGCGACATTTATCGTCAATGCGTTGGCGCCCAGCGAAGTGTTGAAAATCGTGTTGGATGAAGAGTCTAAAAACGTGGAAGTTGTGGTGCCGGATGATCAGTTGTCTCAAGCGATTGGCCGTCGCGGTCAAAACGTGCGGTTGACCAGCATTTTGACCGGGTGGCACATTGATGTGCTGACTGAAGCGCAAGAATCCGAACATCGTCAACAGGAAGCCAAAGGCCGCGTGGAATTATTTACAAGCGCTTTGGATGTGGATGACATGATTGCTCACTTGTTAATTCAAGAAGGCTTTACGAAGATTGAAGAAATCGCTTATGTGCCGGTAGAAGAGCTGGCGACCATCGAAGGATTTGATGAAAGCTTGGCAACGGAATTGCAAAATCGGGCAAAGGCTTATCTGGAAGAAAAAAATACGCATCTGGAAAAAGAATTGGCTGATTTGAAACTGGCGGATGATTTAAAATCTTTGGACGGACTGACATTGGAAATGTTGGTGAAGTTGGGTAAAAAAGACGTCAAAACGTTGGATGACTTTGCGGATTTGGCAACGGATGAACTGATGGACATCGTGGGATCCGATGCGATGAATGAAGAAACGGCAAGTGCGTTGATTATGAAAGCGCGGGAGCATTGGTTTGAAGAAGGTACGCAAAGTTAGAAAACAATCTGTTCCGGCCGAAAAAGGGGAACGTCGGTGTTTTATGACCGGCCTTCCCTCGGCCAAAGAAAAGATGATTCGATTTGTCGTCGGCCCGGATAGATTGGTTTATCCGGACATTGCCGGCAAGTTGGACGGCCGCGGCGTTTGGTTGACGGCTTCCCGCGATTTGTTGCAGCAAGCGATTGACAAAAAGATGTTTTCAAAAGCGTTTCATTTGGATGTCAAGCCTGTTGCGGGGCTGACGGAAATGGTGGCTTCACAACTGGAAAACCATTGTTTACATTTGCTGGGTCTGGCGAAAAAGGGCGGCTTTGTGATTGCGGGCTTTGAAAAGGTCAAAGAAGCGGCGCGCAAAGAAAAACTCGATGTGTTAATCGAAGCTTCGGACGGGGCGCAAGATGGCCGCGAGAAAATAGAACGATTATTGCCGGATGCTTTTTGGGTCGACGATTGGCCGATGGATGTTTTAAGTAATGCGCTCGGGCGCGATTTTTGCGTGCATGTTGTGATGAAATCTGGTAAAATGGCGCAAAATTTTAAAAACGAAGTGTTGCGGTTTCGCCGCTTCAACGGAAAAATGAAAGAGGATTCGTAAAAGATGAGTGAAGAAAAAACAACTAAAACCCCCTTGACATTAAATCGCGGGAAGCTGGAATTGAAGCCCTCCGCCGGGGTGCAAAACCGATCCGGTCTGGTGGTTGAAGTGCGTAAAAAACGTGTTTTTCATCCGAGTGCGATGACTCAAACACCGGCGGAACGGGACGCAGCTCAGGCACATAAGCTGAAATTGCTAAAAGATGCTATGAAGCTGGAAGAGCAAAAGGCAAAAGAGCGTGCGGAACAAGAAGCAAAACGGCTGGCCGAAAAGGAAGCTGCCGAAACGGTTGCTCAAGAAACGCCGGTTGAAAATCAGGTTCCTGCTCAAGAAACGCCGGCGCCGGAAGAAAAAAAGCCGGCTTTTGTGAAAGACGTCAAGAAAAAACGGGAAGAAGAGGATGATGACGACGATGATGCCGCTTTTAAACGTAAAAAAGTAACGGATGATAAAGTGTTGCCTAAAAAAGGCAAAGGCATGGATGAACGTCGTCGTTCGGGCAAAATCAATATTTCATCGATTTATGCCGGCGATGATGACGATGACGACGGAGACGGCTTTACGCAAAAACGCGCCAGAAGTTTGGCTTCCATTCGCCGGGCGCGCGAAAAAGAACGTTTGAAACATGCACAAAGTTTGAAAACAGCGGAAAAAATCGTGCGGGATGTCACAATTCCGGAAACCATTACGGTTCAGGATTTGGCAAACCGGATGGCTGAACGGGCGGCTGTGGTTGTCAAGACTTTGATGAACATGGGCGTGATGGCGACGATTACGCAAACAATTGACGGAGATACGGCGCAGATTGTGGCGGAAGAACTGGGTCACAAAGTAACGCGCGTGGCTGAATCCGATATTGAAGATGTTTTGAAATCCGGTGAGGACAAAGAAGATGAAAAGATTTCTCGGCCGCCGGTTGTGACTGTGATGGGACACGTTGACCACGGGAAAACATCTTTGTTGGACGCCTTGCGGTCGACGGATGTTGCCGGCGGAGAAGCAGGCGGCATTACACAACATATCGGGGCGTATCAGGTGACTATGAAAAACGGCCAGAAAGTCACGTTTATTGACACGCCGGGACACGAAGCGTTTACGGCGATGCGGGCGCGCGGTGCCAAAGTGACGGATATCGTGATTTTGGTTGTGGCGGCAAATGACGGCGTGATGCCGCAAACGATTGAAGCTATTCATCATGCCAAAGCGGCCGGTGTACCGATTGTGGTTGCGATTAACAAAATTGATGTGCCGGGAGCTAATCCGGATAAAGTAAAAATGGACTTGCTGAACCATGAAGTCGTTGTGGAAAGCTTGGGCGGTGACGTGTTGGCGGTAGAAGTGTCTGCCAAAAAGCGCATGAACTTGGACAAATTGGTCGAAGCTGTTTTGTTACAGGCCGAAGTACTGGATTTAAAAGCCAACCCGAACCGGACGGCCGAAGGGGCTGTGATTGAAGCCAAAATGGAAAAAGGGCGCGGGCCGGTGGCGACGATTTTGGTGTCCAGAGGGACGTTGCATGTCGGAGACATTTTTGTTGTAGGTCAACAATGGGGTCGCGTACGCAGTTTGCAAAACGATCAAGGCAAGCGCGTGGAAAAGGCGGGGCCGGCAGATCCGGTGGAAGTCATCGGGTTGCAGGGTGTTCCGTCGGCCGGGGATGAATTTGCGGTGGTGGAAGATGAATCCAAAGCGCGTGAAATTTCCGGATACCGCCAACGCAAAGCGCGTGAGGCTTTGACGGTTAAACGCATGGCCGGTTCGTCGATGGAACAAATGTTTGCCAAGATTAAGGCTGGCGAAACCAAAGAATTCCCGGTTATTATCAAAGGCGATGTGCAGGGGTCTGTTGAAGCTTTGCAAGGGACTTTGGCGAAAATTGCCAACGACGAAGTGCGGATTAAAGTCTTGCACGCGGCGGTGGGCAGCATCAACGAAACGGATGTGTCTTTGGCACACGCGTCTCATGCAACGATTATCGGCTTTAACGTGCGGGCAAATACGCAAGCGCGCGAATTCGCTAAACGCGACAACGTGGATATTCGGTACTATTCGATTATTTACGATGTAGCGGATGATATGAAAAAAGCCGTTGAAGGCCTGTTAACGCCGGAAGAAAAAGAAAAGATTTTGGGTTATGCGGAAATCCGCCAAGTCTTTAGCGTTTCCAAAATCGGTAAGATTGCGGGTTGTATGGTAACCGAAGGGGTTGTCAAACGCGGCGCCAAAGTTCGTCTGTTGCGTGACCACGTGGTTATTCACGAAGGGGAATTGGCACAATTGAAACGCTTTAAGGATGACGTCAAAGAAGTCAAATCCGGCTTTGAATGCGGGATGAGCTTTGCGAATTACGATGATTTGAAGGTAGGCGATCAAATCGAATGTTATGAAATCGAACAAATCGCGCCGACATTGAATATCAAGGTGTAATCATGGTCACAAAAACGAAGAAGGAACCGACACAGCGCCAATTGCGGGTAGGGGAAGAAATCCGCCACATTTTGGCTGATGTGTTTTTAAAGGAAGAATTGTTTGTTCCTGAATTGGAAGGGCAAACCATCATGGTGACCGAAGTGCGCATCAGTCCGGATTTTTCGATTGCGACAGCGTTTGTACGGCCTGTGGGTGAAGCGGATACGGATGCGATTGTTCAGGCATTAAATGCACATAAAGGGTTTTTCCGTAAGTTCATGGGCAAAGCATTAAAGTTGCGCATTACACCGGACATTCGGTTTTTAAAAGATGACAGTTTTGATGAGGCTGCCAAAATAGAGGCTTTGTTTAACAATCCGAAAGTCAAAGCGGATATTGAAAAAGAAGATTAAAACAACGGCCCTTCGGGGTCGTTTTTTTGTGCGTAAACACGGCTGCTTTTGCGCATTTCTTTTTTCTTGACAGATGGGGATGATATGCTGGACAAACATCGGATTTTATGGTATGATTTGTTAAAAAGGAGTAGCCATTGATTTTAAAAAGACGCCTGCAACGCGGTTATGTTTCAAGTCGTCATTTAAAGACGAACTTAATGACGTTGTCTTCATTTTTAAAAGAAACCATCAGGAAAAATAAGAAGCAAACCTTTTGGATTGGTCTGGGAATTTTAGCGTGTTCGAGCATTACCAGCTTGTCACCGGTTCTTTTGCAGGCTTTGACCAATGCCGCCGGACAGGTATTAGCGACGCAATCCATGACAGCGACGGCTTTGTTATTGGCATGCGGATTTACGACTTTAACTGTCGGAAGTGAAGTCATGCGCCGGTTAACATATATGGGGCAAGATTGGTTTTTAGAACGGTACGGAAACAACGTTGTTTATGACAATTTGAAAAAAGTTGTGTACATGCCGGATTTGGCACGCAAGCAAAAAACAGCCGGTGTTTTATCCGAAGCAATCGGACGAGCTTATTCAACAGGGACAAATACGTTGCGAATGATGATTCACAGCGTGATTGATATGGGAACTTTGGCAATCAGTTTAAGTATTTTGTTGCCGGTTTCACCGACTTTGAGCAGCGTTTTGGTTGGATTGACGCTTGTCAAAGGATACGGGATGTATCGAGTCAATAAAAAATATGCCGGCAAGATGGAAGAAATCGCGCGTCGAGGCTATGAAAATAACGCACGGGTTTTGGATGTGATGGAAAATGTGCATTTTGTCCGATCCAATCGTCAAAGTGACAGAGAAATCAAAAATATTCATAATATGCAAGAAGATTTTTTAACAGAGAGTCAACAACTGCAAAAAAAACGATTTCAAGCAGATTCTGTTTTTAAAATCATTGATTTTACGGCGATGTTGTCTATCATTATCCCGGCGATTTATGTAGCGATGCGTGCAAGGGATATGGGCGCCTTTTTCTTATTGTCGGGAGCGGCGCAAAACGTCTTGTTCAGTGGTTCGTTTACGATAACGGGATTGGCGGGAGTTCATCAAAATTTATTAGCCTATCAAGGTGCTCTGAAAGAATTTCTGTATGATCGATCCCTGGCGATTAAAACCGGTCAAAAAACACTGGATAAATGTGAGCGCGACATTACCTTTGAAAAAGTACAGTTCACGTATCCGAATCAAAAGCCGTTGTTTCAAGACTTGTCATTTCAAATTGCCAAAGGCGAGCGTATTGCGATTGTCGGGAAAACAGGCTGCGGTAAAACATCTTTGGTGTCTTTGTTAAAACATGATATGGAAATTCAAGGCGGCTCTATTCGCATTGACGGAATCGACATCCGCGATGTGTCCGGCGAAAACTTGGATAGATGTATTTCATATGTGACTCAACGCCCGCATTTTTTAAACCGGTCGATTTTGGAAAATTTGCAATATGTAAAACCGGAGGCGTCTCGGGAAGAAATCGAAACTTGTATGAAAAAAGCCGGCTTACACGAGGAAATTTTAAAACACAAAGAAGGATATGATGCCAAGCCTTCATCTTTGTCCGGCGGGCAACAGCAACGATTGGCGATTGCGCAGGCTTTTTTACGTCCGTCATCAATTATCATCATGGATGAACCGACAGGGGCATTGGATAGATATACGGCGCGTGACGTTTTAAATGCGATTTTGGCTTTCGGGAAAGATAAAACTTTGATTCTCATTTCACATAATCCGGCGGAGATTGTAAAAGCGGATAGAGCGATTTTATTGGCGGATGGCCGAGTCGTCGAACAAGGGCCGCCTAAAACGTTAATTGCCCGGCGGGGTTATTTTTACGGATTGTACAAAGAAGAGCTGGAATTATTTCAAGCCGCCGTTACGCCTCGACATTCCGGTAAATTACGCCCCAAATCGCGTATTGCTTATCATGCACTCAAAAATCGATCTGATGGCCGCTGATAAACCATTGCTTGAAATCAAGAATGTTTGCCGTATAATGGGGGAAATACAGGAGGTTTGAGATGCCCGATTTAAATATGCATGAAATTTGTGAACTGGCAGACGATTTGAAATCATTGTATGCAAAAGAACAGGAACGTATCCGTTGGAAAGCCGTCGGATTAACGTATTTATGGTTGTTGTTTGTGTTTTTTATCTGGATCCGGTTCCTTCATATCCCCGCTGTATTTAATATGTCCGGTTTGTTGGCGAGCGGATGTTTTTTGGTTTTGGGAGCTGTCGGATATTGGGCAGGGAACGTATTTTTGATGCGTCGGCATTCCCGGCGTTTTCCGACAGAAAAAAAACACTTGCAATGGTTGGGATGCGGAACTGAAGGCGAAATTGTTTTCGTTGGGTTTTTCCCGATTTTGTGGATAGAAAGCACGTTGCTTTTGAGCCTTCTTTCCGGAAATGATGATTTCTCCATATGGCAAATAGGATTTTATCCGGTATTTGTTTTGGCTTGGTTAGCAGGTAAACGGCTTTATGAGCGGTTATCGGGTTCTGTTGAAGAGGCATCGTCAAAAGCCGAACAAATCTCGGCTTCTCCCGGTCTGTGGTTTCCGGTAGAACCTGTTTCGGACGATTTGGTCGTCAAGACAAAAAATGATTTTATCCGAAAAGTTCAAACCGAGCTTTTTCCGCAGCTGGATGAAAGAAAATTGAAAAGCCGAAAAGGAATCAGTTGGATATTGGCTGTGATATTTGTTCTTTTTTGGGGATATTTGGCGAATCATTTGGACCAAAAAGGGATGCTTTCCGAAGAGTGGGTTGTCAATGCGTTAGCTGTTTTTGCTTCTGTGGGAGTATTTTCTGTCTATATGTTTTTTTTCCGCTTTAAAAATAAGCATGCGTTACAGGCAAAAGAAAAGCTTTTAAAATGGCTTGGCATTCCGCAAGTCAATTTTTGGGGTTCTAAAGGCAAGCTTTCGGATGACAAGATGGATGTAAAATTAAAGGAGTTGTGTTTCTTATTTAATCGCATCAATCAGAATTTGGATATTTTTTCATTCAAAAGAAAGCTTCAACTGTCGGATTTGTTAACGACTAAATTAGAATACGGCACTTTTTTTGCAACGGAAACAGGCCTTGCGTTTGAACCGGAAAAAGCGCGGGTGTATGAAGGAATATTAACAATCCCGGTTGACAAAAGGACAGTCACTTTATTTGATGGCCTGTTAATTGAAGTAAAATTAAATCGCCTTTTCCCGTCGCCGGTTGTATTCACAAAAAGAGAGTGGTTTTATCTGAAAAAAGGACTGACAAAAGTGCGGTTTCCACGCAAAGATGCTTATTTTGATGTTTATGCATGGTCGGAACAGGATGCCAGGAACCTTTATGCACAAGGCATAGCGACCAAATTGCTTCGGATAAATAAGATTTTCAAAGTTGATAAAATCGCTGCATCGTTTTTTCAAGATAAATTATATATCGCTCTTTATACGAAAAAGGATGTGTTTGAACCGATTGTGTCTCGTTTTCATGATATAAAACAATATGAAACGTTTTATGATGAAGTTAATGAGATTCGGGCTTATTGTCAACAATTCACGGATATTTAAATGTGAGAAGACGGCTGTTTTAAGAATAAAGAAAGAATAAAAAGATGATTTCAAAAACAGAATTTATTCAACGAGCGATGGCATTGCAACCGCCGGCCATCTCTTTCTTTCGCGGGGAATATTTTTACCCGACGCCCGAAGACTTGCCGATTATCTACGATGATGTAGCGGCTTTTTATCAAACGTTAGAGGAAATCGCTCATGGATAAACCTTTCAAAAACGATATCAACGGCTGGCTCGTGATTGATAAGCCGTACAACATGGGATCAACTCAAGTTGTCGGCGTTTTAAAACGCTTGTTTCATCCGATGAAAATCGGGCATGCAGGAACGTTGGATCCGTTGGCCAGCGGCGTCTTGCCGATTGCTTTGGGTAAAGCAACGCGCACGATTTCTTTTGTCATGGACGGTTTGAAAGTATATCAATTCAAAGTCAAATTCGGTGCTGCGACCGCGACCGATGATGTCGAAGGGGAAGTCATTGAAACATCCGATAATATACCGACACCGGCACAAATTCGGGCGATTTTGCCGCAGCTGACCGGTACGATTGAGCAAATTCCGCCGGCGTACAGTGCGATTAAGTTGAACGGCCGTCGGGCTTATGATTTGGCACGGCGAGGGGAAGCGGTTGACATCAAACCGCGTTTGGTTCGGATAGACCGGTTGGAATTGTTGAGCATGGAAAAAGAAGAAGCTCTGTTCGAAGTCACATGCGGTAAAGGAACTTATGTGCGTTCTTTGGGAAGAGATATGGCACGGATGCTGGGGGCTTGCGGCCACATTACCTATTTGCGTCGCCTTCAGTGCGGGCCTTTTTCCATAAAAGAGTCGAAAACACTTGAAAATTTAAATAAAATCGCGTATAGTGAACTTCCCGCAGCAGGTCTCATTCCTGTTGAAGCCGTCCTGACCGACATCTTGGAACTGGCTGTGACAGAAAATGAAGCGCGGGCTTTGAGCCACGGACAATCTTTGAAAAAAGACGGTTTAACAGATGGCGGCTTTTATAAAGCCACGTGTGAAGGTGCGCTCATTGCGTTTATAACGGTGCAAGGCGATATTGTTCGCCCTACCAAAGTTTTCAAACAAATGTAAAAGGAGAAAACGATGTCGATTACAAGTGCAAGAAAAGCCGAACTGATTAAAGAATATGCCATTAAAGAAGGCGATACCGGTTCACCGGAAGTTCAAGTGGCTGTTTTGACAGAACGGATTAAAAATTTAACCGAACATATGAAAGACCACAAAAAGGACTTTATTTCCCGCCGTGGTTTGTTGATTATGGTTGGGCAAAGACGCCGGTTGCTGGATTATGTGAAATCCAAGGATGTGGCGCGTTACGAAACACTTATCAAACGGTTAGGGTTGCGTAAGTAAGATTTTAAAGTGAGGGGCGTGAGGGTCATGCCCCTTTCTTGTCACCCGACGGCGGGTGCGAAAGTATGTAGGTAGATAGAAAGGTAATATAATATGTCTATGTTTAAAGAATTTAAAAAAGAGATTGATTGGGCAGGGCGCAAGCTTGTCATTGAAACAGGAAAAGTAGGTCGGCAAGCTGATGGTTCCGTGATTGTTCGTTATGGGGATACCATCGTTCATGCAGCTGTCTGCGCGGCGAAAACCCCGATGGAAGGTTTTGAAGATTTTATGCCTTTGACTGTGAACTATATTGAAAAAGCATATGCAGCCGGTAAAATTCCGGGCGGCTTTTTCAAACGCGAAGGCAAACCAAGTGAATCTGAAGTGTTAATTTCTCGGTTAATCGACCGTCCGATTCGGCCGTTGTTCGTCAAAGGGTTCCGGCATGATACGCAAGTGACATGCACGTTGTTAAGCCATGATTTGACGAATAATCCGGATATTGTGGCGATGGTGGCTGCTTCGGCGGCTTTGACGATTTCCGGTCTGCCGTTCTTGGGGCCCATTGCGGCAGCGCGGGTCGGTTACATCAACGGTGAATATGTGTTGAACCCGACGATTCAACAAGTCAAAGAATCTGATTTGGATTTGGTTGTCGCCGGAACGCAAGAAGGCGTGTTGATGGTTGAATCCGAAGCCAAAGAGTTATCCGAAGACGTGATGTTGGGGGCTGTGGCTTTTGGTCATGACGGTTTCCAACCGGTTATCAAAGCAATTATTGAGTTGGCGGAAGAATGTGCAAAAGATCCTTGGGAAGTTCCGGCCAAACCGGCAGAATACGATTTGGTTCGTTCGACATTAACGGAAAAAATCGGCGCAGAGTTGGCGGCTGCTTATAAAATTCACGAAAAACTGGCACGTCAGGATGCCGTGAATGCCGCAAAGGAAAAGGCGAAAGAATTATTCGCGGATAATGAAGCGGCGGTTGTGTTGGTTGAACCGATTTTCCATGAATTGGAATCTGAAATTGTTCGGAACGACGTTTTGAAAACCGGTGTCCGGATTGACGGACGGGATACAAAAACAGTTCGCCCGATTGAAGCACAGGTGCAAGTTTTGCCCAAAGCACACGGGTCGGCTTTGTTCACGCGCGGTGAAACGCAAGCGTTAGTGGTTGCGACATTGGGGACGGGCGAAGACGAACAAATCGTTGATGACTTAACGGGTGAATGGAAACAAACATTTATGTTGCATTACAATTTCCCGCCGTTCTCGGTCGGTGAAGTGGGTCGTATCGGCAGCCCGGGTCGTCGTGAAATCGGTCATGGTAAATTGGCTTGGCGGGCGATTCATCCGATGTTGCCGAGTAAAGAAGAATTCCCATACACCATTCGGGTTGTTTCTGAAATTATGGAATCCAACGGTTCGTCTTCGATGGCAACTGTGTGCGGGTCTTGCTTGTCCTTGATGGATGCGGGCGTGCCGATGAAAAAGCCGGTGGCCGGTATTGCCATGGGCTTGATTAAAGAAGGCAAAGACTTTACTGTTTTAACGGACATCATGGGTGATGAAGATCACTTGGGTGATATGGACTTTAAAGTTGCCGGAACCAAAGACGGCGTGACGGCGTTGCAAATGGATATTAAAATTACATCCATTACCAAAGAAATCATGGGCATTGCTTTGCAACAGGCTCATGAAGGCCGTTTGCATATTTTAGGCAAAATGGCAGAAGCTTTGGCTGCGCCGCGTGCTCAAATTTCCGATAATGCTCCGCGGATTACGACGATTAAAATCGATAAAGACAAAATCCGTGACGTTATTGGAACGGGCGGCAAGGTCATTCGTGAAATTGTTGAAAAAACAGGTGCCAAGATTGATATTGACGACGAAGGGATTGTGAACATTGCGTCTGTTGATTCCGAAGCCGGAAAAGCGGCTTTGAATTGGATTAAAGGCATTGTCAGCGAACCGGAAGTCGGTGAAATTTATACCGGTAAAGTCGTTAAAATTATGGACTTTGGTGCTTTCGTGAATTTTATGGGATCGCGCGACGGGTTGGTTCATATTTCCGAACTGGCACCGAAACGGGTCGAAAAAGTAACGGATGTCGTGAAAGAAGGTGATGTCGTGAAAGTCAAATGCTTGGGCATGGATAATCGCGGCAAAATCAAGCTGTCCATGAAACGCGTGGATCAAGAAACCGGCGCGGATTTGGAAGCTGATAAAGCGGCAGAAAAGCCGGCTGAAGAAAAAGCCGAATAAGACTTAAATTTTAAGATGAAAAGCCTCCTTCGGGAGGCTTTTTTTTATTGGTTGTGTAATTTTGATTTTGCGAGGCTTTTTCGATCAATCGGGACTCTTTTGCAAAAGGTCTTTAACCCGTCGGTCAAAAACGCCGGATGGGCTGGGATTTGACGGTTTTCTGTGAAAGCGAGTCTCAAAAAGAGAAATTTTCTTTGCTTGTACACTTATTCGTTAAAAGGGTGTTTGAAATAATTTTTCATATTTTTCCGGAGTCGTTTTAAAAAAAGCGCAAGGATTCGCAATTCTTTATGAATATTTTCCAAAATTTTTTTGAAATTGAAGTTTTATTTCAATAAACTAGGTAAACAAAATTAAAAAATTACACTTTTAATTCATTCTCAATTCTTTAAAAATAGGCGATAATCCTGACATGACAAAAGATGACTTAGCATTTATAATTTCTACTCGAATTCGGGCGTTAAGAAAACGCCACGGGTTAACTCAAGCAGCACTGGCCGAGAAAATCGGAATGAGTGTTGAATCAATCTGTCATTTAGAAAGTGGCAAGAAGCTGACAAAGTTAACGACTTTGTTGGATATTGCCATCATCTTGGAAGTTGAAGTTTATCAATTACTGACGGATCGTCCGGAAATTGTATACGAAGATTTCTCAAGTGATATGACGGAATTACTCCTGGAATTGCAAGACAGAGATGAAGCGGCGATACGTGGTTTGCTTCAATTTGTTAAATCTGAAAAATAAACGAATATGTTCTTGACGGGCATTTGGTGAAAATGCTTGCTTTATTTGGAAAAAACAGTTATGGTTTGTTACCAACTGAAAGAGAGCAAAAGATGAAACAATTAAACCCCGTTTTGATTTCCGGCAAAGAAGTTCTTCCTTTAATCGAGGGCGGCAAAGGCGTTGCTGTATCGGATGGCCGATCCAGCGGTGCTTGGGCGGCTGCCGGGGCGGTCGGAACGATTTCCGGCGTGTTTGCGGATATGCTGGATGATGAAGGCAATTATATTCCGAAAAAATACACCAAAAAAACGCGTCAGGAACGGCATCAGGAGCTGATTGATATGTCCATTAAGGGCGGTATTGCCCAAGCTCGTCTGGCGCATGAGCTGGCCGGCGGTAACGGTCGGATTCACATGAACGTTTTATGGGAAATGGGCGGCAGTATTCCGATTTTGGAAGGCGTGATGAATTCTTGTGAAAATATGGTCAAGAATTTTAAAAATCGGATTCCGGATCGGTTGCAACCGAAAATCGATCGGTTAAGCGAACGGGTGCAAGGAACGCTCGGGGCTTTGCGGTTTAAATATCAAACCCGAATTCATGAAGCTATTCCGGTGGTGGATGACATGTTGGGTGAAGTGAAAAACTTTATTCACGGGATTACATGTGGTGCCGGAATGCCGTATCGATTGGCGGAAATTGCGTCCAAGCATGAAATTTTTTATTATCCGATTATTTCCAGTGCGCGGGCTTTCCGGGCCTTGTGGTTGCGGTCTTATAAGAATTGCAAAGAATTCTTGGGCGGTGTTGTTTATGAAGATCCGTGGTTGGCCGGCGGTCATAACGGGCTTTCTAACAGCGAAGATCCCGAAAAACCGGAACGGCCTTATGAACGATTGGTGGCGTTGCGCAAGCAAATGAACGAATACGGGCTGAATGCCGTACCGATTATTATGGCTGGCGGTGTGTGGAATTTGGCCGAATTCGAAGATTACATTGATAACCCGGAAATCGGACCGTTGGCGTTTCAATTGGGAACGCGACCGCTGCTGACACAGGAAAGCCCTGTTTGGCGGACGTGGCAGAAAAAATTGATGAGCTTGAAAAAAGGCGATGTGGTTTTGCAACAATTTTCACCGACTGGTTTTTATTCTTCGGCTGTCCGGACGCGATTTATGCAGGAATTAATTGATCGTAAAGAAACGGAAATGCCTTATTTGGAAAAACCGGAAACGATTTTTGTCAAACCGTTGAAGGTTTCTGAGGCGCATACGGTTTACTTAACGGCGCATGATTTTAAACGGGCGCAGGAATATATGAAACAAGGGTTGGATGTGCCATTGCGGACACCGGATCATTCGTTGATTTTTGTATCGAAAGAGGCTGAACAACGGATTAAAAAGGCACGGGCGCATTGTGTCGGATGTTTGTCTCAATGTTTGTTTTCTGGCTGGAGTCAGGCGGATGGCCACACAAATCGACTGCCGGATCCGCGTTCATTTTGCATCAGTGCAACATTGGAAGACATTGCACATGGCGGCGATGTGGAAGACAATTTAATGTTTGCCGGCCACAGTGCTTACCGATTTGCCCAAGATCCGATGTATAAAGACGGATTTATTCCGACGGTCAAAGAGTTGATAGATGCTCTCATGAGCGGCAGATAGCTTGCAGATAAAGAGTAACCGCCTCCATCATGGGGGCGGTTTTTTTATGGTTTTTGGGCGCACATTTTTCTCTTGACAGATGTTGGGGGGGGG
>CALGXF010000047.1 GCA_937935995.1 uncultured Alphaproteobacteria bacterium
CCCCCCAGAGTCAAGCGGAAAATTTTTCTTTTTGATTGAAATTTATCCTTGTTTTTTGTATGCTCATCTTATTCAAAAAAAGGTATAAAAAATGAAGATTTTATTTTGCGGAGATGTGGTCGGCAGCTCCGGACGAAAAGTATTAAGGGCGTTCCTGCCGACCTTAAAAGAAACATTGGATTTAGATTTTATTGTTGTCAATGCCGAAAATGCGGCGCACGGTTTCGGCTTAACACCTAAAATGTATAAGACACTCAAAGAGTTGGGCATCCATGTCATGACAATGGGCAACCACACATGGGATAAAAAAGACATTGTGGATGTATTGCAAAACGAAGTTGATATTGTCCGCCCGTTAAATTATCCCGAAGGAACGATTGGGCGCGGATTTTGCGTATACACATTGCCAGACGGTCGGAAAGCCGCCGTTGCTCAAGTGCTGGGTCAGGTCTTCATGCGGGATGTTGACAATCCTTTTCAAGCGCTCAAACAAATCACGGACAAATACACACTTGGTCGAGATTATCAAGCATTTATCGTTGACATTCACGGCGAAGCGACCTCTGAAAAGATGGCAATGGGCTTTTTTATGGACGGTAAAGCGTCTTTGGTGGCCGGAACACACACGCACATTCCGACGGCTGATGCCATGATTTTGCCGAAAGGCACAGGTTACATCACCGACATCGGCATGTGCGGCGATTATTATTCCATCATTGGGATGCAGGTTGAAACGGCGATGCCGCGCTTTGTTGACAAAGCGGCTAAAACCCGCTTACAGCCTGCGGAAAAAGAAGGAACGTTGTGTGCCGTTTATTTGGAAACAGACGATGAAACAGGCTTGTGTCGAACAATCCGCCCGGTACGACTGGGCGCTCACTTAATCGCAACACGCTAAAAATTGTCAGGCGCCCTCTTGAAAAAAAGGCGTATATATGTTAATCTTGCGCCACATTACGTAAAGAAAGGAAGTTATTATGTCAGGTCATTCACAGTTTAAAAACATTATGCACAGAAAAGGCGCTCAAGACCAAATGCGCGCCAAAGTCTTTTCTAAATTGGCCAAAGAAATTACGGTCGCGGCCAAAATGGGTCTGCCGGATCCGGCTTCCAATCCCCGTTTGCGGTCTGCGATTTTAGCGGCTCGCGCCGAAAACATGCCGAAAGACAACATTGAACGCGCGATTAAAAAAGGCTCGCCCGGTGAAGACAGCACGGTTTATGATGAAGTTCGTTATGAAGGATACGGACCCGGCAACGTTGCCGTCATTGTTGAAGCATTGACTGATAACCGTACGCGGACGGCTCCGAATTTACGTTCTGCTTTTTCAAAACGCGGCGGCAACATGGGCGAAAGCGGTTCTGTTGCGTTTAACTTTGAACGCGTCGGATTGATTGAATATCCGGTAACGGTTGCGGACAATGACACGATGTTCGAAGCAGTCATTGAAGCCGGTGCCAACGATGTGGAATCAGATGAAGAAACGCACACCATTTATTGCAACCCGGATGATTTGTTCACGGTTCGGGCTGAATTGGAAAAGAAATTCGGCGACCCGACGATTTGCCGGTTAGATTGGAAAACATTGGTTTCAACGCCGGTCACAGATATGGAAACTGCCGAAAAATTGATGAATTTCATCGCCGGCATTGAAGAAGACGATGATGTTCAACGCGTGATTACCAATGCAGACATTGCTCCGGAAATTTTGGAAAAGCTGAACGGTTAATGCGAATATTAGGACTTGACCCCGGTTTAAGGCACACAGGTTGGGGCCTGATTGAAAAAGAAGGCTCAAAAGTAACCTTTGTGGCGGCCGGGGTTATTTCCGCGCAAACGGATTTAACGTTGGCCGAACGGTTGGCCGAGATTCATACAGCCATTACGCAGGTGATTTTAGACTTCAAACCCGATGAAGCTGCTATTGAAGAAACGTTTGTCAATAAAAATCCGACATCAACATTAAAGTTAGGACAAGCGCGCGGTGCCATTATTTTGGCGCCGGCCGAACATCACATTTCGGTTGCGGAATATACGCCGAACCAAATCAAAAAAATGGTGGTCGGAGTCGGGCATGCGGATAAAAATCAAGTCGACATGATGGTGCGCCGGATGTTACCGACTTTGCCGGAGCACATTCCGCCCGATGCATCGGATGCTTTGGCTGTTGCTTTGTGTCATGGTTTTATGCGAAGTGTTCTCAAATGAAAATCATACAAACACCATCTGTTCATTTTGAACCCCGAACCGAAGCGCCGACATTCATTATTTTACATGCGATTTCAACGCCGCCGCAACAATCTATCGCTATTTTAACCCAACGCGAATCCGGAGTCAGCGCCCATTTTTATATTGAACCGAACGGCACTATTCATGAATTGGTTTCTCCCGATTTAAAAGCTTTCCACGCCGGTATTTCCGGATGGGAAGACAAAACATCTTTGAATGCATGTTCAATTGGGATTGAATTTCAGTGTCGACAAACGACACGGCACCTTTTTGCCGGATTTACGCAAAAACAAATAACAGCCGGCATCGATTTATGCCATTCTTTGATGCAAACCTATGGTATTTTGGCTCGGCATGTTCTCGGCCACAGTGACGTAGCCCCCGACCGAAAAGAAGATCCCGGCGTTTTATTTCCTTGGTCAACTTTTGAAAAAGCCGGCATCGGGTTGCAACCGAATGCAGACCTTCCCGTGACAGATGTTGCTGACCGACTGCGGCAAATCGGATATCCTGTTCAGTTTGGAACAGATGCCTGTATCATTGCTTTTAAACGTCATTTCATGCCCTATGCACGGTTGGATGCCGAAATAACGACGGCGTTTTTGAAAAAACTGGCACGTTATTCAATCGGTTGACATTCTCCGTTTTCATTTAACGTTTCACCATCCGGACAAGTCAACAAAGTACATCCTGTTACAGCGGCTGTATGACCGGCCGGACAACAATATGTTCCGACATCGGCGCTTTCATTTGTATCACAAATACATGTTTGTGTGACCGGCGCATTGTACGGGCATTTCTTTTTGCCGCTGGTACCGTAATCCGGAGCACAGACTTCCAAAGTCGGCAATTCACAAACGCCGCTATAAGAACACTGCGTTCCGCACATTTGTCCGTTAACGATGCACTGGATAGCCCCGGCTTTTGTTTTATCTCTTCGGCAAAAAATTCCTGTCTTTTCTTGGAAACATCCATATAAATCTTGAGCGGAATTATATGTATATATAAATCCATTAGATGTATCGCAGCCCGGATCATAACAGTTGCCGTCATCACATGTTTGCGCAAAATCAGAACATCCGTTGGCACATCGTTGATTGTTTCTGTAACATCTGATAGGTCTTTCCATTCTACAGCAAACCGCATCATCGCAACACATTTTTTGTTCCGCATCATAAGTGGTTCCGGTCGGACATTCTACTGTATCACAAGCTCCGTCACAACTGGGCGGGTTGGAACAATGTCCAGAACATGTTCCGCCGCCGTTAGAACATACCCAATAAGAAACGGCCTCTCCATCATAAATCGGATAACACCAAACACCGGCTTCGTTCCACGTACAACCGCCATGATATGTAAACTTGTAATAATCCGCACCGGCTTGCGTACAAATATCTAAATCACATACCCCTCGACGAACGGATAAGTCCTTTGATTCACCCATCATACAAGATCGGGAGTCCGTACCCGTTAACGTATCGCTTTCAAAACAAAAGAACGAGCCCCCACGCCAATAACAATTACTCAATCCGTAACGCGGCGGTATTTTACATCCCCAGCGCCAATTTCCGGCCATACCATACGGTGTTTTCGAAAAGCTGCCATAACCAAATGCCGACTCATTTTCACAAATGTCTGCCCGACAAATGCCGATCGTACATGTTACAGCATCGGCATTATCTGTATTTGTACAATGCGTTCCGCAAATCAAGCCGTTAATATAGCAATAACCATCCTCTCCAGTACAATAAAAACTTTGGCACGTGCCATCAACTAAAATGTATCCATTCGGACAACGGCACTTGCCGGTTTCTTCATGCCAAGTCGTTCCATCGGGACACGCACAATTTCCATCGTTGCCACATACTTGCCCGGCCGGACAACACACATGGTTGCAACAGTTGGTGTCGCAACAATCCATGTCACCACACTTCGTCGCCGTCGGCGTCGGACAACATGTGTTCGATGTCGTACAATAGTCACTACCGCAATCTGTACAGCCATCTGTACCACACGGCGTTTGAATGACCGTACACTGTCCGTTGCAACATGTTTCCCCTGCCGAACAGGCCGGAATACATGTTTGGGTCACATCGCCTTGATATTTGGCCAAATAGAAAAGCATCAAATTGGTTTCTTGGTCACATATATCGGATCCGTCAAACAACACATTGTTCACGGTGACGGTTTGAGTTGAATGAAGCATGTCAAGCATAAGGGAACAAACGCGTTTCGGGACATTGTCCACCTGAATGGTAAAAGCCTCTTCGTTTTCGACCCAAATGGCCATAGGATACCCATGCGTAGACGTATTCCCCAATTCGGCAAGAACCAATTCACCGGTTGTCATATCATAGAGTTGATTACTGTCCAGAGCAGCAAGTTCCCAAACATGGACATCGTGGATGGTATTGTTGGCTTTGTACTTGGCAAAAGCCCATGTTAATCCGGCGACGGCAATAACGGATAGTACGCCGACAATGGCCAGCACCGCCAGCATTTCAATCATGCTTCTGCCGAATTGGCATCGGCGGGGCGAAAGGGCGCGGGTGGGCGCCCCGCCGATTTGTGGCTCGGCCGATGGACATGGGAAACGGTATCCCCATTGGTGAGGCGTTAATCGGTTCAATCGTCCTAACCGGCCGGGGCGCTTTCCCCGCGCGTCCGCCCCGGCCGGCAAATGCATCCGGTGCAACAATTGAACGAAATTTACAAGGGTCGCCCCGCGAAATGCGGGGGGTCGGGGCGACCCTTTCTTTGACGCATCTTTCCCGCTTGCGGAATGTATACCTAAACAGAGCGCCCCTTTCCCTAACACATTTTTTCCGAATAAGCTTTTCAACCCCGACATCGTTTCCTCCTCTTGATAAACAGATTCAGAAACATCTTACAATACCCCCCCACTGTCAAGTAAAAAATGACGGGTATTTATCGGTTTTTTTATGCTTTAAAATTCTGACTAGGCAATTTCACGCGTATTGCTTTTCCAATCAAATGAAACAGACCGATGGACGGCAATTGTTTCGGGCTTTTGAATATCCCGACATCTTGACGCTATTTCATGGAAAGCAGATCTTGCTTGAATATCATCGCCGACCAAACAGTGATTTTGTTCATCGACATACTGAAAATTCGGTGTTTTTTGCGCCAATCGATAAGCCATATCATAATTTCCAGCTACAAGTGCTTCATGGGCCGCAGTTCGACCGGCTTTGTTTTTCATCCCGTAAAGAACCTTTTTATCACCGAAAACACATGCTTCGATTTCCTTTTCCAAGCGGCGGATATATCGGTCATCCGATTGCATAGCGGCTAAATGCAACAACGTATTTCCGTCCCAATCAACAGCAGTTAAGTCTGCTCCACATGAAACCAAATAATCAAATGTTTTATAGCCACACGTGTTCAATAAACAAGTCATTGCCGGCGTTCGTCCGCAAAAACCGTGCTCATCAAACGCAAATCCATGCTCAACCAACTTTTGAATAATCGGCAAATCCGCATCGTCATAAGCCATATAGGAAACAGCATTTTTTTGATTATAGCCTTTCAAATTTTTATCCAACGCGGGAACACTTAAAAAAGCGTCAATTAATTTTGAGTCTCGTTCAAACAAAGCATGAAAAAAGGCCGGATGACGAATTTCTTCATCGTTTCGACCTTGTTTTTCAATCCAAACCTCGTTCGCCAAGGCAGGTGTTCGTTTCAAAGCACGCGTTATCGTTTGATATCGGCGGCGTTCAATTGCATCAAATATCCAACTTTTCTTTAAAACCATTTGCATTCCTCTTCGATTTTCAGTGAATATCTTTATATGAAGAGTTTAGGCTTTAATTTTCATTTGTGCAATAGGAAAACAAAAGAAAAAAGCTCCCCTTTTTCAAGGAGAGCTTTTTGAAAGATAAAGCGTCGGTTAGAAACCCATGCCGCCCATACCCGGCATACCGGCCGGTGCAGCGCCTTTAGGTTCTTCTTCCGGTTTTTCCGCAATCATTGCTTCTGTCGTAATCAACAGACTGCCGACAGAGGAAGCCCCTTCCAAAGCCGTCCGAACCACTTTCGTCGGATCAATAATACCGGCATCAAACATGTTGGTATAAGCCCCTTTTTGTGCATCATATCCATAGGATGTATCTGCTTTTTCCAACAATTTGCCGACAACAACCGCTCCGTCTTCTGCCGCATTTGCCAAAATTTGACGGATAGGTGCTTGAATAGCGCGGCGGACAATGTCCACACCGACACGCTGGTCATCATTTTCCGGTTTAACCGCATCCAACGCTTTGGTCGCGTACAACAAAGCCGTTCCACCGCCGGCAACAATACCTTCTTCAACCGCAGCACGTGTTGCATGCAACGCATCATCCACACGGTCTTTGCGTTCTTTTACTTCGACTTCCGTTGCGCCGCCGACTTTAATCACAGCAACACCGCCGGACAATTTTGCCAACCGTTCTTGCAATTTTTCTTTGTCATAGTCAGACGAAGCTTGTTCTTCTTGTTGTTTAATTTGTTTGCAACGCATATCAATCGCTGCTTTATCGCCGGCACCGTCCACAATGGTTGTATCTTCTTTTGTCATGGACACTTTCTTGGCAGAACCCAACATCGACACATTAACGTCTTCTAATTTCATGCCGAGTTCGGAAGAAATAACCTGACCGTTTGTCAAAATAGCAATATCTTCCAACATCGCTTTACGGCGATCACCGAAGCCCGGTGCTTTCACAGCCGCGACTTTCAACCCGCCGCGCAATTTGTTCACGACCAATGTCGCCAATGCTTCGCCTTCCACATCTTCGGCGATAATCAACAACGGACGCCCCGATTGAACAACCGCTTCCAAAACCGGGATTAACGGTTGCAAGTTAGACAATTTACCGTCATTAATCAAAATATACGGATTTTCCAATTCTACCGTCATTTTTTCCGGATTTGTAATGAAATACGGAGACAAATAACCACGGTCGAATTGCATTCCTTCGACGACTTCCAATTCCGTTTCCATGCCTTTTGCATCTTCAACCGTAATCACACCTTCGTTGCCGACTTTTTCCATCGCTTGCGCAATGTAATCCCCGATAGAACGATCACCGTTTGCGGAGATTGTACCGACTTGAGCAATTTCTTCAGCCGTAGACACTTTTTTCGAGCGCGATTTGACATCTTCAATCACGGCAGAAACTGCCAAGTCAATTCCGCGTTTCAAATCCATCGGATTCATACCGGCCGCAACGGCTTTAGAGCCTTCTTTCACAATCGCTTGAGCCAAAACAGTGGCAGTCGTCGTTCCGTCACCAGCGATGTCGGCGGATTTAGAAGCCACTTCACGCACCATTTGCGCGCCCATATTTTCAAATTTATCAGCCAATTCGATTTCTTTGGCAACCGACACACCGTCTTTTGTGATTTTCGGCGCGCCATACGGACGACCGATGACGACATTACGTCCTTTCGGGCCGAGCGTCACTTTAACCGTATCCGCCAAAATATCGACACCTTTTAACATTTTTGCTCTGGCATCGCCGCCGAACATAATTTCCTTTGCAGGCATAGTTTTTCCCTTCCTTTATTAATTTTCCAAAACACCCAAAACGTCGGATTCGCGCATAATCAGCAATTCCTGACCGTCAATTTTAATTTCAGTCCCCGACCATTTGCCAAACAAAACGCGATCCCCTTCTTTCAAGGTCATTGCAACGGGCTTACCGTCTTCATCCCGGCCACCTGGTCCGACAGCCACAACAATCCCCTGTGACGGTTTTTCCTTTGCCGTATCCGGAATAATAATTCCGCCGGCCGTTCTGTTTTCTTCTTCAACTCTTTGAATGACAACACGGTCAAGCAATGGTTTGAACTTCATTTTTTTGTCCTTTCTTACATGATTAATCAATCCGTTTGCCTTATAGACTAAAGGCAGTAGTTATCAAATAGTATGATTTTCTCTTTTCGTCAAGAGAGCCTTTAAAAAAAATCAAAAAATATTTTTAAAAAGAGCCTAGCTTTTTTTATTTTTCTTAAGTACCATAACCGCATATCTTTTCTAGGGAGAAAAATAATGTTGGAAAATATCGAATTTATTATACCTTGTGCCGGCAAAAGCACGCGCAATTATCCCCAATCCAAAGGCATTGCGCATAAATCCTTGTTGCCGTTCGGTTCTGTTCGGCTGATTGACCACGTTTTGAAACAAATTTTCGAAGCCGGCGGCCGTTATGTGACACTGGTTTGCTCTAACCAAGAAACGATTGACAATTTTAAAGAAGCGTTGGCACCTTGCCCTGATATTGAAGCCAAATTGCGCGAAAAAGGGCGGGCCAGCATTGCTGATGCCTTAAAATCAACCGAAATTCCTGCGGATGCACGTATCCAAT
Organism: uncultured Alphaproteobacteria bacterium; assembly: GCA_937935995.1. Taxonomy (GTDB): domain Bacteria; phylum Pseudomonadota; class Alphaproteobacteria; order CAAHEQ01; family UBA3637; genus CALXXA01. Next base: position 8,605 of record CALGXF010000047.1, read on the forward strand.
ACGTTATCCAAAAAAAACCGCTCGGAACAGCGCATGTTTTGGGATTGGCTCATCGCCTTTCCAAAGACAAACATGCTTGTATGATTTTTCCGGATGACATCTACATTGATAAAGATCCGAAAAACGGACATTTAAAAAAGATGCTGGATACGTTTTTAATTGATGAAAAACAAATTTTATTAACCGGTATTTGGCAGGAAGATGTTCGCAACAATGCGATTATTGATAACGGTCGGTTGATTGAAAAACCGTTAAATCCGTCTAACAACATTGGCGGCTTTTCACCGATGATGATTCCGAAACCGATTTTGGATTATATGGAAAGCAAAGTTGACGGTTTGGAAGACGGTACGTTTAAACCGTTTCTCGTGGGTAACGAATGGGTTTATACGGATGGCATCAATCGGTTTTTAGACATGCAAGAAGGATTATGTTCTTATGATTTGCGCATGTTCTTAAAAGATGAAGATGACTTATATATGGATACCGGCGCGCTGCCGTTATATGAACATGCGTTATTGCATTCATTGTTGTTTTTATCTGTTTATAAAGAAAAGCACATGAAATACATAAAAGACATTTTGGGAAAATAAAGGAGCCTTTCGGCTCCTTTTTTTATTCACACGTTAATGTGTATGTAAAACTGGAACAATCCGTTGCACAATTATCATTAACGACTAACTGGATAATGTGGTTTCCTGCGCCGTAGGAAAATGTGTAAGAATGACTGCTTTCCTCGCATCCCATAGAATAAGATTGAGCCCAATCATCCATTAAACCAAAGATATGACAGTTAGCCCCACATTGAGACCGATCTCGGAAAGTTGTTAATTTTATTCTGCCGGACGTTTGAGCGTAAAATTGCGCAACGGTTATATAATCACCGCAAGATGTTCCGCTACCGGAAGTTTCAATGTCTTCACAAGAAAATGAAACACACTGTCCGTTTTCTCCGCATTCTTGGTTACCGTTACAACAAACGCCGTTACACCATTTGCCAGAGGTCGCTTCACAACAATCTTGACTTTCAGATTTGGACGCACAACAATAACCGTCACCATACGGGTCACCGACCCACACATGGTTTGTCGGATCATCTCCGTCAACCGAAACAGCCGTACAACATACAGACGTTGTTTGTGCACCTTCTGTACAGAACACACCGCATTGTTCCGCATCTGTTATTGTACATTCTTCTT
>CALGXF010000048.1 GCA_937935995.1 uncultured Alphaproteobacteria bacterium
CCCCCCCAACATTTGTCAAGTAAAAATATATAAAAAAAGAGGAGCTTTTGCTCCTCTCACAACGACAAAAAACCGCCCCACTCGAAGCGGTTCTTCTCCCCTTTAATATCCTTCCAATCTTTCTTCAAGCGACCCCGGCAAAAAGTCGATTAACGGCCGCTCAATAAATGTAAATGCACCGAATTGCCCGGCTTGTTGGGCGCGATAAGCTGCCCTTGCAGAGGCAACCATGACATGAGCCGTCATCATCGGATTGACACCCTCAATCGTATATGTTTGTTGAATGTCCTGCGTCAGCCGCTCTAAACGGCCGCCATGATTCAACGTATCAAACCGGCGCACATTTTCAACAGCAACCACATCCGTCGCATCATGAATAAAATAAGGGTCTTGTCGAATTTGAGCCGTTATTTTTTCAAAATCCGCATCCGGCATCAATTCAATATAAACTTGTCGTTTATGACGCCCGGCTCCATTCGGCAACGTTAAAGAGACGGCATCTTTCACACCGGCAATGGCTTTAACAGCTGCCGTATGCCCCATACTACGGCCGCCCGTTGTTCCGCCGAAAGTCGTTGTCGTTTTCCCAACCGGCGCTATTAACTTTAAAATCGTTCTCACGGCCGAATCCGTTCCAGGATCCCAACCTGCCCCGAAAATAGAAACTGTTCGATGCTGAATTGCCAATTGATTGAGCGCTTTTTTAGTTGCCAAAATTTGATCATGGACATCAAAACTGTCGACGGTCGGAATGCCCTTTAAAATCATTTCTTTGACTTTATCCGGCGCCTCACGACTGGGGATAGAAACCAAAGCAACATCAACTTTTCCCAACTCCCCGACATCCGTAACAACAGAAATCCCTTCCAATTCAGAAATATCTTTGCCAATTGATTGAGGCCGCCTGACAACGCCGGCAAGTTGCATATCCGGTGCTCGTTCAACCGCTTGTTTACAAAAACGACCGACATTTCCCCACCCGATAATTGCAACTTTTATTTTTTCCATAGCCTACCTTTTGGTTGTTTTATACAAATTCAAATAAGCACGCGCAGAACGTCCCCAAGAAAAATCCTGATTCATCGCTTGTTTAATCATGCAATCCATATGTTCCGGCCGGTCATAATAAGTCGAGTTCGCCCAACCGATGGTATTGTAAAGCGCTGATGCCGAAATATCATAAAATTTAAAACCCGTCCCGGTTCCTTCCGCTTCATTATAATTTTGAACTGTGTCAGCCAATCCGCCCGTAGACCGAACAATCGGCAGTGTCCCGTACAGCTGGCTGTACATCTGCTTTAAACCGCACGGTTCATAAATTGACGGGATTAACGTAAAATCGCTGCCGGCATCAATTAAATGCTCTGTCGGACCATGGAATCGACCGACACTGATTTGTCCCGGATAGTAGTTCGGTAAATTTCCCAAATAAGCCTCTGCCCACAATTCACCGTCGCCCATCACAATAAATTGCGCCTGCATGTTTTTTAAAACGCCTTCGATGCATTCCGTAAACATCCGGATTCCTTTTTGTTCAGTCAACCGAACGACCATTGAAAACAAAGGCATATTGTTATGATGCAACCCGAATTTATCCCGCAACACTTTTTTGTTTTCTTGTTTCCCCTCTTTATACGTTTTGATGTCATACGGGTACACGACATGCGGGTCTTTCGCCGGATTCCACAAATCAATATCAATGCCGTTCAAAATACCGGATAAATCATTCTGACGTTCCTGCAACAACCAATGCAAACCGGCTCCGCCCATCGGTGTTAAAATTTCGCGTGCATAATTCGGGCTGACCGTTGTAATTTTATCGGCAAATCGAATCCCGCCTTTAAGCAAATTAACGCGCCCGTAGTTTTCAAAAGCCCCCATATTAAAGTCTGCCCAATCAATTTTCGCATACGGAATGACTTCTGCATCATAAATGCCTTGATAAGGTAAATTATGGATGGTTAAAACGCTTTTTGTTCCCTCGAAAAACGGATCATGATCTTTTTTCAAATAATAAGGAATAAGCGCTGTTTGCCAATCATGTACATGCACGATATCGGGCTTATAATTCATATCCTTGGCCAATTGCAAAGCCGCTCGACAGAAAAATGCATATCGAAAAGCATTGTCACGGTATTCTTCATGAGAATTTTTATCATCATAAACACCGTAACGGTCGAAATATTTATTAAATTCAATGAAATAAGCATCGTAATGACACGGTGTTTCAGCGTAATAAACGCTGTAAAATTCCTCGCAGTTCCCCATTTTAACGCAAGAACCGTCAAACATTTTCGTTAAATGATATTTTTCCCGGTCAATCAGCGAATAAAGCGGTAAAATAAGCTTGACTTGTGCGCCTTCTTTTTTCAAATACTTCGGCAAAGCCGCAACAACATCCCCCAAACCGCCTGTTTTTATAAAAGGCGTCGCTTCACTGCCGACAAAAAGTAATTTCATTTTTTCCATCATTCTCCCCTTTAGGTATGATTCTAGTTATATCTGACTTTTTGCGCAAGAACAAGTATAAAAATTAACAATTTATTCATTTTTTCACTTGCACACAGAACCATACTTTGGTATGTTTTATTCTTCATCGGTTATATCCGACATCTCATTTGCCGGTTCACTTTGTTCTTGTAAATAAGCATCCAGTGTTGCATCCGTCAAAACGGCACCGTTTTCTTCGGACGCGACTTCGTTTAAAGCATCCGGATTTAACAAAACACCGCCGACAACCAACAAAACAGGACAAATAACAGACGTTGGTTCTTTTTCTGCCAACATATGTGCCGCTTTACATAATTGATAAAACGGTGAAACAATCTGATCCTCCGCAGAATACCATTTCGGCGTAGTTCCCTCTTCAAAAGGTTTGCCTTCTACCACCCATTCCGACCCGGGTTCATCAAAGAAGTTAAACAACAGCGCCTTTGTATCCGTTGCCAACACAATCGGAACAACATAATTTTCCAAAGCAACATGTTCAAAGACTTCAAATCCATACCGGCCGGCGGTTTCTTTTAAATAGTTAATCCATTGAACGGATGTTTCTTTCGGTTGAGGCTGTTGCGGAACACGCCTTTCTTCCGTCTGCGTCAAACCGTCATCCGAATCAGATGAGGAACCGGCCAATGCACCGGTAGACGGCATCCATCCCGTAGAAGCCAGCGCTCTGGGTCTTTCCAATCCTTTTTTTCGTGGCATTAATTTGATTTTACCGGTATTTTGAACCGCTTTTTTAAACGGCTTGAACAACAAAGCCCCCCATTTGACCCGGCATAACCGGCGCCAACTCCAAAACCAAACCGGGAAGAATAAAAGAAAGCAGCACAATAACGAAAAATCATACAAATTATCAATGGTCCATTGGTCAAACATAAAAGCGCGATAAAGTTTGACCCAATCGATAAACGGGTTATATAAAATAACCCCTTGTTCTGCAGAATATGTGAATAAAACACCAAACGGCGTTAATCCGAACAATTCATAAATTAAAGCACCGACACAAATCGCATAAAGGATAAACCACACGAAACCAAAGATAAAACAACGCCCAACTTTCATATTTTTCCTCTTTCTTTTCTATTTGAAGCATATCAAGATTGCATAAAAATACAAGTTGTTTTCTAAAAAAAAAGAGGATGAATGTCATCCTCTTTTTGATTTACATGCTGTGTTGGTCGTTTGTTCGGCCCAACCCGTTTTCGGGGGTACGAACCGTCACATTTTGTCGTAATTTCGACAATAACTGTCCGTCCACAGTCAAATGCTGTTCTTTTGATTTAAGACCCGATACAACCTTGTCCAATCCGGATTTTTCCGTCTTCATGGCATCAATGGTTCCGGCCGCATTCAAGTTTTCATGCGCTTTATTCAAAGTTGTCGGCGTTCTGTTCACAGTCGTTTCAGGCCGTTCAACGGATGCGACCGTCACTTGAGACATTTGAATCGGATTTTGCGGAGCAGCCATCGGTGTCGGCGGAGTCACGCCAAACGTCGGCATCCCCGTTTCGTTTGTCGGATGAACCGGACGAGTCGCTTCAACGGTTTGCTCTGAAACCGGTTCGACCTTTTTTACGTCTTCCGGAACTTTAAAATTATCCGGCAAAACCTCTGCCTGAACAACCAGTTCCGGCGCGGGCGGCGTCCTTTCCGGCATCTGATTGGCCGGCTTTTCCACCTGCGGCGCATTCAATGTCGGCGACACAAAGCTATAAGATTCGTCTCGTTTTTTCGGGGCAACCGCTTCTTTTGTGACATCCGCCGTTTCCGTTACATGCACATCGTCCTTAACCGGTTGCGGGGCAATAGAGACGTCCTGTGCCTGCGGTGTTGGCGCAACATAAGGCGAATTTGTTGCCGGTTGAGGCGCAATGAAGATATCCGGTGCCTGCGGCGTCGGCGCCACATAAGGAGACTCTGTTCCCTTTTGCGGATCGATATGAAATTCCGGCGGTGGCGGGGCAGCCATTGTATACGCTGCCGTCGGTTCCACCCGTTCTTGAGTCCGGCCTTGTAATTTTTCATGCCATTCTTGATATTTTTCTCTGGCAGTCGGCACATCCACATATGCTTTTTCAAGACCCGGCTTTAAGTCTTTAAACGGTCCTTTGGCATTCCGCAAGTTCTCCCAAGCACCGGCCATGTCATGTGTAATGCTATCGGGAATTCGCTGCTCTTTGATGGCTAATTCCGTCATCCCCAAAGCCAAACCGTAAATGCCCTCTTGCGCTTTAATGTACGAATTCATTTGATCTCTGTTTTTAAAGCCGCCGACCATACCGACTCGTTCGCGAATCGTCGGTTGACGTTCATATACGGTTTCAAAGTTCTTCGTCAAAAGACGTTCTTTAAACAAAGCAACATCCTTTTCGGAATAAGCACCGTCTTTATCTTTTTGAATACCGGCGAGCAAATCCGGATGCATATGCATTAAAAACCGCGTTCTGAAAACTTCAGCATCTTCCGCAGAATAGCGCCCGTCTTTACCGCGTTCTATCCCGACAAACAATTCCGGATTGGTCTGTTTTAATTCAGCTTCTTTATCCGCAATCCGCTGATTCAAAATCGAAACTTGCTCTCCGGTATAACGTCCGTCTTCATTGGTTTTCAATCCTTCATAGACATCTTTATTATACCGAGCAATCAATCCTTCCGGATCGTGCAGAAAATCGCCTTGAATAGCTTGCAATACATCCGCTTCGGACAAACCTTTTAATGAACGCATCGTTTTATTCCACGATGCCGCCTGTTCATCCACGTATTTGATTTTTCCTTTCTTTTCCGCCGCATGCAATTCCGCATGATAGGCCGCCAAAGCCAACGGATATGTCAAAAGGGCGACAAACATAGCATCCACGATTGCTTCAGGGGTCTGTTCACTTAAGACACGCTCCATGACTTTTGCCCAGTCAGCATCCGGGTTATTTTTCTGGACTTCAGCTCTTTCAGCCCCCGGCATGTAACCTTTTTCAAAATCATGCGTATGCAGTGTTTCAGCTTTCGGCAAAGCACTTTCCGGAATCGGATCGTCCATATTTTGAGGCCCATTTTGAACAGGTTCCGGCTCTTTGTGCTGTTCATTTTCCGGCGGCGTTTGTTCTTGAACAGGCGGTTCATTTTCTTCTTGCGGATGGCGCGCTTGTTCCCGCACTTGTTCTTCATTGGTTATAGGGACTTCATTTAAAACGGTTCCAATCGGCTTGCCGGCGCTCAATCCTTCTTTCAGCCCCTCCCATTCTTTTTTGTAAGCCTCTTCAACCGCTTGTTCCGCCCGATATTCAGCCTCTGCCGCATCCAGCTTCGCCTTTTCGACATCCAAGTCGGCTTTTAGTTTAATTAATTCCGCATCATTATCCAAGGCTGCTTCCAAACCGGCCGGATCATTCGGAAAGTTAAATGACAGGGACAATTTTTTACCGGAACGGTTGGTGTCATATTTTCCTTCCAGCACCTTATATTCGCCCAAAAGAGTTGTGTATGTATTTTGTTTGGCAATCCGTTTCGCGCGCGTTTCTTCATAACGCGCCTTCACGGCTTGTGTAACCAAGTTTTCTTGTTGCGCTCTTTCCGAATCGCCCGTATCGACGATACCGTTGTCGTCCATCATCCGCGCATTTTCTAAATCATTTAATCTTTCGTCCGCCATCTTCTAAGTCTCCTTTTTATGCTTTAATAAACTCATTTTAGCATGAAAAAGCTGTTTTGTCTATCATTTTCAAAAATATTTACGCTTTCAATTTTTTCAAAAATTGCGCCAGTTTTTCATTTTGTTTTTTGGCCTCCGAAGGGGACAAAACAACCTTTCCGGCAGAATCCGTCGTGATAATCGGAGAAAAATAGGCCGGATTTGTCGTCAAAACAGACCAAGCTTCTTGCGGATTTTTATCTGCCATATTTAAATAATTGACGAATAATTTTCGCGCATTAACCGGAAACTTTTCTTTTTCGACAGCCGCCGTAAAAGCCCGAACAATCTCTTTTCTTTCTTGCCGATAAGAAGCAACTTTTTCGCTCAAAGAAGAAACCTGTTCGACAACCACCTTCTTTTCATCTTGCAATTCTGACCATTCGCGCGCATGAACCGCTTCGGCATATTTCATCAACAACCGCCGCCAAAAATCATCTTTTTGATAATGTTTTTCTATGGCACCCGCCATCGCCGAAACAGAAACACCGCTTTCATGCAACCCGAGCAAATACGCAATGATTGCTTTCGTTTTTGCATCAATTTGAGGCATCAGCGTTGATTTTGTTTCGGGCGTTACCAAAGTCGGATCCAGCTCTAAAACGGGAGATCCTTTCAAAAGATCTTTGTATTGCCACAGATTCGAATAAATTTCCAAAATTTGATCGTCATAAACCGATTGTTCAGACATTATTTTCATCCTTTTTATCAAAAAATCATCCAAAAACTATAAAATAATAATAGACGAATGTTATTTTTAAGTCTATAATAATATAGAAAATATTTTCTTATTTGTATCAAGCGAGGCCAGTATGAAAAAAATTCTCTGCTCCATTGTCGGTTTTTTAGCAACTCTCTTTAGTTTGCCGTCTACGGCTTATGCCATTGGCGTGGCAGCCCTTATCGGCACCACAATGGTTGCAACGGCTTTGTTTCCGGCCATTTTATACCTTTACATTAATTACGGCGGTTCCGGTTGTTGGTTCTGTCCGTTGTACACGGCCGCTTTTGACGTTATTAACACGATTGCCACGCAAATTTACACACAATTGGCGCCGATTTTCCTGTCGTTGTTGGCGGCCGGTGGCGCGCTTTGGATTGCATGGATTGTATTAAAATATTTTATGACATTAAATGTCCCAAACACCGGGGAATTAATGACAACCTTATTCAAGGCAATCGGCCGATTGGTTGTGGGGGCTGCCATTTTAATGTCTTCCATATCTTTCTTATTTAATTATACGGTCAATCCGATTATTATCTTCTCCGGCGGACTGTCCAACCAAATTTTAAACAGCGCCGGTTTAAGCAACGGCTATGTGACCGAAATTTCAAGGGATGGAACCAGAGTTTCAAGAACACGCTATCCTTTATGTACGGCCACAGATGTAAATGACAGTCGTTTTTACACCCAAGACGGTCAACTAAAAGCATTAAGTCCGCAAGCTTACGACACAACTTTATGTATGCTTAAGACAATGAGTTTGGAACTTATTGTCGGCATGGCCATCGGCGCAACATATTTCGTTAGTGCCTTTACAACAAATCTTATCTGGTATGTTCTTCCGAATATCGAATGTATGCTCATCGGCGCACTGATATTTATCGGCTTTTTCTTCCTTTATGTTCTTCTCCCCTTTAAATTAGTTGATATTATCGTGCGGGTCGGCTTTATTATTGCCTTAACACCTTTATATGTTTTGTTTTGGGTTTTCCCTGTCACGCGCGAGTATGTCAAACGCGGCTGGGATATGTTGGTAACGGCCATGTTCACCTTAGTAGCTTTATCTGTTTTAATGGTCATTGCTATCCGATTGATGATGGCAGGAATAGAACCAAACACCGTCCTTAACGCTCTGATAAGTGGGGAAATTAAAAAAGCTGTGGAGCTAATGGCGTTCAGCGGTGTCCGCGTTTTCGTCACACTCGTAGCTGCTGTCATGGCTAGCAAAATCGTCAGCATGGCGCCGGCTTTGGGTTCTGCTTTCGGCGGGGCATCACAAAGCTCCACTATAGGCAATGCAATGGCTGCACAAACGGCTCAATTCGCAAAATTTGTCGGAAAACCAGCCTGGCGTATGGCAAAATCTGCCTATGCTTCGCATAAAGCCGGAAGTGTCGGTGGACAAGTTGCTTCGTCCATTCCGACACAAGGCGGCGGTTCAACACGCGGTTCCGGTTCTCCGAAACCATTTGGTGGTTCCGGCGGTGCGAGTGGTGGCGGACAGAACATTTCCGTTGCCGGAAACGTCGGTGGCGGAAGTAGTCCGAACATTTCGGTCGGCGGTATGTCCGGTGGCGGTGCTTCCGGTGGCGGTAGCTCTAGCGGTTCAGGGTCAGGTTCGGCAAACGCATAAACCAATAAAGGCATAAGCAGCCATGAAAAACATATTGAAACATATCTTGAATAAAAAAGTATTCTATGTTTTCCTCATCCTAATGGGATGTGTGCTGCTGTCTGCCTGTACAATTACAATTAACGACGACATCAATCAAACCGACGCGGAAATGCGTTCGATTCGCGGATGCTGGTCATGTCAGGTTTTCGGTGCGGTTTACAAAGCCGCCGGAAAAGTTGTAGAGTCGGCGTATGAAAACATGCGCAGTGTTGCTTTAAACTTTCTGGCTGTCTTTTTAGCGTTATGGATTGCTTATAAAACGCTCTCTTTTTTCATGAGCTTTCGTGTTCCGAACTACACGGAATATTGGGTCAGCCTGACCGGGCGTATCATGCGTGCCATTTTTGCGGCAGCTATCTTGGCCAACACGCAAGTCATGATGAAGTTCGTCAATATGATCGTTGAGCCGGTTATTTTGATTTTCGTTTATTTATCCATGCGTATTATCGGTGCCAATGATCAGGCTTTCGCGGTCGGTTCGAATGTCAATGTCGGAACAACATTTGCGGACAATCCGGCGCTTCCGGCCGCTGTCGGTACCCAACTTGAAAACCTCATTTATCGTATTCAGGTTGCTTTGGACATCGGGCGGGCGCTCGGCCTGCGGATGATCGCTTTATCTGATTTTACCGGGTTCTTCTTGGGCTTTGTCGTTTTGGGCGTTTTCTTCATGCTCGTCTTATTCTTTCCCTATTATTTTATCGACGCGATTTTAAGATTGGGTTTTGTCGTTATCTTATTCCCGGTCTTCGTCGTCGCATGGGTATTTCCCATAACCAAAGATTGGCCCTATCGCGCATGGGAATTGTTCTTCTCGTCCCTTGTTCAGATATTAATTGCCTGCATCTTTGTTGCCCTTGTTGTTTCAACGGTCGAAGGCTTTACACAACTTCGCGGGTATAACCTTTTGTTAAACCCCATTTACCAAGATGCCAGCCCTGACGCTATTCGGCAAATGACCGGATTTTCCGTATCGGGTTTGTCTTTCTTGATTTTATGTTTTTACATGTATGCGCTTTCGAAACGAACACAAATTATCGCCGGCTTTTTATCCGGTGTCGCGGCCACCTCCATTTTAGCAGGCATGGTTGAAAAAGCCAAATCAGTCGCCAAAGCCCTTATTTATGCTGCCATCGCGTATGCTGCGGCGGCTGCCGGTGCAGCGCCCGTCGCTGCTGCCATGAAGAAAAAGGCAAAAGAAGAGGCTATGAATGCCATCACAAAGAATAATGGATGAGGGAAACAATGATTAAACATGCGCTTCAACTGATTATCCTCTTTTCGTTCATTTCTTTGTTCGCGTACACGGGAATTTATCATTATTTTGCCTATGCGTGGGTTGTGGCCGTTCCGGTCATCATCCTGTGTCTCGGCTATGCGCTTTACAGAACGCATGCCTTTTACCACATCAAAAAAGTATTGGCGATTTTATTCATCTCCGTATCATTGTGTACTTTGTTGCCGGCCTCAACGGCATTCGCTCAAAATTTAGACGCCGAAATTCAGCGTGTCGGGCAAGAATTTCATGCAATTTGGCGTATTCCGGCCGATCAACGAACGCAAGAACAGCAACGCCAATATGATCAGTTAAAAAAACAATTTGAAGATCTGTTAAAACGAAAAGAAAAAGAAAATAGCAGAAGCAAATTGTGCAAAAGTCCACATGAACTGTTAAAAGAAGTTCAAGATGACTGTTGGTCTTGCGACATGTCCTACTTAATTATTGAAGGGATGGATAAAGTTGCAACAACTTTTTACAACGAAGTGCAAGAAAACGGCTATGCTTTAAAAATATTGGCTTTGGGCTTTGCGTTTTGGCTCATGTTCAAGATTTTGCAGATGCTTTCCACATGGGGTTTCACGGATTTAGGTCAGGTTTGGACAGATATTTTCCAAAAATTCTTGTTGGTCATTGTGGCGACGGCTCTATTGATGTCACCGGTACGTCAAGTGTTTGACTTAATCTTAACGCCGATTTTTTCATTCTCGGCCGGGTATAGCATGAAGATGTCCGATGTGGCAGCTTTCGGTAGTTCTACGCCCAAAATTGATGAAAAATTATCCGAAGAATTAAATGTTCCGCCCAACAGATGTTCTTATTGTACGGCCATGCTCAACCCCGAAACACAAGTTCCTGCGCCCGAAAATATGGACCGTGTGACGGCTTTCCAACTTGCTAATGCGCAAGACCGCGCCTTTTCGCCTCAGCTGAAAAATTCCATGCTGTGTATCATTTGTTCATTGTATCGCACGGTTTCACCGCCAATGATTATCGGTCAAGCATTGTCTTGTTATTCAAGAACCGACGGTGCCCATACTTTCCCGCCGAGATGGATTATCGGCATACCAAACAGAATAAAGATACCGGACTTTACCATGTGGATAACGGGAAATGTTATCATCTTTACATTCTTTGTGATAACGGTGTTATTCCCGTTCTACTTAATTGATGCTTTTTTCAGAATCGGTTATGTTGCAACGCTCATGCCGTTCCTGATTGTCGCTTTTGTTTTCAAATCAACACGTAAATATGCCGGCAATGCCTTTAAAATGGTGTTGTATTCCCTCTTTACGTTCTTGTCGTTATCCCTCATGTTGATTATTTTGGTTCAAATGTTCTATGTCACGTTGGCAGATGACACTGAACAGATTACAACGGCGCTGGCTGAAAACAATATTGTCCAATTATTTGACGTCTTTAAATTTGCGTCCGGTGGATTGTTGATTTTAATGTGCATCGTTATTGTTTGGTTTGCGTTCCATCTCATCAAGTCCATTGATGAAACGACCGGTGAAATTTCCGGAATTAACTTGGAAAGCACCGGCGGTATACAAGCTGTTGCAACGGCTGCCGGCGTTGTTGCGACACCGGTTGCTTTGACAAGTGCTGTTTATGATGAGACATGGGGTAAAGTCGGCTCTGAACGCGCGGAAATCATGGGGAAAGGGCTGCCGAAATACCATAGTGATGAAGCAAAATCTCGCCTGATTCGTCGCAACACACGCCAAAAATTTAATGACACAGCTGACAGAGTTGAACATTCAACAGATCAGGTGGCTGATTTAGCGGAACAAGGTGTTGATCAAACCGGGAAGACCGTCGAACAAGGAATCCGTGCCGGTGGTGACGGATTGGCGAATTCAGTTAATTCGGCCGGTGACGCGGTCACGGCCAAATTAACGGCACTTACGGCAGCTACGGGCGGAATCGGCGGCATTATTGCTGTTCCGTTAATCGGTTTGGTAAAAACAGCCCAATACACCTCATGGGCCGCAATTAAAGGTACGACACTTGCAGCCGCATGGACAACGCGCGCAGCAACCTATGCGATGAAGAAAATTACAAAAACCGTTATTAAATTACCGGCAAAGTTAACAGCGGCAGCAATCCGCCAAACCGGAAAAATGATTGCCGAAAATAAATACTTTACCAAAACGGCCGGGGCAACGAACAGCATTGCTTTGGGAGCCGTTGTCGGTACGGTTTTAGGGGTAGCTCACGTCGGATTAGGGTTAGGAGCGCTCATTCCGGGGGCTTCGCTTTCCGCTTCTTTGAGCGGATTAAGCCAAGGGCGTGAATTGGCTTCCAAAGAAGATGAATTACGTGTCAAACGGGCCAGATTAGCGGAACTGCGAGACCAACGCATTTCTGTTGAAATGAGACGCAATTCATTATTGAACAAAGGAACCTTATCGCCTTCCGAACAATCAGAATTGGATTCGTTAAGCAGTCGGTTGTCTCAATTGAACAGTGAAATTGCTCAACTCGACGCGGATGTCACCCGCTTGACACAGGAAGCTGCGGTTTTAAGGGAAGTTCTCCGGGAACGCGAAGCGCAACGTCAAAGAGAGCAAGAAGAACAAAGACGGCGTCGCACGGAAGACAATCAAAACAACCGCCAAACGGAAAACCGAGATAATCGTCAAGACGAAAATCGGGATGTTCATCAAGAGGAAACGCGAGATAACCGCCAAGAAGAAAATCAGAATGAGCGTTAAGCGGAAACGCCACCGCCTTTTGACAAATAGACTTTGATTTTCTCGAAAAAAATTCACTTAAATTCATAAAAAGTGAATTTTTTTTATCTTTTTTGATTTTTTGTCTATTTTCTCAAAAAGAAATCTGCTATAAAGAAAGAAGTTTATATTTAAAGGAGATTCAAGGACTATGGAAGAAATCATTTTCCCCAACCAAATTCGCATGATTCGCCGGACACGCGGCAAGACAATGAAAGAAATTGCCAGCGTTTTGAATGTCAGTTTATCGGCTATCAGCAAAATTGAAAAAGGCTATCGCCGGATTGATGAAAAACAATTGGCTCAGATTGCTCAATTTTTGGATTGTCCGAAGGAAAGCATTTTCGTTGTTGAACAAACGTCTCAACCGGAAGTCTTGCAAGCGTGGCAAAAAGAACAAGACCGCCGCAAACAAATCAATGAAAAAAGCGGTTTAAAAACATTGGGCGCCGGGTTGCGTTACATTCGTGGGGAAAAGATGTTAACGTTACAAGATGTTGCTAAAGGCGCCGGGTTGACTTTATCGGTCTATCACCGCATTGAAATGGGTCAACGCGAAGTAACGGAAGAACAATTTAAACATATTGCGCATGCGTTGGGTCATACGCCTGAAACATTGCAAATTCAAATTTACGAACTGGATATGGCCGGTTCGTTACAGGAATTTAAAAAGACCGGTAAGCCCGGCATTTTCCATCCGAAAGGCGGATATAATGACTTGCCTGTCAGCTCGGTTGCCATGCATTTTTATCAACGCATTCCGGTTATCGGCACATGCGATGCAAATGGTGTTATTGTGGTAAATGAACAAAATACGGCTTTGCAAATTGAACCCAGCTTTGCCAATAAAGAAGCTCTTTACGGGATTCAAGCCTGCACCAAACGACTGGGATTTTCTTTGCCGACCGGGCGAACAACCGTCATTGCGGACAAAAGCCAACGGCCGGCTGACGGTGATTTGGCGTTGTTTAGAAAAGACGAAAAAACACTTGAACTGGGTTTATGTGAAAAAGGCGGCAATTCCGATTTGTTTTTTGTTCAAAAAAATCCGGACGCTCGGACAAAAATAACGGAAAATGATTTGGGAAAACTGGATAAGGTGACGTATATTCAAATCGCATAATTAGCAAAGAAAGAGAGATAATGGCTGATATCAAAACATGGAAAAAAGATTTCCTTGCCAGTCGAAAGAAAGAAGACGAATCTCCGACAACAATCGCTCAGCGGTTTATTAATATTTATCGCCAACTGCCGATTTTGGGAGAAGAAGCGGTCAAGCGGTATAACGCTTTACTGATGGAACAAGCGACGGCAGAAGTTCTGATTGCCTTAACAAGCCTCCCCGGCGGAGAAGAAATCCGAGAATACATCAACTTTTTGGAACACAAGGATTTAGAAGAACGGGAAGAGCTGGAAGCGCAGGAAAAACAGGCGGCAGAACTGCCTGATGCGGAAGAATTGTCTCCCTTGTGGGAAACAATGGGAAATGCGTTCGGATCACATATGAACATGGCTCAAACGGCTGTTAAAGATGTTGCTCAAACCGTTATTTCAATGGGGCAAAAAGATCTTGAAAAACTGAAACAACAGGTTTTATCCCTCGTTCATCAACAAAATGAAGAAACGGCGCATATTTTAAAATTCATTATCGTTGATTCAGACATTGACAAAATGCAACAAACGCTTAATCAGGCAATTGAAAAAATTACCTTGATGCAGCAAAGCAATGAACATATTTTAGATTCCTTATTCAACCAAACCGGTTTAGGGCTTGTTCCCTTGCCGGATAAAACCGTTTCGGACGAGGAACAGGTTGTTGAAAAAGAACAAAGCGCCCCTAAAAAAGCCGGTGCGCCAAAGCCTGTTTTTACGGCAGCGGCCAAAAACAAACGAATGCACCCGATTCCAAAATATTCCGTTGATTTAATTGAAGAAGAGGATACTTAATTTTAAATAATCATTAACTATCTTACGATATAGTAAGATAAAGTTATTATGCGAGGGAAGAAAGATGCCGAGTTCTGAACAATTAAAATCGTTACTGGATGCGTTAGCCGCTTATCAACAAGATCAACAAACATTGCAACCGATTGTTGATGCTGCTCAAGCAATTTACGGACAAGATTGGACGGCTGTTTTAACAAACGAACTGGAAACGGTACAAGGCATAGATCCCGCGACATTAAATTCCCTGAAAGAAAAAGCCAATCACGCCATCCATTATTACGGCGCTTTGGCAGCATGGGAAGAAGCGCATCAATATTTAAACGCAACGGATCCGGTTGATCCGACTTTGTTGGAAGACCGCTTGTCAACACTTGAATACTGGCTGGCTTTGTTCGGAGATGAAGGGAACAAAGTTGTTGCTAAATTACGTCAGTTGTTAGCCAATATTTCTCCGGTTTCACCAAGTATGCAACCGGTTGAAACAGCGGTTCCCGTTCAGGAAGCTCAAATTTCCGAAACCGTCGAAGTGGCTCAAGCACCGGCTCAGGAGGATATTCCCGTTCCCTCCGGCGTTGACGTTTCTCAAGAACAACCCGTAACGGACACAGCCGCTTTCATTCGTGAAGAAACACAATTGAATATGGGGCAACCGCTTGGTGCCGAAACGGATACGGCACCCGTTCAAGAAGAAATCTTGCAAACTGAAGAAGATATTCAAGTTTATCCCGAAAGCATTTCCGAAGATACTTTGTTGACGGAAGAAGATATCTTGGAAACATCGGCTTTGCCGCCTCAAGCCGCCGAACCGACACCGCCTCAACCGGTTTACACGGAAGACATTGTCGGCGATGCCATTGTTCCCGAACCGGAAAACCCCGTTCAACCGGAACAAACGTATGTTCAAGATGAAAATCCCTCTTCCGACATTGTTTATGAGCAAGATGATCAAGGCAATACGTCCGTCGAAGCAGATGTTTTTGAAAACCGTCCGGAAGAAATGCCTCAACCGATTGTAACGGAGGCGATTGAAGAAGCTGTTTACGAACCGCAACCCGAAGCGGCGCCTATGGTTCAAGAAACAATAACGGTCGAAGAAGAAACACCTAAAAACTGGGAAATTGCCAATTACTTAAAAGAAAAAGCATTGTATGAACAAGTTGTTGCTTGGGTAACTGCCAGATGCATTCATATGGGAAATATCGAACTGACGGCTTATCCGCATTACGGTTTTATTGTTGACATGATGCGTTCTTTAAAAGAAAACATTCAAAACTTATTGGACAACCAGCTGTTGGCCGAAGTCATTGAATTGCAATTGAAAGACGGTCGCAAAGGGTTGGAAGATTTTTTAAAAGTCATTGATACGGAACTGGCTCATTTACCCGAAATCGAATCACAACCGGCAGATAACATCATAGACGGTGTGGATGCTCGGGCGATTTTGGGTCAGATTGATACCAGCAATACAAAAGAATATTTAGGACCGGCTCCGGATGGATTTGAGCTGATGGATGATCCTTATGCCAAAGAGGAAGAAACGTCGAAAGAAGAGCTCTTAAAAGCCTATGAACAAACAGAAGCGAATATGAGCGATTCAATCAGCCGTCTCGACATTTTGGAAGAAGGCGTCTCTCAACCCACAGAGCCGACATCAACATCACAGAAGGGATAAACGGATGCGCACAAAATATATTTTAACGACCTGCATTTTGGCTTTTGCCAGTTTCGGACTGATTGCCTGTCAGCAAACCGCGACAACGCCGTCGTACGAAACAACGTCGCCGTACGAAACAACACCGTCGTACACCGGTGAACCGGCTGTACAACCGCCGGTAAATACGACGCCTTGCGAAGTTCAAACAAATGCCTGCGGCGATGTCAGCAATACGGTCATCATTCCGATTGTCGTTGAAAAAGGAACGCCGGTTCATCCGAATGCCCCCGTTGAACGGTACAATGCCCGGCAAGCTCAAAACAAACAGATGCAAACCGGAAAAAATATTCCCTTGATGCCGTCGGAAAGATCTTCGGCAGATACGGTTAATGTCGAAACACCGATGCGTTGCCGCATTCCGGCGCCGACAACACGGATTATTTCGGACATCCCGTTAAAAGCCGGCGATTTTGAATTAACGCGTTTAGAAAAAAATGATGCACTGCCGCGTTATGAAGTTAACGGCTATACATTCAATAATCAACCTTTAGACATGGCGATACAAACACTTGTTTCCGAAGCCGGCATTAAAGTCTATTCGGATGACGGTTTGTTCCCGGATATGTCAGCGCAAGACATTCATGGCGAACTATCTGCTGTTATTGAAGAATTAGCGGATTCGGGCGATGCTTATGTGCGTTACGATGCGGCCAAGAAAAGATTATACTTGTCTCGTTGGGCTCGGTTTGAATTAAAAGTTCCGGGCGGCTCCGTTGGCATGTATGCTGTTTTAGACGCTTTACGCGGTGCCAACATCACGAATGTTCAACCGGATTGGGGCAAAAACGAACTTTATTTCCGTGTCACCAAACCGCAACAGGCAACAATCCAACGGTTAATCGATTATTTGAAAGAAGATCCGCGGTTGTTGTTATTTGATGTTGCTGTTTATCGTATTTTCCCCAGAGACAATATGGGTTTCAGCTGGCAAAATGTCATCCAAAGTTTCGGTGACCGTAAAGTCAACATGTCCGTTAACGGATTGTTGGGTCGAATGATTATCACGGATCATCAGGACAAACAAGCCACGTTATTGAATAACTTAAAAGCTTATGCTCGGGTTGATTTGGTTTCCAAAGGGGTTGCGGTTATGCCGAACGGATGGAAAGTCCGCTTTGACATCGGCCAATGCGCTTTGGTCAACACACCCGAAAAAGATTTATCTTTGTTATTACAAAGCAATATTCAAAGCGCAGAACGCGTTGAATCCAACATTGCATTAGATACAATTAACGGTGAAGTAACATCATTCTATTCATTCTACAGCATTGATGATGATTTAAACATCATCGGCATTCCGGGAACAGTGTTTAATCCGCAAGCACAGTCTGTTGAATATTTGATTACGATGAAGCCGCGTATCATGCGTCTTGTTAAGTAAAGGAAAAGAAATGTCAAACGATATGCCTAAACCGGTTTTTAAAGCCCCTCTTCCGCCATCAGGAACAAAAGCACCTGCGGCACCGCAAATGCCTGCCTATAGGCCGGCGCCTGCACAGGGGACAAGTGCGCCTAAAATGCCGGCCGGCGTCCGTTCGACAACGGCTCAGCCGACTGTTGCTCAACCGAAGATAGCCGTGTCGCCTCAAAGTCAGGCACAACCGGCTCAATCAACCGGAGGGCTGTATGACGACAACTTTGCGGCTCAGTTCAACTTACCGCCGGTTTTATTGACAACCAAAGTAATGGGTGCCATCTTAGCAGGGGTTTTCCTTTTTGGGATTTTATTCGGCGCAACGGTTTTTGGCGGAACAACCCAAACAACAACCAGCGGATTGCAAGGCGTTGTCCGTAATCCGGAAGTGCCGGCGGGACGTAAACGTTGCGGTATCGCGGAAAGGACACAAGGCTGTGTTTTGTTTATGATGAATGCCACACGGCGTGACCGCGAAGCCCGTTCTTTTTATGACGAAGCGGCGCGGATTACAGGTGTGCCGTCTTACACGATTGAATTAGGCAATATTGAATACGCAACCAGCATTATTCGACCGGGTTTTTTGGCGCAAATCAATATTCCGCCGACGAATAGATAAAGTTCTCTTAAACAGACATAGGAACGTGTCTGTTTGGCTTTACATCAAGTAAAAGCTTTCGTACTGTTCCACTTTGAATACATAACGGAAGAAAGGAGCCAACCGGCTCCTTTCTTTTAAGTAAATTATTTGCACAACGCACGATAAGACGCTGTTTGCCGTCCGTTGACATTTACGTCTCCGGTCGAAGGATTAACGTGGAATGCACCACCGGTTCCATCTGCTGTTGCCGTCCAAGATGCATAATTTAAAGAACTGGCAATCACGGGGCATCCTTTTCCCCTATTTCCATCCCAATCCGGACAAACTTCATACATGGTCACTAAATGACGACCGTTGGCTTTGCACCAATTCGCCGCACTCCACCAATTTAAATAAATATTACTCATGCAAATTCCATTTTGCTCTGTTCCGCCTTCGCATGCTGCCATTGCCGGCGTGGCTGTAACGAGGACCATCATTGTTGCTAAAAGTAGTTTTTTCATTTTCTTTCCTTTCTGTTATCTTTTAATTTGGACATGTACTTGACGCAGACGTTAAGGACTGACACACCCCGTACATCGGATCTGAACCGGTTGGGTCTAACGAACCTGAACAATCGGATGACGTCCACAACAATCGGCAATAGGTGTTCTTGGAACAACCTGTTTCTTCTTTCAAATCACCATCTGCTAAATGGACTACCTGCGAACATGATGCCGAATCTGAACTCATCGCACTGCAAACACCATACATCGTTGATGCCCCCGTCGGCGTTAAACTGCCACTACAATCTTCTTCTGTCCAAGAAAGACGACAGTATTTCCCTTCGCCGCAACCTTCTGTTTCCAATAAATCGGAATCTTCCAAGTTAACTTTGTAACGGACAACACAATCTAAACTGCTATCATCCATCGGGGAGCATTTTCCGTACATTGTTGATGCTCCCGTCGGCGTTAAACTGCCACTGCAATCTTCTTCTGTCCACACGACACGGCAATATTGGCCGGACGGACAACTGCTGGTATTTAAATCAGGCAGTGCCTCGTATGTCTCCGTCGGATTCACATAGTCTGTTACCTGACAATCCGCCGTTTTACTTGTCTCACCGACCGGATTTGTATAGCTGTATGAACAATTTGCCCCGATTCGTCCGACCGGATTTGTATAATTATAAACGCAGATTTTCTCGACACGACACGTTTGTGTCCCTTCCTCCCATTTCTTGCCGGAAGCTTCACAACACGCTTGACTGTCGTCCGGGTTACAACAAGCGCCCTCTAAACAAACCCCAGTTGAACATTCTGTTCCGTCCGGTAAATTGGTGATTTGATCGCACCCCTCTTCAACCGTCGTGATTTCTTGACATTCTGTCGGAATTGGTAATGTCGGGCAAACGCATTCATAATCTGTACAAACTTCGCCGTTTAAGCAATCGTCATCCGTTGTACAGGCCGGTGGCATCTCACAATAAACTCCTTTGTAGCCGTTTGTACAATCACAAACACCGTTGTTACATATTCCATGTGCACCACAATCTATTCCCAAACATGGGTCTTCTGTGCCGGAACCAGAGCCACTGCCCGAACCACTGTCGCCAGCATCATCACAAATTGTCCCATCCGTTCCAAAACAGAACTTCATTGCCAATCCGTCATTCGTCCCACAGATTGAGGCATCGCCCTCGTAAGCTGCATTTCCGACCATTATTCGGTCAATATCTGTCGGGTTCATCTTTAAAATCATCTCACACACACGGTATGTTACATTTGTGGCTTCAACGT
>CALGXF010000049.1 GCA_937935995.1 uncultured Alphaproteobacteria bacterium
CCCCCCCGAGTCAAGAAAATAAACTGGACTTGTTTGCTTCTTTTATTTATCTTTTAGAAAAAGGGGGTAAAGATGTCCGATATTTTTGAAAAACTGGCTCAATCTGCTTTCCGAAACCGATTTCATTTAACTGAAAATGACCGGCTTTACATCAACCAAAAAGGCATGCCCGTTATCGCGCAACATGCAGCTGATTTTATTGCCAAACGGTTGGCACCGGCGGATATTCCCAATGACGGAAAACAAACGCCCATGCGCGGACATCCGGTTTTTATCGCCCAACATGCAACAGCAACCTGTTGCCGGGGCTGTCTTTACAAATGGCACCGTATCAAGCCCGGAGCGCCTTTAACGGACAAACAACAAGCTTATATCGTTTCCCTGATTATGCAATGGATTGAACGAGAACTTGACGCTTCATTTTAACCCGTTTAACCAATCCACAATTTTATTATGGACAGCATCATCATAGGAGGCGTTCACATTATTAAAGGAAGCTCCTTTTTGCAATACCGCATGTTGGGCTTCTTGTTGAAACGTTTCAAAAAAGCGCCCGAAATTACTGCCCTGTGTTGAAAACGGAACAACTTTCTTGCCCATAAAATCCGTTTGTTGCAAAAAAGACAAAACAGGCGTCGATATCGTATACCACCACACGGGAGAACCGACGAAAATCACATCATATTGGCTTAAATCCGGCGTATTTTGAACCAACGGCGGATACTGTTTTGTTTTAAGTTGTTTTTTAACATTCAAATAAAACCATCCCAAATCCAACGGTTGTTCGGTTTTGATTTCATATATATCCGCCTGTGTCAACGTCGCTATTTGATTGGCAATTGCTCGCGTATGGCCTGTTAACGAATAAAAAATAACTAAAACTTTTCCCAAATCAGATTGATATGTCTGACGAGGGCCTTGATACGGTTTTAACGCCTGTTTATTCCGTTCGGCGACTTGAAATAAATGATAAGCTCCCGCCAAGGCGCCGATTAAAACGAGAATAAGAACAAGATATAAAAGACCTTTTAGCATTTTTTTCTCCTTTTCTTTAAAATAAGAAGGGCTGTCCTTCATTTCAAGGCCGTTTTGCCGTCATCAGCATTATTTCATTTTACGGCTCGACACAGACCGAAAAAACAAGCTCAAAGCACATAAATCACCCAAAAACGCCTAGACATTTAAACCCATTTCATAAGCGGTTTGCAAGGCAGGACTTCCTTGAATGTCGCCCACCTGCCAAGCGCCTAACCCATAAATAATTCCCTTTTCATGCGCATCCGGCAGACAATCTTGCGTAAAAGCACGAAATCCGTCGATGGTTTTTTGCATCATGGACTGATCTGTATCTGCTGCCGCCAAGATAAAATAAAAGTCTTTGCCCGCGATTTCCTCGTATCTGGGGACAGTCCTATCTATCAAAGTTTTCATTTGACCGTCCATCGTGTAAAAATAAACCGGTGTTGCCATCACAATGACATCAGCGTCAATCATTTTATTTAAAATCTCTTTCATGTCATCTTTTTGAATGCACTGATGCGTTTGATTGCACACGCCGCATCCCAAACAATAATTTATTTTTTGTTCGGACAATCGGATTTTTTCAACCAAATGACCGGCTTCCTGTGCGCCTTTTTGAAAAGCATCGCATAATGTATCCGAATTACCGTTTTTTCTCGGGCTGCCCGATAAAATTAAAACTTTTTTCATGTGTTATTCTCCCGTTGCTTGACGATATTCTTCATCCGTAACCGGTTCCAACCAAGTCACTTTGTTGGTGTCTCCGTTTGTTTCCAAAGACACATGAACAAACCAACTGTTCGGCGCGGCACCGTGCCAATGTTCGACGTCAAGCGGAATGCGAACAACATCCCCTTTTGTCAATCGCCGACTCGGTTGTCCCTTTTCCTGATAATAACCGATGCCGTCCAAAACCAGCGAAATCTGGCCACCCGAATGAGAATGCCAATTTGTCCGCGCAGACGGTTCAAATGTCACATTGGCAATGGAAGAACGCCATGTTTCGTCATATGGGCTTATTCGTGTCAGGTAAGTCGTTCCCGTAAAATATTGGTTGTAAGGATTGACATCACCTTGACCGAAAGTCGTTTCCACATCGGATACGCCCAATGTATCCGCCGTTCCTTCAGTTATTTCAGCCAAAATAATACGCCCTTTTTGCGCTTTTTCGGCACCCAAATAAAATTCAATAATATCCAAAGCCTGTTCCAACTGTGCTTTGCTTAACCCGACATTCATCCCGCCGGTCATGTGCGATTTTAACATCGGGCGAACGTTCCCGGTTGCAGCCAATGCCGAAATCGTCGCCAATTCACGGTCTTCATAAGATAAAACGCCTCTGCCGAAAATATCCGCAAACAAGTGTTCTTTCAAAAACGTATCTGTTGCCGGCACCGCCACCGCATAAGGCGCTTTTCCTTTTTCCGACCCAAACAACGTTTCAACCGTTTTTTTGCCGTAAGCATATTTATCCGTATCCGAAGCCAAAGAATCCGGCATTGTCCCTTGAGGGTCTTGAATGCCTTTAGCTTCCCGCGCCTGTGTCGCTGCAATCAATTGATTGATGCTGCTTAAACTTTTCGGAAACCCGGTATAAGCATATAATTGCAGTAAAATTTCCTTAATTTCATTCTGAGTCAGCCCCGCATCCAGCCCTTTTTGAAGAGCTTGTTCCAACTGCGTCCAATTTCCGTCCGCCGTCAAAGCCGAAATCGCAACGATTTGTTCTTGTTTTGAAGAGAGTGTATCCATTGTTTGCGCCTTTCCCGATAGTGTAAAAAACATTAATAGTGAACAAAAAACAGGTATGATTTTTGACATATTCCCTCCCGATTAAAAATGAGTTAAATCCGAGTCATTTTTTACTTTACAACTTTGAGCTAACTTTAAGTCAAGTGTTTTTTGAATTTAATTTCTTCTTCTGAAAATAACCCCAAAAAAGCGGTAGCCTTTATTTATAAAAAAGCCGGATCCGATTTATGACCCGGCTGTTTTTTCCGTTCAAAATAATTTAATCATCCAAATGCGCTTCAATAAACCACAAGTACTTGTCTAAATCTTCGCTGGCAGCCGTCAAAATATCGACCGTGTCCGCATCGGCTTTTTCTTCAGTAACCACCTCGCGAACCGCATTGGCCACTTGAGCATACCTGTCTCGCAATTCTTTCAAATGGTCTTCGGTGAATGAAATATCCAATGGATACGGTTTAAACGAAACAGCTTCGACAATCACTTCCGGTGTTCCGTAAGCCGTTCCGCCCAATTGAACAGCACGTTCAGCTAACTGATCCGCGTAATCCAACAATTTTTCATTAAACGGATCCAACATTTCATGAACAGCGATAAAGTTCGCTCCACGCATGTTCCAATGGGCTTGCTTTGTCACCAAAGCCAATGCCAAAAAATCAGACAACAGTTGATTTAAAATCAGAATGCTTTCTTTTTTCTTTTCTTCATTATTTAAAGTCGGGTGTAATTTCATATTTTTCATGTTCATGCTCCTTTCCTATTATGGAGATGGCATGAAGACAGTCAAAAAGCAACATGGACTTTAGATGTAAAAAAAGAGGCCGTTTTGACCTCTTTTCTTTTTTACTTAAACAATTTTAACAAATTGAACTTTGCCGCTTTGGATAAGAACACCTTGCCGCAATACGGACACTGCGTAAAGGTCGCGGAAAGTTTTTTGGCAATCCACCAAACAAGAACGATTGGGACCAATAAAACGATAAAGGCTAAAATCGTCACAGCCCATTTAACCCAGTTAAAATAACAATCCAAGTAAGATAATGCCTGTGTCAATATCCCTTTTTTGGCCTGAGCCAGTTCTTGATAAATAGACGTTGTTGCTTCGCGTTCCGGCTGTGTTTTAAAGCCGAAATGGCCTTGAACCAATCGTGTGTAAGCAGACGAACTGATGCCGAGTTGTTTTTGCACCTGTGTATCTGCCAATCCGGATAATTCCTTTGTCAAAGCCGCCTGAATGTCAGTCTCCAGCGTTTTTTGAATTTGCGTAATAGATGCCTGTAATTTGGCATTAGCTTGGTTTAACTGTTCCTGCAATGCTTTTGTTGAACTTTCAACTTTATCCGCATTCTTCACACCCAATTTTGCCAACGCATTGGACGCTTTTGCAACCTTTTCCGTCGTTTCGGTTACTTGATCCAACTTAATTTCAGGGACTTTGATTTGAGACGTATATTTTTGAATATCCACTTTTTGAATGACGTCACTCGTCAAATTCGTGTATTGATTTTGTAACATCCCATTCAAAGCACTGACGCCTTTAACGACGGCAAATTCTTTCAATAAAACCGCCTGTGTCAGACAAATATACATCACCGGCGCGATGACACAAACCGTCCACAGCAAAATAAAAACCTTTGCTATTTTTTTCGGCGTCGATGTTTGTTTTAAAATTTTATATTCTTCACCTGAAGTAGCTTTTTTTACCATTGTTCAGACTCCTTTCAATCAAGGAAATCATAACATACTCTTATATGGTTTCAAGCCTTAATTTTCTTTCGGCGTTTGGAATTGCGTCTGCATTTTCCACAACTTGGCGTATTTGCCTTTTTTCTTCAACAAGTCGGCAGGCGCTCCCTGTTCGATAATTTTTCCCTTGCTCATGACCACAATCCGATCCATTTCCCGCAAAGTGGATAAACGATGGGCAATCGCAATCACCGTTTTGCCTTTCATGAGTTTTTTCATGCTCTCTTGAATATAATATTCGGACTCACTGTCCAAAGCCGACGTCGCTTCATCCAAAATCAAAATCGGCGCTCTTTTTAAAACAGCCCGCGCAATGGCAATCCGCTGGCGTTGACCGCCGGACAACTTCACGCCTCTGTCCCCGACCAAACTGTCGTATTGATGTTTCATTTGTTCGATAAATAAATGAGCATGTGCTTTACGGCTGGCTGCCAAAACCTGCCGTTCAGAAGCTTGCGGGTTTCCGTAAAGAATGTTGTCCCATAAAGACCGATGGAACAAAGACGTATCCTGCGGAATCAACGCAATGCTTTGATGCAGGCTTTCTTGCGTCACTTGTGAAATATCCTGTCCGTCAATGAGAATCTGTCCGCCTTGAATGTCATAAAACCGTTGCAACAAATTCACAAGCGTACTTTTACCGCTTCCCGAAACACCGACTAAACCTATTCGCTCGCCCGGCTTGATTTTCAAGTTCAGCCCGTCAAAAACTTTTTTCCCGTCTCGATAAGCAAAAACCACATCTTTTAAAAGGATTTCCCCTTTTTTGACTTTCAGCTTTTTCGCTTTCGGGGCATCTTGAATTTCATGAGGCGTCGTCATCACATATAATGCATTTGCCAAAACACCGTACGTTTTATGCCACTCCAACAGTTGATGCACAAACTCGTTAAAAATCTGCCGAACATTCGACGTCAGCAACAAAACAAAAACGATATCGCCCGGAGAAACCGTTCCTTTTTCCCATAAATAAATCGACAGCAAAATCATCGTAAAATTAAACAAACCGATGACCAACAGTTGGATAAGTTTATTATTTTCGACTTTAACAATTAACGTTTCACCGGCCTGCCGTTGAGCCTCCAAAAGCGGTTGTAACAAGTTTTGTTCAAAGGTCAGTCGAGCAAAACTTTTAATCAAAAAGCTATTGGAAACAGCATCTACGACGGCACCGGAAGTATTGGCTGCACATTCTGCGTTTTTGGCCGAGTAATTTTTGATGCGAAAAGACGACACAATCAAAACAACCGTCAACAATCCCATCCAAAAAATGAACAAAAGCGCATATCCCCAATTGACCCACGTCAACATCCCGATAATAATCAGCAGATTGACAGCCGGGTAGAAAAAGCCGAACAATAAATCCCAAAACAATCGCACTGTTCGTTCCGCCAATTGACCGACTCGCGCTGCGATTTTACCGCTTAACTGATCATTCAAAAAAGCCACCGAATGACCGAGGGCATATGTTGTCGCTTCTTTGGTAATTTGAACCTCCAAAGAAGGCTCTATTTTCTGAATGAAGTAATAAGCCGTTCGCCGAACACCGTTTTGAAGCAAATCAACCACAATCAACAAAAGGATTAAGCCGCCCACAGCATGCCAAATACCTTGTTTATCTTGGGCAAACAAAACCATCTGGTCAATCATTTTGGAAAACAAAAAGGGATCCAATTTTTGCAAAAACAGACCGATTGCCAACAAGCCATAAACGACAATCATTTTGCCTTTGTAAAAACCGGCATAGTACAAGAAAAAACGAATGGGGCTTTTCGGATAATTTGGCATGAAAAAGACTCCTTACGGTAAGGATATCTTTTTCACACCCGAAATGCAATTGAAAACTTATTTTTTGAACGGCAACGGTTTTGTCCGGCACGCATGGAATAAATCCATGTTTTCATCATACGTTTTACTGTCAACTTCCATCAATCCCAATAATGAATGGAACAAATTGTCATGTGTATATTGGCGTGCATGCCCTTCACGACGCAAACAATCATAATCAATGTGATCTTCACGTTTCATATTTTCACTCATCCAAATAATCATCGGCACTTCTTTTTGCTCTGCCGGTGCTATTTTATAAGGGAAACCATGCAAATACACATTGTTCTCGCCCAAAGATTCTCCATGATCCGACACATAAATCAAGCCCGATTCAAACTGCGGGAATTTTTTCAACATGTCAATCGCCGAAGAAATAATGTAATCCGTATACAAAATCGTATTGTCATATGTATTAACGATTTGTTCGTTTGTACAATTTTGGATATCAGCCGTATCACATGTCGGCCGGAAAACTTTAAATTCATCCGGATAGCGGTTATAATATGTTGGTCCGTGGCTACCCATCGTGTGTAAAACAATGACCGTATCTTTTGTGATATTTTTCAACCGTTCTTCCAATCCATCCAAAAGAACCTCATCCCAACAGTAATCTTTTTGGCAGTATTTCGGATGCTGAGTCTGAACCATGTCTTCGTACTGAACCCGCGCGCACACACCTTTACAGCCATCATCATTTTCCAACCAAATGACGTCATATCCTCCGGTTTGCAGCAAGTCCAACACATTTTCCCGATTTTTAGCATCATCAGCATCAAACCCGGCGCGCGTCATATTAGAAAACATACACGGAACGGATACAGCCGTTGCCGTCCCGCAAGAACTGACTTCCTTGAAATACACAATGTCCTGTTTGGACAAAAGCGGATTTGTATTGCGTTCATAGCCGTCCAAAGAAAAGTTCTTTGCCCGTGCCGTTTCTCCGACAATGAAAATTAAAACCGTTTTATAATCGTCTTCATACGGCGTCAACTTTGCGTCTTTGTCCAGATGAACAAAGGGTTGTTGTTTCTTAAACCGGCGTTGAAAATAACGGCACGTCGAATAAGTGTAATTAATGGTGTTCAGCAATTTACGCACATCCCGATTATTGCGCCCGAACGCTGCATATTCTTTATAAGACGATGCCGCAAAACCGCCGATAACCAACAAAGACAACCCAACCCAAATCAGGCGCGTTTTCAGCTCTTTTAAAAACGGCCGATACTCGATTTTAGCCACCATCAACAACGCAAACGGAATAATGCCGGTTACCAACACCCAGACAACCCCTGACCAAGTTATTAAATCCCGCGCTTCCCGCACATTGGTTTCGAATACGTTGCGAATCATATCCGTGTCAATGTAAACGCCTAAATTAAACATTAAATAATTTGTCGCGCTGGAAATAAGCAAGAAAGTCCCTATCACCGGCTTTGTCACATACGGAACAACGAACAGACTGAAAACCCACAACAGCGGAACCGTTATAAAAAACAGTAAAGAAACGGCAAACACAAAAACGGAAAAATTCGTTATTTCCAAATGCTGCGCAACATAACGCCAAAAACTGAAATTTAAGACAAACCCGAAATAAAGGGAAAGAATAACAATTAACGTTTGGCTTTTAACCGTTAATTTTGAATGCATTTTTTGCCACGCGGATAACATGCTTTTTCTCCTTTAAAAAAATAAAAAGTATTATATATGTATTCATCATTTTGACAAAGAAATAATATAGAAAAATTTAAAAAAATATTTTATTTATTTAAAAAACAAGATGTTAATAAAATTATTTTCTTTTAGACAAAAAAGTTGTATTGACAATTCATTTATCTGTGTTAAACTGAATAAAACAAATGAAGGAGGTCAATATGTCCCGTCCGCACAGATTCATTTCTTTTTTGAAAAAACCGTTTATTTTATTAACACTCGGCGCTGCTTTTTTATTCACACCGTTACAAAGCCACGCCAGAGAAAGTTTCAGCATAACATGGCGCGGCTGGCTCACGCGGTGGACATATCGCTGGAATTCCGATAAAAAACATTACAAACGATATCATCGCCCGCCTCAACCGCCACGTCGAACCAGACCCGTTCGCCGACCGAGACCGCCTCGCCGGCCGCGACGCACAGATATCATGAATGCATCACCACAGTTTCAAAAAAGAGCAAGCCATTTACTGTACACAGGGACTGTTCTTGCCCAAAATCAAAAAGAGCGTGGCGTCAGTTAGCCTCCTCAAAAGCCCGAAATCATACCTTTCGGGCTTTTTTTATTGATTTTCGGCTTTTTTTCTTTTATAATGAATTTGTCAAGCAATTGACTATGATACTAAACGGGAAGCGAAATAGGCGTAGTGGACTCGGGGGCGGTACCCGACACCTCCACCAAAAAAGGAACGATACAATCGGGGGTGACATAGGTTCGACACGCGTAGTAAAGGCTTTTTCTTGTATCCGGCATTGTACCGCCGTTATCGGGCTATTTATTAAATGCGAATGATAATTTCGTTCCGGTCGCTCGCGCTGCTTAGTGCAGCCTAGCGGCAAATCAATCCCTTGGGCTATGAACGCCTAAGGTGGGGATTGGGGTTTTCCTAGCAACAGAAAAACCCCGCTTTTGCCGAATAAAAAGGGTTCTGCGCATGGGATACAATTATCAGGAAATCGTACAAAAAGCTTTTTTAAAAGTCGTTCAAGATATTTTAACCGATATCAGCCAAAACGGGTTGCCCGATCCGCATCATTTCTACATCACTTTTTCCACAAAGCATCCGGATGTTCAAATGCCGGCGTTTTTAAAAGAGCAGTACACCGATGAAATGACGATTGTTTTACAGCACCAATTTCAAAACTTAACGGTCGAAGATGATTTTTTTGAAGTCGATTTATCTTTCTCCGGCCAATATACAACTTTACATATTCCGTTTCCTGCCCTGATTTCGTTTGTGGATCCGTCGGCTCAATTTGCGTTGCAGTTCCTGCCGGCTCTTTACCAAAAGAAAGAAGAAAAAATCGAACACGAAGAGGCTGAAGTTATTGATTTAAATGCCATTCGGAAAAAGCAATGAAAAAGAAATCCGTCGTTTTGTTTGGTCACGCAACCAGTGTTTCATTAGAAGATGAATTTTGGCAAGCGCTCCGAAATATTGCCGACACACAGCAAATATCTGTCAGTGCGCTTATTGCACAAATTGATGAAAACCGGACAACGAATTTATCCAGTGCTCTACGCGTTTATGTCTTAAAGCAACTGCAAAGTTCTAAAAATTAATTTTTAATATTGAATCTTAATGATAAATCATCCATAATATTTCCAACAAATAAGGAGATACAATGGCACGCATCAGGTTAATAACACACTCTACCCCCCCCCCCAGAAAA
>CALGXF010000050.1 GCA_937935995.1 uncultured Alphaproteobacteria bacterium
TATGACAATTTTCTTTATTTTGGGCTCTTAATAAAGGAAAGGAAAAATTCAATGATACTCAAACACATATTCAAAAAACAACAAAATTCAAAGCAACACGGTCGGTCGATGATAGAGATGTTAGGAGTTTTGTCGATTATCGGGATATTAAGCATTGGAACTTTGGTCGGATTTACGTATGCGATGAACAAACATCGTGCAAACGAAACGATTCACGATGTGATGTTACGAGCGGCGAATGTACCGATGACGGACGAGAATTATCAGAAGCGGCCGACGGGGTATGCGTTTCGGTTTCCGGAGCTGGGGAATGAAACGTCGAGTTTAGGCTATCGGTTAGAGACGGTCAAGAACGCGGCGCATGGGTATGTTTACCGGGTTGATGCACCGTCTTTGCCGCCGAAAGTGTGTGAGTTGATTTTGCGGTTAGAGCCGACAGACATTGACGAGATACGGGTTGGTGCAAGCGATACGGTCTACACGCGCGGGGCTTGGGATTTATGTGCGGTATCGTCGGACAGCGTATCAATGTCATTTTATTTTGAAAAGTTTTGTCAAAGTGCATCGGACTGTTCATCGTGTCAGGAATGCCGGAACGGTCAATGTAAAGCAAACTATTCGTTGCCGGGCTGCGGAACGAATACTTCGGATATTCCGCCATCGACCTGCGTCGGTTCAGATTGTGACGAGAACGGGAACTGTACGGGCCCAGACTGTACGGTGTGCGTCGGAGAAGATTGCGGCGCAGACGGCCTGTGTGAAGGGTCGGATTGCACCAGCTGTACAGGATCGGACTGCGGCTCGGATGGGACATGTCAAGGAGAGAACTGTACAACCAACCCGAACATCCCGCCATCGACCTGCGTCGGTTCGGATTGTGACGAGAACGGGAAGTGTGTCGGTTCGGACTGTACGGTGTGCGTCGGAGAAGATTGTGGTGCAGACGGCCTGTGTGAGGGGCCGGATTGTACCAGCTGTACGGGATCGGACTGCGGATCGGATGGGACATGTCAAGGAGAGAACTGTACAACCAACCCGAACATCCCGCCATCGACCTGCGTCGGTTCGGATTGTGACGAGAACGGGAAGTGTGTCGGTTCGGACTGTACGGTGTGCGTCGGAGAAGATTGTGGTGCAGACGGCCTGTGTGAGGGGCCGGATTGTACCAGCTGTACGGGATCGGACTGCGGCTCGAACGGCGAATGTATCGGAGAGAACTGCATCGAGAATCCGGCTATCTGTGGTGATGCACCGTCTTGCGGATCGTGTCAAAAATACACGTATGGAACCGATGGGTGTCCGAACGGGTGTGAAGACATAGATAACTGTACGTGTCCGGACTTATCCTGTTCAGGAGATTGTACGACAGCAAACTATGAGACATGTGCCTGTGAAACCATCCCTGATTGCCGTTGTTCCGGCTTAACCTGCGGAACATGCGAAAGTGCCAACTACAATACATGTACGTGCGACCCTGTTCCGGACTGCGATTGTCCGACTTTAACGTGCGGAGCGTGTGAGATACCCAACTATGAAACGTGTACGTGTGTTGCCGATCCGGATCCGTGTTGCGGGTTAACGGGATCGGCGCTTGCCTGTTGTGAGAACGGGTTGACGTGTGGCGACTGCGAGATTGCCAATTACGATACATGTTCTTGCGAAGCCAAGATATGTTCCCCATGTGAAGCCGGAGAAACCGCTGTGGGTAGGGATGCCTGCGGGTGTGACATCTGTACGACGTGTCCGAACTTAACCTGCGGAACATGTGAAACGGCCAACTACAATACCTGTACGTGCGACGTAATCCCGGATTGTACGTGTCCTGAATTTACGGGGTGCGGTGATTGCGAAGACATTGTCTATGATGCGAACAATTGCCCGATATCGTGCCAAGCCAAAACATGTGAAGTTGTTTGTGAGGCACCTTGGACAAGTGCGGACATCGATGCTTGCGGTTGTCCGAGCCGGTGTGACTGTTCGTTAAGTTGTACGGAACCCTGTACACAACTGAATACGGACACATGTAGTTGTGAGCCTGTTCCGGAATGCGACTGTCCCGAAACACCTGTCTGCAAATCATGTGAAACCTTGAGTGTTGACGAGAACAATTGTCCCATTTGTGTCAGCACCTGTTCGGGGGCTTGTTCGGAATGTACAGACACGGGCTGTGAAGACCGGACAGTTCAAATCCAAACGGGAACGTGTTGTGATGACGGGGAAGTCAGTTGTTGTCCTTTGACGGATACGTGTGATGCCTGTACGATTGCGGACATGAACCAATGTGATTGTGAAGAGGGATACCAACGGGCACCGAACGGCGAATGCATTAGCTGTCCGATACAAAACTTGGCAACGGGCAACTACTATGAAATCTGTCAACATGCAGACGGACGGTATGCGTGCTGTTGTGCGGGCGGCGGAACGAACTGGAGTGTGAAGAATGATGACAGCGGCGATTGTATCTTGTGCGAACCGCCCAAAGTGTTCGACGGATACAATGATTGCAAGTGCGAAAACGGGATAGATTGCGGGGCTACGTGTTGCGGAGACGGTGAAACCTGCATCAACGGTTCATCCTGTTGTCCCACGGCACGTGTCTGCGAAAACGAAATGTATGCCATCTGTTGTCCCGAAGGCGATACCTGTGTCGGCAATTCCTGCTGTGACACAGATAAAGTGTGCGACGTGGACGGTACGTTAACGTGTTGCGGCAGCAGCGAAACCTGTGTCGCAAACATGTGTTGTCAATCAACTCAAATCTGCGGCAGCGGCGACACCGTGTCTTGCTGTTCCTCCGATCAAGAATGCGGAACACAAGGTACATGCTGCCCCAAAATCGACCCAACATCCTGTGCCAACGGAACAACTACCGACACCAATGGGTGTACCGTGTGTATGGAAGAAACTTGCCCTTCCGATACGCCGGTCTCTTGTTCCGTCGGATCCGACACGTGGTGTTGTGCAGAGGGCAACACTTGTGGCTCTTCCGTCGGGCAGTGCTGCTTGGGCGGAAACTGCTGCGGGAACGGAGGAACGAGCTATTGTATGGAAGGAGAGTGGGGAGAGTTCAGTACAAATTGCCGGCGCTATGCCTGTTGTCCGGCAGGGGGTACGATTTATTGTGTTTACTTGGATGACGACGGCAGCAATTGTTATGTAGATTATGGAGCTTACTATGCCTGTTGTCCAGCGGGAGGTACGATTTTTTGTACAGACGAAAAATGTAGCGAACGGTATTGTTGCCCAGCGGGAGGTACGATTTATAGTTCGGACGGATGTTCGAACAAGCAATGTTGTGTATCAGGAAGAACGCTTGACTGTAGCGGCGATGATTATTGTTATTGTCTTTGTGAATAAAAAAGGAGCCTTTCGGCTCCTTTTTTACACCAACGTCGGCCAAGGATAATCTTCTGCGTTAAATGTATCCATTGCTAAATCCATCACATATTTTGCAATGACTTGTTCATTAAACAAACGATGATACTTTTCCCATCCTTTCTGAGCCACTTTCATGCGTGCTTTCGGATTCTTTTTATAATAAGTTATTTGTTCATACAAATCTGCCGGTTCGGTATAAAACGCCATTTCATCTTTATCAAACAAATCTTGATAACCGACTCGGCTGTCCACAAAAGCCAGCTGACCATTGCCCATTATATGCGCTAATCGGTCGGACGTATATAAATACGTATCGTTAATCCGGCTTAAATTTAACCCCATAGCCGCCGTTGCTAAAGCATCTTGATAATCATTTGCATGCAACAAAGGCGTTCCCAACAGCCCCGCAAACAATGGATGCAAACCCGAAACGTGTTCTGTTATTCGACGCGCAATCTCTTCGCTTTTCACATCTTGACCGCAAAACTGGCGCAATGAATTTTTGCCGGCACAAAACATCACGTCATAAGGTAAATCTTCATGTTCAAAACATCTCGCCGTTTCAACCGTTTTATCAACCGGATTGGGCAGAAAGCCCACCTTTTTACCGTCTTGTTTAAACTGGCTCAACAACGTTTTATCCGCCGTCGTAATCAATGTCACATCTACCGCCGGCAAGCGTCGGTTAATATTCGCAACATTATGCCGGCCTAATTCAATGACTGTCGGATTTTCGCTTTCAACATTTATCCAATCAACGTTTCTTTGCACCACCCGCAAATCCGGTAATTCTTCGCGCACTTTCAAAAAAGTTTCCGTTTCAATCGTATCCACATGACCAATCAACAGCACATCCGGTTTAAAAAAACGGCAGTAATAGATAAAATGTTCCTGTAACT
Source organism: uncultured Alphaproteobacteria bacterium (assembly GCA_937935995.1). Classification (GTDB taxonomy): domain Bacteria; phylum Pseudomonadota; class Alphaproteobacteria; order CAAHEQ01; family UBA3637; genus CALXXA01. The sequence continues at coordinate 4,278 of CALGXF010000050.1, forward strand.
TCTTTTTACCCCAAAAATTCATATGCCCGAACCCAAACGTCCGACACAAATCACGATCCGGATAGTTGACGACAAAATGGCCATTGCGAATCAATCCGTTGGTTAATTTAAACGAAATTTGGCTGAAACAGCACGTTTTTAATCGCAATAAATGAAAATCGGACACATGTAAGACTTTAGCCATTTTTCTTCTCCTTTTTGAAAAGATTTCGACACCCGCGCAAAATCGGTGCCAACCACTTGGGCGCATGAGAAACAGCCATAAACCGAACAGCCACGCGCCGAATTCCCATGTCTAAACAAAACATCATCCGATGATGACCTTGTTGCAACGTATCTTGAATGCCCAAACTGCGGCACAGCATGATTTCAAGCGGATGAGAATCATCAAATCCCTTTTCCATCAAAGAATTTTTCAATTCATTAAACTGCTTATCTCGTTGTTGCGGTGACAAGTTCCACTTTGAAAAATCATACGCATTTTCCGGCGTTCTGATTTTCCGTTCCAAACCTTTTTTCCGAATTTCCACAGCATCCATGTGATAAACATGCGTGCCGTACGTGTAAAAGTGTTTCCGAACTTTCTTGCAAAAGGGCGTCAAACAATCGAACCACGGCGTCACACGATGAAACGCAATTCGGACGGGAATATAATCCACTTTATTTTCAATGGATTGTAAAACAACCGCTCGCCCTTGATACAGCGAGTCCGAGATTTGCTTTTTGTTATTGCCCAACAAAATAACCACCTGCCCGTCCATCCCTTTCATCGGAACAGCCCCTTGTGTATCGGGCAAATCATTCACATCTTTCGGATCTAAATGATAAACTTCAGACGATAAAAACGTATATAATTTCATATTCATTCCTTTGCTTGATTTACAACCCTATACCGAAAGGCCTTTTGTTTCAAGCAGAAAAATATCCGGCTTGACTTTAAAACAAGCGCCTTTTATCATACACCCATAACCACAAGGAATTGAAAATGAAAGTCTTAAATGCGATGCTCGCCTCCGGCATGGGAGGCATGGAACAAATGTCTGTCACGTATATCAAAGCGCTGGTTCAAAACGGCCATGAAGTGCATGCATTGTATATGGCAGATTCGCCTTATCTGCCCGAACTGTTGGCATTAGGCGTCCATGTGCATTTAATGAAAAGCCGCTCTGTTTTGAATCCGTTCAACGCCATCAAAATTGCTCGGCTGTTACGGCAAATTAAACCCGACGTCGTGTTTTTGCACGGCAACCGAGTCATGCGGCTGGCACGGTATCCCGTTATCAGACTTCTTTTGAAAACAACGGCTCCCTTGGTCGGCAAAGCCCATAACTTTGATTGCAAGCATCTGCCCATTATGGATTATTCCATTGCAACGACGAAATATTGGCAAAAAGAGCAAGCCAAAATCACCGGCAAAGACGTATTTTATCTGCCGAACACGGTTCCTTTGACGCCGCTCCGAACACCTGTTTTTCATGATGTACCGGTTATCGGTGCCATGAGCCGGCTGCATATCAACAAAGCCTATGATACGTTGTTAAAAGCCGCTCGCATTTTAAAAGACCGCGGCCTGACCTTTAAACTGGTTATCGGCGGAGACGGACCGGAAAAAGAAAACTTGTCGGCTTTGTGCCATGATTTGGGTTTGGATGACATCGTTTCTTTTATCGGATGGATTAAAGACAAAGAAGATTTTTACGACAAAATTGATATTTTCTGTTTATCTTCACGGACGGAACCGTTCGGCACCGTTGTGTTGGAAGCGATGGTTCGGTCTTGCCCAGTGGTTTCCACAGATTGCGCCGGCCCGAAAGAAATGATTGAAGACGGTGTCAGCGGGTTGATTTGCCCGATTGATAAGGTTGATGAAATGGCTGATGCCCTTGAAAAAATGTTAAAAAATCCGCAAAAAGCGCTTGAAATGGGTCAAGAAGGACGAAAAGCCGTTGAAAAGTCATATGCTTTCCCATCCTTCTGCCAAGAATTAGACAAACTCATCCAACGTGTTGTCTCGAAACGTTAAGCCTTGTTTAGCTTCGAAGTATTTGGCAATTTTCAAAAATCGAAAATACGCTAAAGTTGTTGCCATCACAAGCCCCCACAAACCGTTAAAAATCTGACGCCGAACGATGTAATAAATAAAAAACTGGCGCGGAAATTCCGTAACAAGCCTTAATCGGGAATACTTTTTGCCCTTTACCAAAGCCGTTTTTACCAGCTCGTCCGTATACAAATTATACTTAACCCATGTTTGGTGAAGCGTTAAATACGAATAGTGATGGACAAGGCCTTTTAACTGGCCGACGGAAACCGTTTCACCGACACGAACGCGATCATGCGTTAAATCATCCGGCATGGAAGACAAACGCCGGTCGTAAAGGCGAACTAAATTGTATTTTTTAGCCAACCGACGCGGCCTTTTAAATCCCGGAAACATATCGCCGATGCGAACTTTATAAGCCTGATGAAGCGGTTCTTCTTTGACACGATTGATTTCTTTGATTAAATCCGGGCTTAACACTTCGTCCGCATCCAATGACAAAACCCAATCATACCGACACTGCGTTTGTGCAAACTGCTTTTGCGAAGAAATATTTTTCCAAGCATGAAAAATCACCCGTGCGCCCAGTTGTTCGGCAATTTCAACCGTTCCATCCGAACTGCCGCTGTCAACCACAACAATGTCATCGGCAACCTGTAAAGCGGCTTTGATTGTCCGAGGCAAACGTTCTGCCTCGTTCAACGTCACAATATAAACAGACAGCTTCATTTACACCACCGTCGGAAAAGGATACATTTTGGCATCAAAAGTTCGGAATAATAAATCCGTCATGTACTTTGCCACAACACGTTCATTAAAATCACGGCGATATTTCAAACATCCTTTTTTGGCAATGGCTTGCCGTTCTGCCGGATGATCAGCAAAATAACGGATTTTTTGACATAAATCTTCCGGATTTTCGTAAAAAACGACTTCATCCGCCGTAAACAATCGGTCAAATCCGGTGCGTTTATCCATAAAACACAAAAGCCCGTTCCCCATCATGTGCGCTATTCTGTCAGACGAATAAAGGTACACATCATTGCGCCGACTGATATTCAGCCCCATTCCCGAATAAGCAAACGATTTTTGATAACAAGCGCCGTTCAATCGTGTTTCGGCACTCATTCCGGCAAAAAATAATTTTAATCCGGGCAATTTACGCCGAAGATAGGAAACAACTTCTTTTGCCGGGATTTCCCGGTCACCGAACTGCCGCGTTCCGTTGCCCGCACAATAATAAACATCCGCCGTCGGCTGCGGCTCTTCAAACATATTCATGCTTTCAATGGATTCATCCGTCGGGTTCGGCAAAAAACCGACAATATTTCCCGGCCGTTTAAATTGTCTTAAAAGCGTTTCATCTCCGGTCGTTACAAGCGTAATATCAACCACGTCTAATTTAGAGGCAATTCTGTCAATATTCCCTTGTTCGCATTCGGGTAAAATCCAATCCACATTGTATTGTAAAATCCGAATGTCCGGCAGCAATGCCCTAATCTGAGCCAACGTTTTCGGATAAATCGTATCCGCGTGACCCAAAATAATTGCATCCGGCAACGTTTTCAAACAATAATCCACCAAATGACGATTCAATCGCCACAAACCGATTTGTTTGCAAAAACCAAAACTGAAATACCGCAACAAATCGCGATCATTATAATTTAAAACGTTATATCCGTTCCGCGTTAACCCGTTGGAAATCTTGGGAGCAATCTGGTTCATAAAACAGCGTTTTAGCTTTAACTGATTAAATTGCCCGATGTGCAAAATTGTTTTCATACCTTGCCTCCAACTATATACTTTTAGGTGTGTTTATAAATTTATAAACAACCTGTAATACATAATTTTGTGTTTGGCAAGGGGGTGTACATACGATGTTATAATTTATTTTCATATCATATTCTCCTTTTGTTCAATGAACCGCCTTCAGATGAGGCGGTCGGGGAGTTGAACAGTCATAGAATATGAAATGACCCTCACGCTTTTAAAGTTACCTTCTGGACATCGCGCAAGCTCCCCGACCACGAAACGTAATCGGGGATATATGCCGAGATTTGCAAAAAGCAATCTCAACTTTCGATGTTATATCCTAACACCGCATATTCTGGGAGCTGTTCAGACTCCATGCCGAAACGGCACCTGTTCAGGATAAAGAAAATCGTATTTAAATGCAAGTTTTTTAAAGCAGGCTTTTTAAATGCTTTTCGACTTTTTGATAAGTTTCGAACACATAATCCGCCAAAGCCGGCAACAACGGCGGCTGTGCAATAAAGTCATCGTAATGTTTCGGATGCGCATGTAAATCGGAAATGGTTTCTAAAACTTTTGAATTATCGGCGCCTTGATTCCAAAACAAAATAGCTTCCTGATTAACCAAACCCGGTTCGACATTGTTATCTGATCCCCAATAAATCGGAACTGAGCGCGCCATGAACGCTTCAAAAGTTTTTTCCGTGACATATCCCGGACTGTTACTGTTTTCCGGACAGATAGAAAATTGAAACTGCCGCAAGTATTGAATTTTTTGATTATGAAACACTTGCCACAACCGGTCATCATTATGGCAAAACGGACCGGCACAAGAAACAGGGGCAATCGGATTAATCGCATCAAACAATTCTCGACGCAACCCCGTATCCCCTTCGTGCCGGGCAATCAAGCTTGCAAAATCCGTTTTTGTATATCGAGCTTGATTAAAAGCGTCTACTTTTTGATGCAACTCTTCCAATGTTTCCGTGCCGTTAAACATATACGCAATCCACAAAGGAAACCGAATGTATTTCGGATGGTCTAAATAATCAAATCCCATCGACAAAACTGTATCCGACAAAGCATGATCTGCATAATCCGGATACCGTTTGACATTTTCACCGGTATAAAAAATCTTTTTCTCACGGCGATTAAACCAAAATGTTCGCCGTTTTCCGAAAACCGAAACAAAGCTGAACTGCCGAGCATCTTCTGCCCCCAGCCGCGCCGTTAAAAATCGGGCAAACCACCCTTCGGTATCCGTGCTTACCCACCAATTGTAATGTTTAATGCCGTGAATCGGAATGCCTCTGTACGTGCTTTGGAAACGTCTGATTTTTCGTGCAATGCTCATTTGTTTTTCCCTTTAAAAGAGCATCATACAAAAAAAGCTGGATACAATCAAGCAAATTAGGGTAAGATGAGAAAAAAGGAGTTGGACATGAATCGCTATTTATTGACTTCCGAATCTGTTGCCGAAGGGCATCCGGACAAAGTTTGCGACCAAATTTCAGATGCTGTTTTGGATTTAATGCTGGAAAAAGACCCGTACGCCCGCGTTGCCGTCGAAGCGATGGCCACAACCGGCCGTGTTATTTTAGCCGGTGAAACACGCATAAACGCAGACATATCCCCTGCCGAAATCGAACAAACCGTCCGAAGCGTTGTTCAAAACATCGGATACGAACAACCGGGATTTGACTGGCGCACGATTCAAATTGAAAATTATCTGCATACACAAAGCGCCGACATTGCCTTGGGCGTTGACCGTGACGGTGCCGGTGACCAAGGCATCATGTTCGGATATGCAACAAACGAATGTCCGGATACGCATTTCATGCCGGCGCCGATTTTTTATGCGCACTTGCTTTTGAAAAATCTAGCCCACAAAAGGCATATCGGTTTTTTAAAAGGATTGGAACCGGATGCCAAAAGCCAAATAACCTTTGTCTATGAAAATGATAAACCGATTGCTGTTGATAACGTGGTTGTATCGACACAACACACTGCCGATACATCTGTTGAAACCGTTCGCGAAATGGTGCTTCAAACGATAGCGGAAACCATCCCTCAATCGTTGTTTTGTGGTGAAAACAAAATTCTCATCAACCCGACGGGACGATTTGTCATCGGCGGCCCCGAAGGCGATACCGGTTTGACGGGACGTAAAATCATCGTTGATACCTATGGTGGCGCGGCACCGCACGGTGGTGGGGCTTTTTCCGGCAAAGACGCCACCAAAGTCGACCGAACGGCTGCTTACATGGCGCGGTACATTGCAAAAAATATCGTCGCCGCCGGGATGGCCGACAAATGTTTGATTCAATTATCCTATGCAATCGGCATGACACATCCGCTTTCCGTTTATGTCAATACGTCAGGAACGGGCAAAATACCGGATGAACAGCTCACCCGTTTGATTGAAAAAGAAATTGATTTGACACCCAAAGGCATGCGTCAAAAGCTGGCGTTAAACAAACCGATTTTCCTGCCGACGGCTGCTTATGGCCATTTCGGACGAACACCGCAACCTGACGGTACTTTTTCATGGGAAAAAACAGACTTGACAGCCGTTTTTCAAAAATCAATTTGATACAACCGCGCAAGTCCCATTGACATCTTGTTGTCCATCTGCACAACATAAATCACCAACTGTCAGCGTCTTATCCGTATCACAAATGCATGTTTCTGTTACCGATTGGCCGTAAATACAGTGACGTTTTCCCGTTTCCGCATCAACCGGCGCACATTCGGACAAGGAAACGCGCCCGCAATTCGTTCCGTCATAATCACATATTGATCCGCAAGGCATGCCATCATAATAACAAACCGTTGACATAGAACTGTTATAAACACAGGTCATCATTCCATCGGAGCATCCCCAAAAATCACCGATTGAAACAGATACGGGCTTATACGAAAATCCGGCTGGGCAACCCGGATCCGTACAATTCCCGGTATCGCACTGCAGACTTTCCGCCTTACATCCGGTTCCGCAGACTGTTTCTCCTTTATAGCAAATTCCGGTATTTTTGTAATCACAACAAATATCGTCATGACAACACAATTTTGTTTCTTGATGATACGTTGTTCCGTCGGGACACGGATTAGCATCCAAACAAGCCTCGTCGCAATCAGGCGGGTTCAAACAACCGGTATCACATACGTTATTTAACGATTCTTTCCAACATCTCCATAAAGAGGGCTCTTTGTTTGCATACGCATAGGGTGTGCAATAAAACCCGTCATATTGGCAAAAAGCGTAATCACTGGACGAAACAAAGAAAGTACCGTTTCCGGGACAGACATTTTTATCACATGAGTACCGTGTACATTGCAAAGAAACAGGATCTGCCGAACAACACGGCCGATTTGAAGAGCCATCTTCCATAAAACACAAAACATAATTCAAGGCTTTTCCGTTGTAGTAACAAGATGAGTTCGGAATATGGCAGCCGAAACGATATCCGCCAGCATATCGTCCGTCATGAGCAAACGCCTCAAAACTTGTCCCGACCGGACAGGAATCGGCATAACAAATACCATACAAACAATTCCGCCCGGTAGAATCACATTGATACCCACAAAACTTGTCATTAATATAACAGTTGTAGCTTGTCGGCCCGCCCGTGCATTTAATTTGATGACATACGCCGTTAAGGGGCGTGTATCCGGATTGACAACACAAGTTCGCTTCTTCAAAATAATACGGCGCATCCGCTGGACATTTACATGTGCCAGTCTGTGCATCCGGCACCATGTTGTTCGGACATCCGCATGTCGTTGTCTCATCACATG
>CALGXF010000051.1 GCA_937935995.1 uncultured Alphaproteobacteria bacterium
CCCCCCCCCAGAAAATGTCAAGCGGAAAAATGCGAAATCCTGCAAAAAAATGAACTTCTATTGAGCACAGTATCAAAAACTTGCAACGGAACGTCGTCCTAGAAGATTTTCTTTTAGGGAAATAGATACAGGTAGGCCGTAAACGAAAAGACCAAGATACATATGCGTGAGAAGGAGTGGTTTGAACCAACTCTGACAAACGTTCACAGATTAAAATAAAAGGGACATTCTGAACAACATTCACCCTTTCCCAAAAATGACATGTCTGAACTGGGATACCTGCTCCTCTCACTGGCATGGATATGTTACAAGAAGGAAGGGCTTTCCTCTTATTCACATGATAAAAAGAAAATCCCCTCTTTTGGTCGATTTTATAAAGTGTTCCTTTTCACTTAACTTCCATAAAACAACACAAAGGCTATGAACCATTCCGAACGATGCCCCTTCATCCGGAACTTTCAAAAACCTAGCGGCGGGGATAAAATGTCTACTTCTAGTTCTGCATAAAAAGAAGAAAGAACGACACTTTCATAAACCTAACGGCAGGGATGGGATGTCTACTTCTTTTTCTGCACATAAAAAAGAAGAAGAGAAAGAAAATTCTTTCTCTTCTTAACTTTTGGAATAAGAAACGCTTATTTCAAGATTTTGGACACGACACCGGCGCCAACTGTGTGACCACCTTCGCGAATCGCAAAACGTAAGCCTTCATCCATCGCAACTGGAACGATCAACTTCACTGTCATCTTGATGTTGTCTCCAGGCATAACCATTTCAACACCTTCCGGCAATTCAATCGTGCCTGTCACATCCGTCGTACGGAAGTAGAATTGAGGACGATAGTTGCTGAAGAACGGCGTATGACGGCCACCTTCTTCTTTCGTCAAAATGTAGCATTCTGCCGTAAAATCTGTGTGCGGCGTTATCGTTCCGGGCGCTGCCAATACTTGACCGCGTTCTACTTCTTCACGTTTCGTCCCACGTAACAACACTCCAACGTTGTCTCCGGCTTCACCTTGATCCAACAACTTACGGAACATTTCAATCCCGGTACACGTCGTCTTTTGCGTCGGACGCAAGCCTACGATTTCAACTTCGTCTCCAACTTTAATCACACCACGTTCAATACGACCCGTCACAACCGTTCCACGACCAGAAATGCTAAACACATCTTCAATCGGCATCAAATACGGTTTATCCTTCGGACGATCCGGTTGCGGAATGTAACGATCTACTTCTTCCATCAACTTGATAATCGAATCATGTCCGATTTCTGGATTCTTGCCTTCCAACGCACATAACGCTGATCCCTTAACAATCGGAATTTCATCTCCGGGGAATTGATACGAGCTCAACAAATCACGGACTTCCATTTCAACCAATTCCAACAATTCAGGATCGTCTACTTGGTCGACTTTGTTCATGTAAACAACCAACGCCGGTACACCAACTTGACGTGCCAACAAAATGTGTTCACGTGTTTGCGGCATCGGACCATCCGCAGCACTCACAACCAATATCGCTCCGTCCATCTGCGCCGCACCCGTAATCATGTTCTTAACATAGTCCGCGTGGCCCGGGCAGTCTACGTGTGCATAGTGGCGGTTCGCCGTTTCATATTCAACGTGCGATGTGCTAATCGTAATCCCACGTGCGCGTTCTTCCGGCGCTTTATCAATGTTCGCATAATCTACAAACGCTGCCCCGCCTTGTTCCGCCAATACTTTCGTTATCGCTGCCGTCAGCGTCGTCTTCCCATGGTCAACGTGACCTATCGTCCCGATGTTGCAATGGGGTTTACTTCTTTCAAACTTCTCTTTGGACATCCTTCTCTTCCTTAACGTAAAAGTTAATCCTTTATCCCCCACCATGGGGAAATGCCCTCACCATGAGAGCGTTACAAAAACTGGAGCGGGTGAAGGGAATCGAACCCTCACGACCAGCTTGGAAGGCTGGGGCTCTACCATTGAGCTACACCCGCATCTTCTTTTTCTGGTGGAAAGGGGTGGATTCGAACCACCGTACTCAAAAGAGGGCAGATTTACAGTCTGCTGCCATTAACCACTCGGCCACCTTTCCACACTCGGAAAAAGAATCTAGCCTTTCAAGACCAGATAGGCCAATACTATGCAAAGAAATTAACCTCTTGTCAACAGAAAAAAAAAGGTTTATATCTTTTTGTGAAGCACAAAATAGTCAAGTTATTGATTTTTAACAAAAAGACATAAATCGAAAGACATTCGAAATGAAAAAAAACAAACAAAAATCGACTTTCTGGCTGTACGGACACCATGCTGTTATGGCCGCTTTACGTAACGAAAACAGAGAAAAAATCGAGATTCGCTTAACAAATGAGTCGGGAATTGATAAAAAACTCCTTAAAAATCTGCCTGTTAAAGTCGTTTCCAAACAAGAATTGGATTCTTTGTTGCCGCCGGGAGCCATTCATCAAGGCGTCGCTTTATCGGTCAAGCCGTTGGAGCCGGTTTACATTGAAGATATTGTCCGCGTGACGCAATCAAAAGAGCGCAGTGTTCTTTTGATATTAGACCAAGTAACGGATCCCCATAACATCGGGGCTATTTTGCGTTCATCTGCCGCATTTAATGCTGACGCCGTGATTTTACCGGACGCCAACGCACCCGAAGAAACCGGAACACTGGCAAAATCGGCATGCGGGGCTTTAGAAAGCATTCCGTTAGTACGAGTTGCCAATTTGGTTCGCGCCATCCAAGAATTAAAAGACGCCGGATATTGGGTTTTGGGATTAGACGGGTACGCCACTCAATTTATCACAGACAATAAATTGCCGAATAAAACGGTTTTTGTTTTAGGCTCCGAAGGAGAAGGCATGCGCCGGTTAACCGCCGAAAAGTGTGATTATACGATTAAGTTGCCGATTTCCGACAAAATGGAAAGTTTAAATGTTTCCAACGCGGCGGCCATTGCTTTATACGAATTTTATCGCTCGCCGCACCCGTAAACGTTTCGGGCATTTAAAAAGCTCGCGTTCCTGATAAAAATGTGTTACAATGAAAGAAAAGGAGAACAAAATGCCGCGTGAAACATTATTGGATCGTCTTAATCAATTAGGAAAACGGTTAGCGCCTGCCGCTGCTGCCGCGACGGTTTTCCTTTCGCCGACTGCAAAAGCGCAAGATGCTCGTCCGAATCAGGAATTGGCTTGGATGAACGCCTCTTCAGAATTAAGCCAATGGTTTTATCAAGAACCCGTCGGAAACGGTTTTCGCCAAACGCCCATTGATAAAATTGATGAAACGGTTCTTAAAAACGGTAAACTGGATCTCATCAAAAACGGATGGAATCAAACTTTATTGACGGCGGCTGTGATGAACGGGAAAACCCGTACGGTTGATTTATTATTAAATGCCGGCGCTTCTCCCGATAAAAAAAACGGGCTGAATCAATATCCGCTTTTTCTGGCCGTCCAAGCGGCCGGCAGAGCCAACAATCCCGCCGGGTTGTCCGTTATTCAATCGCTGGTAAAAGCCGGCGCACAATTGAATATAACCGATGAAAACGGACAGACGCCGTTGATGATGGCGGCAAAGCATGGGCAAACACAAATTATGGACTTATTGATTTCAGCCGGAGCCGACAAAGACATGAAAGACAAAGCCGGTAAAACAGCTGCGGATTTATATGCACGGCATCAGCAGGCGCTTCATCCTCTTTTAGCGCATCAATTGAAAGGTATCGAAAAATAAATTCATAATTTTTTTGGACAAACGGCTTTTTATTTGTTAAAATAAATAAATGAAAGGAGATAACATGTTGCTTGAAACAATTACCCCATTATCTCAAATTAAAGCCGGTGACGGAAAACCCGAAACCGTCTGTGATAAACCGTTAACCCCCGAAATGGTTAAAGCAATTTCAATGAAAATGTGTGCCAAATTAGGTTTGCATCCAATCGGAGAACCCGAACGGATGGGCGTGCCGGCACCGAATGCTGCCTTGTTACAGGCGCGAGGAGAGACGCGATGAACTGGCTGCAAGAACGAACATACTATATTCAACGAACACAAGAAGGTGTTTTCTTGGTGTTTATCAGTGCGCGAAAAGATGATGCTGTCGGTGCAACAATTCAATATGATGGCCGAGATCATGCTTTGTTTTTACGCAAACCGATGGAATCCATCATTTTGGATTACATCAATCCGACTGTTCATGAACCGTTGTTAAAATCACCGTTTGTCGAAATGGTTGAAATTGACACGTCGGATGAAGAAGTCGAGCGGGATTACAAAGTTCCCGTTAAACAAGTTCCCCAAGTAACCGTTATTTTAAGAAAATAGGAGACATTAAATGGATATAGAACAAATGAAACAGCAAAAAGAAGCTGAAAAAACGGCTTCCGAAAAAACACATACCCCCCCCCCCAATCTGCCGATAAACCGGCAACCAACAACGGCGGTGATTTAAATAAAGAAATAGATTACCTCAATACATTATCGCGCGTTGTTCAATTCTTTTCAATGGCTGCAACCGGCCGCGCTTCCGAAACATCTAATCTCAACAGCGAATTTAATCAAGTTTACGAACTTATTCATAATCCACCGACGACACAGGTCAGCGATGCTATGCGCGATTGTGCAGCGCTCATCAAAACAGGGTGCCAGCGGATTCTCGAAAGTTCAGACACGGCGTCACATCACAGTCTTGATGCCGAAAACCGGCAAAAAGCGCAGACATTAGCGTCTATGCAGACCGTAAAAGGAGCTACCGTTGAAAAAGACTTGCAAGTTTTAATCGACTTACATAAAACGGCCATTAAAGAAAAAATTTCTCAATTAAAGTGGGCACATCCCGGACAGGATTTATCTAAACTGGAAGCAATTGAAAAGGATATCAGTCAGTTGTCAGCCGCTGATACCGGACAGATTGAAACCAAAGCCGCTCAAGTTCAGAGCAAATCCGATGAAGCCGAAAAAGAAGCGCAAAAAAAGGAGGAAGAAAAACAAAAAACGACTCCCAAAAAAGCACCCGACAAAGAAGATACAGTCGGATTTGCTTTAGGGCTTGTTTGGCGTGCCGCAAATGCAGGCCATGTAGAGGCTCCAACCATTCCGCCCTTGTCACCGGAACCTACGGCCATTTCAACGTTTATGGATGAACGCTACAGTGGTCCCCGAACGGTCAATGTTCAACAACCGCGAAAAAACAATGGTCGATAACAAAAGCCCCTTTCGGGGCTTTTCCTTAATGTGTTTTTTCTCCTGTTGAAAAACCGATTTTGGCTTTTTTAGGAAATGCATCTTCTGGCGGAGGAGACGGAATAAATTTTTGCGGCAATCCTAAAAAAAACAAACGCCGTCGCCCGATGCACATAGCTCATTCCTTGCAATAAATATCCGGCGACACGTCCCCATTTCCGTTTTGTTTTCGAAAGTAATTTTCCCTTTTCTGCCACAAAACGTGCATCTGCATAACATGCTTTTTCAAGGACAGCTCATGTTTCTTTTAATGATGACATAATGCCGGCTCCTCCCGATGTTTTATTATCGCGTACTTTTAAGATTTTCCCAAATAAAAACTCCCCGCAGTCACCCGCAGGGAGCTTTTATTCCAACGGTATTTCGGTTATTTTTCACTCGTCTCGGCTGCTGCGTTTAATTCAGCGTCAACAGCAGATAAATCAACCAATTCTTCCGTTTTTTCTTCCGTTTCGGCCAAAGCTTCTTTGTCTCTTTCAGCCGCAATTTCGCGTTTCAAGTTCAACAAAGCACCCGTTCCGGCCGGAATTAATCGACCGACAATGACGTTTTCTTTCAATCCCGTCAATGTATCACGCTTGCCTTCAACAGCTGCTTCCGTTAACACACGTGTTGTTTCTTGGAAGGAAGCTGCCGAAATGAACGACTTCGTTTGCAAGCTGGCCTTTGTAATACCCAACAAAATCGGCATTGCTTTGGCTTCTCTGCCGCCGTTAGCCAACGCTTTTTTGTTTTCGACATCCAATGTATCGACATCTACTTGTTCACCAACCAACAAAGTCGTATCGCCGGCATCGGTGACTTCCAGTTTCTGCATCATCTGACGAACAATGACTTCAATGTGCTTGTCATTAATCCGCACACCTTGCAACCGGTACACAGCCTGAACTTCTTTAATCAGGTAATGCGCCAATTTTTCAATCCCTAAAATGCGCAAGATGTCATGCGGAACCATGTTGCCATCAACAATCACATCGCCTTTTTGAATAAATTCACCTTCATGAACCGCAATGTGTTTGCCTTTCGGAATGATGTATTCAACACGCGTATCATCTTCACTGACAATGAAAATCCGGCGTTTGGATTTGTAATCTTTTCCGAATTCAACACGACCGTCAATTTCGGAAATAATCGCCGCATCTTTCGGCCGACGCGCTTCAAATACTTCCACCACGCGCGGCAGACCGCCGGTAATATCTTTCGTCTTTCCGGTTTCACGCGGAATACGCGCCAAAATATCACCTTGAGCCACTTTTGCACCGTTTTCAACAGATACAACCGCATCAACCGGCAAGAAATAACGCGCTTCGATGTCGTTCGAGAACTTCAGGCTTTCACCCTTGTCATCAACCAACAACAAGCCCGGTTTCCGTTCGCCGCCTTTGGCATTTTGACGCCAATCCATAATCACCATAGATGTCAAACCGGTCGCTTCATCCATCACTTCACGAACCGTTTCACCGGCCACGAAGTCTTCGTATTTAATGAAGCCTTCTTTATCGGCAATAATCGGCATCGTGTACGGATCCCATTCAGCCAACCGATCGCCTTTTTTGACTTGTTGATTATCTTTCACAACCAAAGTCGCCCCATATGGCACTTTGTGGCGTGCTTTTTCACGATGTCCCGCATCAATCAAAGAAATTTCACAATTTCTGGACAAGACAATCGTCGCACCGGCACTGTTTTGAATGGTGTTGCAGTTCTTTAACCGAACCGTCGCATCAAACACAGCTTCAATGCTGGATTGTTCAGCACCACGTTGCGCCGCACCACCGATGTGGAATGTCCGCATCGTTAACTGCGTTCCCGGTTCACCAATGGATTGAGCCGCAATCACACCAACGGCTTCACCCAAGCTGACCGGTGTTCCGTGTGCCAAATCACGTCCGTAACATTTCGCGCAAATACCGTTTTTGGATTCACATGTTAACACAGAACGGATTAACACGCTTTCAACCCCGGCCGCATCAATTTTTTCGACGTCGTTTTCATCGATTAAGTGACCGCGCGGGACAATGACTTCACCCGTTTGCGGGTCTTTAATGTCTTCTTGCGCTGTCCGACCCAAAATCCGTTCCCCGGTTGTCGCAATGACATCACCGCCTTCGATAATCGGAGAAATCGTAATTCCTTTATCGGTTCCGCAGTCATCTTCAACAATAATCGCGTCCTGCGCCACATCGACCAAACGACGTGTCAAGTACCCGGAGTTCGCTGTTTTCAAAGCCGTATCGGCCAACCCTTTACGCGCACCGTGAGTCGAGTTGAAGTATTCCATCACGTTCAACCCTTCTTTAAAGTTCGCAATAATCGGTGTTTCAATAATTTCACCCGACGGTTTTGCCATCAATCCGCGCATACCGGCCAACTGACGCATCTGAGCCGCAGAACCACGCGCACCGGAATGAGCCATCATGTAAACAGAGTTCACAGGCTTGCCCGGTTCGATTTTAGAAATTCCTTTCATCATTTCTTCGGCCACAGCATCCGTGCAGGCAGACCAGGCGTCAACCACTTTGTTGTATTTTTCACCCTTGGTAATCAGCCCGTCTTGATATTGACGTTCAAATTCCTTTACTTTGCTTTCCGTTTCGGCAATCAGTTTTTTCTTTGTTTCCGGAATAATCAAATCATCCTTACCAAAGGAAATACCGGCTTTTGCCGCTTCTCGGTAACCCAAAGCCATAATCTTATCAGCAAAAATACAGGTCGCTTTTTGACCGCAGTGACGATACACCGTATCGATAATATCCGACACTTCTTTTTTACGGATTTGACGGTTAATCAAAGCAAACGGCGTCTTCGCATCATCCGGCAGAACTTGAGACAAAATAATCCGCCCCGGAGACGTTTCCACAATCTTCGTCACTTTTTCACCGTTTTCAAAAATTGTCAACCGTGCTTTAATTTTGGCATGCAACGAAACAACTTTCTGATTTAAAGCATGCATCACTTCCGGAATACCGGAGAAGACCATGCCTTCGCCTTTTTCGCCGTCGCGCATCAACGTCAAATAATAAAGCCCCAAAATAACGTCCTGTGTCGGCACGATAATCGGCTTTCCGTTCGCCGGAGACAAAATGTTATTTGTTGACATCATCAAAACACGCGCTTCCAATTGAGCTTCCAAGAACAACGGAACGTGTACAGCCATCTGGTCACCGTCGAAGTCCGCGTTGAACGCCGTACAAACCAACGGATGCAATTGAATGGCTTTCCCTTCAATTAACACGGGTTCAAATGCCTGAATACCCAACCGGTGCAACGTCGGCGCCCGGTTCAACAACACAGGATGTTCGCGGATAACTTCCGATAAAATATCCCATACTTCCGGCCGTTCAGCTTCAACCATACGTTTGGCTGCTTTAATTGTTGTCGCCAACCCGTATTGTTCCAATTTAGCATAAATGAACGGTTTGAATAATTCCAATGCCATCCGTTTCGGTAACCCGCATTGGTGCAGCAACAATTCCGGGCCTACCGTAATCACGGAACGACCGGAATAGTCAACCCGTTTCCCCAACAAGTTTTGACGGAAACGACCTTGCTTACCTTTGAGCATATCGGCCAAAGATTTCAAAGGCCGTTTATTTGTTCCCAAAATGGCGCGGCCACGGCGACCGTTGTCAAATAAAGCATCCACGGATTCTTGCAACATACGCTTTTCGTTACGGATAATAATTTCCGGAGCACGCAGTTCCATCAACCGTTTCAACCGGTTATTCCGGTTAATCACACGGCGGTACAAATCGTTTAAATCAGATGTTGCAAACCGACCGCCATCCAACGGAACCAACGGACGCAGTTCCGGCGGAATGACCGGAATGACATCCAAAATCATCCATTCGGGACGAGAACCGGATTCCAAAAACGCTTCAACAATTTTCAACCGTTTAACTAATTTCTTGCGGCGCATTTCAGAAGTCGTGCTCTTGAGTTCAGCGCGCATTTCAGCGGCTTCAGCTTCCAAATCCATTTGGCTTAAATATTCTTTTAATGCTTCCGCACCGATACCGACATGGAAAGAATCTTCACCGTATTCTTCAACCGCGCGTTCATATTGTTCTTCTGTTAACAATTCATGCAGTTTCAACGGTGTCAATCCCGGTTCCGTCACCATGTATTTTTCAAAATACAAAACGGATTCCAAGTCTTTCAACGGCATATCGACCAACAACCCGATCCGGCTGGGCAAAGATTTCAAAAACCAAATATGCGCCACCGGGCAAGCTAATTCAATATGTCCCATCCGTTCGCGGCGGACTTTGGATAAAGTCACTTCCACACCACACTTTTCACATGTGACACCCCGATATTTCATGCGTTTGTACTTACCGCACAAACATTCATAATCTTTTACCGGTCCGAAAATCTTGGCACAGAACAATCCATCACGTTCCGGTTTAAATGTCCGATAGTTAATGGTTTCTGGCTTTTTCACTTCACCATAAGACCAAGACCGGATTTTTTCCGGAGAGGCAATGGAAATTTTAATTTCATCAAAGGACTGTGGATTACTCACTTGTCCGAAAATTTTTACGAGATCGTTCATGCTTTTCCTCTACATCAAAGGGTTTAGGAGCCGGACCTGCCGGCCCCTTATTTTACTTAAACTTCTTTTTGGTTCAATTCAACATCCAAACACAAGGACCGCATTTCTTTCACCAACACGTTGAAAGATTCCGGAATACCTGATTCGAAGTTGTCATCGCCTCTTACCAAAGTTTCATAGACTTTCGTCCGGCCGGACACGTCATCGGATTTCACCGTGAGCATTTCTTGCAAGGTGTATGCAGCACCGTATGCTTCCAACGCCCACACTTCCATTTCACCGAAACGCTGGCCACCGAATTGAGCCTTACCACCTAACGGCTGTTGTGTTACCAAGCTGTACGCCCCGATAGAACGTGCATGGATTTTTTCATCAACCAAGTGGTGCAGCTTCAACATGTACATGTAACCAATCGTGACTTTGCGGTCAAACGGTTCACCCGTCAAGCCGTCATACAACGTCACTTGACCGGACTTATCCAGACCCGCTTTTTCAAACATGCGGTTGATATCGGCTTCATGAGCCCCGTCAAAGACCGGCGTTGCAATCGGCACACCGCCTTTTAAGTTTTGAGCCAATTCCAAAACTTCTTTGTCCGTCATGTCGGCAATTTCTTTTTGATATTCGTCTTTTTCGTAAATATCATCCAGTTTTTTGCGCAAATCCGCCATAGTTGCTTCGTCTTTTTGAATGGCGTCGACAACCTTGCCGATTTGAACCCCGAGTTCATGACAAGCATAGCCCAAGTGTGTTTCCAAAACCTGTCCCACGTTCATCCGAGACGGCACCCCTAACGGGTTTAACACGATATCCATCGGTGTTCCGTCTTCGGTATACGGCATGTCTTCAATCGGCAAAATCCGAGAAACCACACCTTTATTTCCGTGGCGGCCGGCCATTTTATCACCCGGCTGTAATTTCCGCTTCACGGCAATAAACACTTTGACCGTTTTTAACACGCCCGGCAACATTTCATCACCACGCTGTGCTTTTTCAACACGGTTTTCAAACTTGGCTTGCAACGCTTTTTCGGCTTCTTCCAAAGTTGCTGTCATTTGTTCGATTTGTTTCATAACCGCATCGTCTTTGACAACAATCTTTTTGTAATGACCGACAGATAAATCCTTCAAAGCCTCTTCCGTAATCACGGTTCCTTCCGGCAACACATCGCTTTTCGCGCTGGTTTGACCTAAAACCAAAGATTTAACCCGATCCATAAAGCTGCCTTGTAAAATCTTGCGTTCGTCATCGCGGTCTTTGGCTAAACGATCAATTTCCGCTTGTTCAATCGACAAAGCCCGTTCATCTTTGTCCAGCCCGCGACGCGTAAAGACGCGCACATCAACGACTGTCCCTTGAATTCCCGGCGGTACCCGCAAAGATGTATCCCGTACATCCGCTGCCTTTTCACCGAAAATCGTCCGCAGCAATTTTTCTTCCGGCGTCATGACCGTTTCACCTTTCGGAGTCACTTTACCGACCAAAATATCACCCGCTTTCACTTCGGCACCGATGTAAACAATACCGGTTTCATCCAATTGTTTCAGTGCTTCTTCACCAACGTTCGGAATATCCCGGGAAATTTCTTCCGGCCCCAACTTTGTATCACGCGCCATCACTTCGAATTCATCAATGTGAATGGAAGTAAACACGTCGTCACGGGCAATGCGTTCGGAAATCAAGATAGAGTCTTCAAAGTTATATCCGTTCCACGGCATAAACGCGACCAAGACGTTGCGCCCCAAAGCCAATTCACCCAAATCCGTTGACGGGCCGTCCGCAATGATATCGCCTTTGGCCACCACATCCCCGACCTTCACCAAAGGCCGTTGAGACATGCACGTTCCCGTGTTGGAACGTTGGAATTTTTGCAATGTGTAAATATCAACCGCAGACGTTGATGCATCCACGTCTTCCGTGGCTTTAATAACAATACGCATGGCATCGACTTGAGAAACAACACCTGCCCGTTTCGCCAAAATAGAGGCTCCGGAGTCTCTGGCAACCGGCGCTTCCATGCCTGTTCCGACCAAAGGAGCCGTGTTTTTCAGCAAAGGAACGCCTTGTTTTTGCATGTTAGATCCCATCAAAGCCCGGTTCGCGTCATCGTTTTCCAAGAACGGAATCAACGCAGCTGCGACAGAAACCAATTGCTTCGGAGACACATCAATAAAATCAACATCTTCCGGACGCGCCAAAATGACTTCGCCGTCCCGACGGCTGGTCACCAATTCTTCAACCAACATGCCATCTTTTGTCGCCACGTTCGCCTGTGCAATTGTGTGTCCGACTTCATCCATAGCCGTCATATAGACGACTTCATCCGTCAGATGACGATCCACAACCCGGCGATACGGTGTTTCAATAAACCCGTATTTGTTAATCCGCGCATAGGTCGCCAACGAGTTAATCAACCCAATATTTTGACCTTCCGGCGTTTCAATCGGACAAATCCGGCCATAGTGTGTCGGGTGCACGTCACGGACTTCAAAACCTGCCCGTTCACGTGTCAAACCACCCGGTCCCAAAGCCGACAACCGACGTTTATGCGTCACTTCGGACAAGGGGTTGTTTTGATCCATAAATTGGCTCAATTGGCTGGACGCAAAGAATTCACGCACCGCACTGGATAACGGTTTAGCATTGATTAAATCATGCGGCATCACCGTATCGATTTCAATCGAGCTCATCCGTTCACGAATAGACCGTTCCATCCGCAATAACCCGATGCGGTATTGGTTTTCCATTAATTCGCCCACAGAACGCACACGGCGGTTACCCAAGTTGTCAATGTCATCCACCGTTCCGCGACCGTCTTTTAAATCCAACAAGATTTTAACAATCGCCAAAATATCTTCTTTGCGCAAAATACGCACAGTATCCGGCACGTCTTTAAAGCCTAACCGACCGTTCATCTTCACGCGGCCGACAGCCGATAAATCATACCGTTCCAAACTAAAGAACATAGACCGGAACAAATTATCCGCCGTTTCAACTGTTGGCGGTTCACCCGGACGCATGACTTTGTAAATATCAATCAAAGCTTCTTCCCGCGTTGTGTTGCGGTCAGCAACCAATGTGTTGCGCAAGTACGGCCCCACATTGACATAATCAATGTATAATGTATCAAATGATTTGACTTTTAACCGGTTGAACGTTTCCAAAACGTCCGCCGTGATTTCATCACCGGCTTCAATAATCACTTCACCCGTTGTTTCGTCAATCATATCGTTGGCAATAAAGCGGCCGATTAAATCTTCATCATAAACCAAGA
Organism: uncultured Alphaproteobacteria bacterium; assembly: GCA_937935995.1. Lineage (GTDB taxonomy): Bacteria > Pseudomonadota > Alphaproteobacteria > CAAHEQ01 > UBA3637 > CALXXA01. Next base: position 13,067 of record CALGXF010000051.1, read on the forward strand.
TGTTTTTCAATCCGTCTTTTTGCAGTTTTTTCGCTTTTGCCAAAACAATTTTTTCGCCTGTTTTCATCAGGACTTCTTTGGTATCGGCATCAATCAGGTCATGCGTTAATTTCACACCTTTAACTTTTTCCGGATCAAAAGCCAGTTTCCAGCCTTTTTTATCCTTTGTAAAGGTATTCTTTTGATAGAACGCCGACAAAATGTCTTCTTTGCTCATGCCATACACATCAGCAAAGTTCATCGGTTTACCCGCTTTTTCAGCTTCTAACCGTTTGGCAGCCGTTTCATCGCTGTCCAAAGCATACAAAAGGGTTGTAATCGGGAGTTTGCGCCGTCTATCAATCCGCACATAAACCATATCTTTGGCGTCAAATTCAAAGTCCAACCAAGACCCGCGGTAAGGAATAATCCGCGCCGAGAATAAATATCTGCCTGAAGTGTTTTTCCCTTCATCATGATCGAAGAACACACCCGGAGACCGATGCATTTGAGACACGACAACCCGTTCCGTTCCGTTCACAATGAACGTCCCGGTTGCTGTCATCATCGGCAAATCGCCCATATAAACATCTTGTTCTTTGATGTCACGAATAGACCGAGCGCCCGTTTCATCGTCCACATCCCACACGACCAAACGCAACGTTGCGCGAACCGGCGCAGCATAGGTTAAACCGCGTTTAATACATTCATCCACGTCGTACTTCGGCTGGTCTAATTCGTATTTAACGAATTCTAAATCCCCGCGACCCGCAAAATCATGAATCGGAAAAACAGACTTAAAGACTTCCTGCAAGCCTGTATCGGTTCTTTCTTTTGCCGGGACATTGGTTTGTAAAAATTGAGCATAAGAACTCTTTTGCACTTCGATGAGATTAGGCATCGGAGCAATCGCCGGAATTCTTCCAAAACTTTTTCTGATACGTTTGCGATCCATGAAGGATTGAGACATGTGCGTTTTCCTTAACTTATTGTATCACCGTCGTAGGGACGGAAACCTTAATTCAACTTTAAACCGCTTAAGGTCGAGATGCTAAAGGCGTTGAATTGAAACCTTTAACACTCGACCTGAAACTCTACGTTTAACCAAAGGTTATTTTAATTCAACCTTGGCGCCAGCTTCTTCCAATTTCTTTTTCATTTCTTCGGCTTCAGCTTTGGCAACGCCTTCTTTAACCGTTTGCGGTGCGCCTTCAACCAAGTCTTTGGCTTCTTTCAAGCCCAAGCCCGTGATTGTACGAACTTCTTTAATCACAGCAATTTTGTTGGAACCGGCATCTGCCAAGACAACATTGAATTCTGTCTTTTCTTCAGCAGCAGCCCCACCGGCAGCACCCGCAGCCGCAACAGCGACCGGCGCAGCAGCAGAAACGCCCCATTTTTCTTCCAACATTTTTGCCAGTTCAGCAGCTTCCAAAACTGTCAAAGCAGACAATTCATCAATAATTTTATTTAAATCAGCCATTTTTATTTCCTTTTTCTTAAAATAGAGTGCCTTTTTCAGCACGTTAATTGATAAAACTTAAGCAGCTTGTTCTTTTTCCGAATAAGCCTTTGCCAACCGAGCCAATTGACCTGCAGGCGCTTGCAACAAACCGACCAACTTGCCGCGCAGTTCGTCCAAAGACGGCAGACTGGCTAATTCTTTGATGGTATTGACATCCACCTTTTTGCCATTCATAACGCCGCCGACAACTTCGAGCTTGTCGTTCGTTTTTGACATTTTCACAACCGCACGAGAAGCCGCAATTGCATCTTCCGAATAAGCCAAAGCCGTCGGACCAACCAACAAATCGGCCAATTCTTCACACGGTGTTCCTGCAAGAGCAAGTTTCGCCAAACGGTTTTTAGCAACACGATAACCGGCACCGTCTTTGCGGACGTTATTTCTTAATTCCGTCACATCAGCCACTGTCAGCCCTTTATTCAAAACGACAACAACCAATTTCGCAGAATCAAAAACGCCTTTCAATTCAGTGATCAGTTCTTGTTTTTCTTCACGTTTCACTTTTTTTACTCCGCTTTTTAAGAACTTAAGTTAAACTTAATATTCTTGGTTTCTACACAGATTTTAAAGTTTCCTTTAAAACCCAACATCACCTGCCCAGAAACCCGAATCTTTTATTCCAAAAGGAATAACTGATTTGAACTCTGTCTATGTAGGCGGGATGCTTCCCTTTAATTTAACCCCGTGGCTAAAACCGACAGTCTAGGACAGGAATCTTTTTTAAAGCCTTATGATAAGCTTGACAAAACAAGCTTAACGCCCGGGCCTTGCGTCGAAGAAATCGAAACTTTCTTCAAATAAACGCCTTTAACACCCGTCGGCTTGGCTTTGTTAATCGCATCGACGAAGGCAAGAACATTTTCTTTAATCTTGTCTGCATCAAAACTGGCTTTACCGACACCGGCATGCACAATCCCTTGTGCATCGGCACGGAATTGAACTTGCCCGCCTTTAACCGCTTTCACAGCACCGGCAACATCCATCGTCACCGTTCCCAGCTTCGGATTCGGCATCATGCCTTTCGGACCCAAAACTTTACCCAAGCGGCCGACAACACCCATCATATCCGGCGTTGCAATCACACGGTCAAAATCAATTTTTCCGCCCAAAACGTCGTTCATCAAATCTTCATCACCGACCAAGTCTGCGCCGGCTTTTTTAGCTTCTTCAGCTTTCGGACCTTTGGCAAACACAGCCACACGGAATGTCTTACCTGTCCCGTTCGGCAAAGAAACCGCACCACGGACGATTTGATCGGATTGACGGACATCAACGTTCAAGTTCATAGCGATGTCAATTGTTTCATCAAATTTCGCTTTCGCATTGTCTTTGATGAGTTTAATGGCTTCATCCAATTCGTACAATTTAGAAGAATCGAAACCAGCATAAGTTGCTTTTAATCTTTTACCTAATTTAGCCATTTTCTTATCCTTCTACCACATCAATACCCATGGAACGAGCAGACCCGACAATCATTTGAGAAGCCGCATCAATATCATGCGCATTCAGGTCAGCCATTTTTTGTTCGGCGATTTGACGAACCTGAGCCATCGTAATCTTACCCACTTTTGTTTTGCCGGGTTCTTTTGAAGCACTTGTCAAACCGGCCGCTTTCTTAATGAAATAAGTAACCGGCGGGGTTTTCGTAATAAAATCAAAAGTCCGGTCAGCATACGCTGTAATCACGACAGGAATCGGCATGCCCGGTTCCATGCTTTGTGTTTTTGCGTTAAATGCTTTGCAGAATTCCATAATGTTCAACCCGCGTTGCCCTAAAGCAGGCCCGACGGGAGGAGACGGATTGGCTTTGCCGGCAGGAATCTGCAGCTTAATATATCCAATAATTTTTTTTGCCATTTATAACCTCTATTTTCATAAGTCCTTTTTGAAGTTTCGTGGTAATCAAGGATGGCCCCTTTTCCACGATACAAAAAGACCGGACTTTTAAGCCTTTTTGTTATACTTTTTCGACCTGCGTAAACTCCAATTCCACAGGAGTTGACCGACCAAAAATCGAAACCAAAACTTTTAAACGGGAATGTTCCGTATCCACTTCTTCGACAACGCCGACAAAAGATGCAAACGGCCCGTCATTCACACGAACTTGTTCCCCAACCTCATAAGAAACGGAAGCCCGCGGCTTTTCAATACCTTGTTGAACCTGTGTCATCACGCGCTGTGCTTCGGCATTCGACATGGCAACCGGTTTTTTACCGCCCAAGAATCCCGTAACTTTCGGTGTATTTTTAATCATGTGCCACGTATCGTCGTTCATTTCCATTTGAACCAGCACATAGCTCGGGAAAAATTTCCGTTCTACCTGAACTTTTTTTCCCTTTTGAATATCGACAACAGCCTCCGTCGGAACCAAAACATCAGCGATTTTATCTGTCCAACCTTTTTTTTCAGCTTGCTCTTTAATCGACTCGGCGACTTTCTTTTCAAAACCAGAATAAACGTGCAAAACGTACCACTTCAGTGCCATTGTCTTTAAGCTCCAATTCCTAAAATTGTTTTAATAATGCCGGCAGAAACACGATCTGCCACAAAGAAATACACGGCTAAAATCAAACACATCGCCATCACAACAATCGTTGCCTGCGTCGCTTCCCGACGGCTGGGCCATGTAATTTTAGCAATTTCCTGCTTCACTTGTCTTAAGAATGCTGCTGGAGATGTTTTCATTTTAAAACTTTTCCTTATACCCAATTTTCGCCCTTTTGGTGGCAGGGGTGACAGGAATCGAACCCGTAGCCCCCGGTTTTGGAGACCGGTGCTCTACCAATTGAGCTACACCCCTAAAAAGGCACACCTTTACCGAATCCTTCTCATAAAAAGGATCAGGTTGCGAAATAGTATCCGGTTTCATTTCAAAAATCAAGCCTTTTTTTAAACTTTTTTAACTTTTATGAAAGGGGCGACCGTTTAAGCCTCTCGTACCAAAGTCGGACGACATATGTCTTTATGCGGGTAAACCAACCCTTTTGTTTTAAATAAAAAAGGATAAGTCCCGTTTTCGACAAAATATTTAAAGTGATTGTAGATTTTCCGCGCGAATTCATTATGCGTTTGAAGTTCTTGCGCGCTTAAGCAAAACCGATCCACCTGCGGCCAAAGCCACAAATGCGCGACATCCAACTGATGCGGTAAATTTTGCGCCTTTCGATGCACTTGAAAATCAATCCACGCCGCCGGATCGGACACACTTTTGGCTTTTTGATAATCATCCAAACATGCCGAAACCAACGTTTTATCCTTTTGATAAAAACGCACAGAAGAATACCAATCACCGTGCTGACACGCGATGCCGGCGCAAAGCATCGCCATACAATCCTCATCCGCCGCAAACCATGTTGCAAAGACTTCTTCTTGTGTTAAACGTTTCATTTTTCCTCTCTTTAAAAGATTCGGTAATTCAAGACCCGATCCATAAAAACCGACAATCGCGATTGACCGGAACAGATTTTTCGCGTACCTGTTTCTTCTTCCCGAACTTTACAGGCATTTTCAAGAATAATTTTAGAATCATAATCCGGAGCAACATCAAAAGCGTTTTGCCCCCCTATATCTCTTATATGCGGATTGGCTCCATGCCGAACAAGGTATCCGGCCAACACCGGATAACTAAACATACTTTTATGCACCGGAGTTCGACCACAAATATCGCTTGCGTTCACATCTGCGCCATGTTTAACAAAATGTTTGACCGCCCTTGAACACCCTTGTGCACTTGCGATATGCAACGGCGTTCGACCGGTTATATTGCTCGAATGAATGTCTGCTCCATATGCCGTGAGAACTTCGACCATTCCCGTATCATGCATACTTGCATAATGCAGCGGCGTATTACCGCTTGCATTTTCTACGTTCACGCCGAACCCTTCCGCTACAAGCAGTTTAACAAGATCGACATTTGTACCTTCACAGGCTTTATGCAACGGAAGTTCCCCGTATTTAGTCAACGCATGAATATCCGCGCCCTGTTCAAGAAGGAACTCTACCGTTTCTATATGGCCGAATCCACAGGCTTTATGTAACAGAGTCTCTCCATATATATTCGTTGCATGGATATCTGCCCCATGCTCGACAAGGAACCGAACCATTTTTATCTGACCGGTTCCGCACAACCAGTGTAACGGTGTATTTCCCTTTTTATCCTTGACATTTATGTTCACACCGCATTTGACAAGAAATTTTATTTTTTTGGCCGAACAGGGAATTACCATACATGCTTGATGTAACATGGTATACCCATACGCATCCTTTACATTGAGATTGGCTCCTTGTTTAGCCAATTTCTTAATCTGATGCTTTGCGGATAAAATATGCGACCAACTCAAATTTAACAACTTCTTCGTTGCCTTTTTGCGCCGTTTTTTATTTTCAGGCAACAAGGCATGCGCCTGTTGAATGACTTGGGCTGAAGCACCTGCTTTTTTCAACTTTTTTAAATCTTTCAAATTGTAAATTTGCGTTAAGTCGAATTCGGGCATTCCTCTCACTCCTATCGGATAAAATCGGATATTATTATAGCAACTCTTTCTATTTTGTCAATATTTTTGTTATATTTTCATTTCTGCACATAAAAAAGAAGAAGAGAAAGAAAATTCTTTCTCTTCTTAACTTTTGGAATAAGAAACGCTTATTTCAAGATTTTGGACACGACACCGGCGCCAACTGTGTGACCACCTTCGCGAATCGCAAAACGTAAGCCTTCATCCATCGCAACTGGAACGATCAACTTCACTGTCATCTTGATGTTGTCTCCAGGCATAACCATTTCAACACCTTCCGGCAATTCAATCGTGCCTGTCACATCCGTCGTACGGAAGTAGAATTGAGGACGATAGTTGCTGAAGAACGGCGTATGACGGCCACCTTCTTCTTTCGTCAAAATGTAGCATTCTGCCGTAAAATCTGTGTGCGGCGTTATCGTTCCGGGCGCTGCCAATACTTGACCGCGTTCTACTTCTTCACGTTTCGTCCCACGTAACAACACTCCAACGTTGTCTCCGGCTTCACCTTGATCCAACAACTTACGGAACATTTCAATCCCGGTACACGTCGTCTTTTGCGTCGGACGCAAGCCTACGATTTCAACTTCGTCTCCAACTTTAATCACACCACGTTCAATACGACCCGTCACAACCGTTCCACGACCAGAAATGCTAAACACATCTTCAATCGGCATCAAATACGGTTTATCCTTCGGACGATCCGGTTGCGGAATGTAACGATCTACTTCTTCCATCAACTTGATAATCGAATCATGTCCGATTTCTGGATTCTTGCCTTCCAACGCACATAACGCTGATCCCTTAACAATCGGAATTTCATCTCCGGGGAATTGATACGAGCTCAACAAATCACGGACTTCCATTTCAACCAATTCCAACAATTCAGGATCGTCTACTTGGTCGACTTTGTTCATGTAAACAACCAACGCCGGTACACCAACTTGACGTGCCAACAAAATGTGTTCACGTGTTTGCGGCATCGGACCATCCGCAGCACTCACAACCAATATCGCTCCGTCCATCTGCGCCGCACCCGTAATCATGTTCTTAACATAGTCCGCGTGGCCCGGGCAGTCTACGTGTGCATAGTGGCGGTTCGCCGTTTCATATTCAACGTGCGATGTGCTAATCGTAATCCCACGTGCGCGTTCTTCCGGCGCTTTATCAATGTTCGCATAATCTACAAACGCTGCCCCGCCTTGTTCCGCCAATACTTTCGTTATCGCTGCCGTCAGCGTCGTCTTCCCATGGTCAACGTGACCTATCGTCCCGATGTTGCAATGGGGTTTACTTCTTTCAAACTTCTCTTTGGACATCCTTCTCTTCCTTTCTGGAAAGTATCGCCCTTTGTTTCAAGGGCGATACGCATTTTATTAACCGTTCATTTTAGCTCTGATTTCATCAGCAACTGCTTGCGGCACTTCAGCATAATGGTCAAAAACCATTGTGTATTGTGCACGCCCTTGGCTCATTGACCGCAACGTGTTCACATAACCGAACATGTTGGACAACGGAACAGTCGCATCCACCACACGCGCATTTCCGCGTTGATCCATTCCGGATACTTGGCCGCGACGGCTGTTCAAGTCACCGATGATGTCACCCATGTAATCTTCAGGTGTTACCACTTCGACTTTCATCACAGGTTCCAACAAGACAGGTTTTGCTTTGGCAATCCCTTCACGGAAACAAGCACGTGCTGCAATTTCGAACGCCATCGTTGAAGAGTCAACGTCATGGTAAGCCCCGTCATGCAGTGTTGCTTTAAAGTCCGTACACGGGAAACCAGCCAACACACCTGTTTCTTTTGCTTGATCCAACCCTTTTTCGACGCCGGGGATATATTCTTTCGGAACGTTTCCGCCGACAACTTTGTTTTCGAATTGGTATCCGGATCCCGGAGGAAGCGGTTCAAACAAAATCTTAACCCGAGCAAATTGACCGGCACCACCGGATTGCTTCTTATGCGTGTAGTCGCAGTCATAGCTTTGCGTAATCGTTTCACGATAAGCCACTTGCGGCGCACCGACAATCGCATCAACACCGAATTCACGTTTCATCCGGTCAACAATGATTTCCAAGTGCAATTCACCCATCCCTTTAATGATGGTTTGCCCTGTTTCCGTATTAGACGTTACGCGGAAAGACGGGTCTTCGGCAGCCAACCGGCTGAGCGCATTCCCCATCTTTTCGACATCGCCTTTTGTTTTCGGTTCAACAGCAATTTCAATAACAGGTTCCGGGAATTCCATCTTTTCCAAAATCACGGGATGAGCGGAATCACATAAAGTTTCCCCTGTCGTCGTTGTTTTCAAACCGCACAAAGCAACGATATCACCTGCGCGTGCTTCTTTAATATCTTCACGATGGTTAGCGTGCATCAACAGCATCCGGCCAACGCGTTCTTTTTCACCCTTAACCGAGTTCAAAACATAAGAACCGCTTTCCAAAACACCGCGATAAACCCGCATGAACGTCACGGAACCGACGAACGGGTCTGTCATAATCTTAAAGGCCAAACCGGCAAACGGCGCATCATCCTTTGATTCGATTTCAACATCAGATCCGTCTTTTTCGGAAATAGCATGAGCCGGCGGAATATCAACCGGAGACGGCAAATAATCCACAACCGCATCCAACAAAGGTTGAACCCCTTTGTTTTTGAAAGCAGAACCGCAGAATACCGGAACGAATTTTTGTTCAATGGTTCCTTTACGGATACATTTTTTCAATGTTTCCATATCCGGTTCGTTGCCTTCCAGATAGCTTTCCATTGCCGCATCATCCATTTCAACGGCCATTTCGACCAATTCGTTGTAGTATTGATCTGCTTTTTCTTTTAATTCAGCCGGAATTTCTTTTTCTTCAAAAGTCGCGCCTAAATCTTCGGAATGCCAAATAATGGCTTTTTTCTTCAAAACATCGACGATACCGACGAAATCAGCTTCTGCACCGATCGGCATAGCCATCACCATCGGGCGTGCGCCCAAACGGTCTTTAATCATATCGACACAGCGATAGAAGTTGGCGCCCATCCGGTCCATTTTATTGGCAAAGCAAATCCGCGGAACATGGTATTTATCAGCCTGTCTCCAAACGGTTTCGGACTGCGGTTCCACACCGGCCACCCCGTCGAACACAGCGATTGCACCGTCAAGTACGCGCAAACAACGTTCCACTTCAACCGTGAAGTCCACGTGTCCCGGCGTGTCAATAACGTTGATTCGATGTCCTTTCCAGAAAGCCGTTGTTGCGGCGGAAGTAATCGTAATCCCGCGTTCTTGTTCTTGTTCCATCCAGTCCATCGTTGCCGCGCCATCATGCACTTCGCCGATTTTATGAGACTTTCCTGTATAGTACAAGATTCGTTCTGTTGTTGTTGTTTTACCGGCATCAATGTGAGCCATAATACCGATGTTTCTGTATAATTCAATTGGTGTTGTACGTGCCATTGCTTGTATCTCCCCGTCTTACCATTTGTAATGAGAGAAAGCTTTGTTTGCTTCCGCCATTTTGTGCATGTCTTCGCGTTTGCGAATAGCATTCCCACGGTTGTTGGACGCATCCATCAATTCACCGAACAATTTTTCTTCCATTGTTCTTTCCGAACGTTTCCGAGCGGCGTCAATAATCCAGCGAATAGCCAATGCTTGACGACGATCCGGACGCACTTCGACCGGCACTTGATAAGTCGCACCACCCACGCGGCGGGATTTAACTTCCACCATGGGTTTGACATTTTCAAGCGCGTTGTGGAACATTTCCAAACCGTTTTGTTTTGTTTTTTCTTCTAACCGAGCAATAGCGCCATACACAATCCGTTCAGCCGTACTTTTTTGGCCGCGAACCATAACGCTGTTCATAAATTTTGCGACAACCTTATCGCCGAATTTGGCATCCGGGTTGATTTCGCGTCTTTCTGCTGCGTGTCTACGTGACATTTTTCACTCCTTCATTATTTCGGACGTTTTGCACCGTACAAGGAACGGGCTTGCTTACGATTAGCAACACCTTGCGTATCCAAAGTACCGCGAATGATATGATAACGAACACCAGGCAAGTCCTTCACACGACCGCCGCGGATCATCACGACGCTGTGTTCTTGAAGGTTGTGACCTTCACCCGGAATATAACTTGTCACTTCAAAACCGTTTGTCAAACGAACACGCGCGACTTTACGCAAAGCGGAGTTCGGTTTTTTCGGCGTTGTTGTGTAAACACGTGTGCAAACGCCGCGTTTTTGCGGGCAAGCTTGCAACGCAGGAACTTTATTTCTTTTAACAGAAGCTTTTCTGGGCTTTCTGGTTAATTGGTTAATTGTAGGCATTCAATTTTTCCTATCTTTATATATTAAAAAAATCTTTGAACGACCCGTTTCGAGCAATTCAAAGCACCAATTCCGACTCGCTGTCCGGAAAACCCGGATGGTCGGAGACTTCCTATCAAAGCCGTAAGCCAAAGGTTTTTATCACCTGCCCAACTTCGGGAAGCTGGGTGTATATAACCACACTTTTCTTTAACTGTCAAGGACTTTTTTATAAAGGCCAAGCCCCTTTCCAAAGACAAAAGCAGGATTAAAAGAATCAAAACGCGCTGCTTTTAAATGCAGCGCGTTAACAGGAAAATCGCCTGACGGCGAATAAAAGCTGGCGAACTACTGACACAACGCGCGGCCCGGATTGTTCCGAAGGTTGTAGTTCACGTGTCCATTTGAGGGATAAACGTTAAACGCGCTAACACTACCACTTGCAGTTGCAGTCCATGCATAACCACTAATAGAACTGGCAATCACAGGGCATTTTCCGCTTCCCGTGTTTCCGTCCCAGTCGGGGCAAACTTCATACATAGTCGCTAAATGACGACCGTTGGCCTTGCACCAATTCGATGCACTCCACCAGTTAAGCTCAATATTACTGATACAAAACCCATTTGACTCTGTTCCCCCTTCACATGCTGCCATAACCGGCGTGGCCGTAAAGAGGGCTATCACTGTTGCTAATAAAATTTTCTTCATTTTTTCCTCTTTTGTTTATTTCTTTTAAATTCTTTTTAATTTCAAAAGCTGGCGAACTACTGACACAACGCGCGGTTCGTATTGTTCCGATTGTTGTTGTTCACGTTTCCATTTGAGGGATTAACGTTAAACGCGTTATCACTACCACTCAAACAGCGGAAGCACCCGAAAGGCAAGTCTGAATAGCTTGGTGACAGGTAACCTCCATCAAAGCCGGCTCTGGCTTTTTTGCCGGTCGTCTTTAACCGGCGGCCGACCCTTTTAAAATTAAAACAAGGCTCGCTTGAGACGACATGTCATCCTTCCCAATTCCGGCCGTTTTTACTCAATCCTGTTTTGCCTCCTTTCACTTTTAATTCGGACATGTGCTTGACGTGGATGTAAAGGGAACACACAACCCATACATCGGATCCGATCCGGTCGATCCCAAATTGCCGGAACAATCGGATGACGCCCACAATAACCGGCAATAGGTATCCCCGGAACAACCCGTCTTTTCACCCAAATAATCGTCCGTTAAATGTACCACTTGCGGACACGATGCCGAATTTGAACCCATCGGGCTGCAAACACCGTACATTGTATCGGCACCCGTTGAACTCAAACTGCCGCTGCAACCTTCTGCAGTCCACGCAAGACGGCAATATTCACCCTCATCGCATCCTTCTCCTTGCGATAAATAGGTTTCATTCAAATTAATCTTGTGCTGAACAACGCAATCCAAGCTGCCGTTATCCATCGGCGCGCACTTCCCGTACATCGTCGATGCCCCCGTCGAACCTAAGTTGCCGCTACAGTCTTCCCCGGTCCATGCCACTCGGCAATATTGGCCATCCCCGCATTCGGTTGCGCCCAAATCACCCAAATGAACCGTTTGATCACACGACCAACTGTTTGAATTTAAATCCGAACAAACGCCGTACATGGTGGACGCGCCCGTCGAACCAAGACTGCCCGTACACAGTTCCCCCGTATATCTTAAATGGCAATATTGACCCGAAGAACAACCGTTTGAAACACCGCTTAAGACTTTCTTATGATAAAATTGATCACATGAACAAGACCAACCGCTGTTTCCGTCTTCGGCATAATAATACCGGTCAAAACGGCAATTCCCGCCTCCGTCTTCGGTATAATTCTCACTTTGATAATTCCAATCACTGTCATACCACCACCGTGAACAGCTGTATCGTTTGCAACCGCCTTCAACTTTGCTGTCCTGTTGATTGCCGTCATCATCCGTCCAATAACAATGTTCTTCCGGATTCGTATAACCCGTTGAACAGTCTGCCTTTATTGCACTGACCGGATTTGAATAGCCTGCTACTTCACAATCTGCCTGCTTCCCTGTGGCACCGACCGGATTTGTATAACTGTATGAACAATCGGCGCCGATGGCTCCGACCGGATTCGTATAATTATAAATACAGGCCGCCGAACAAACACCGTTCATACAGGTTTCACCCTCCGGACAACAAACAGCCGTTGTTCCTTCCGCCGCATCTTCGGCAATGCAAGCCCGTTCATTCGGACAACATGTTGCGCCCAATTCATCTTCAATACACGTTTCTTCGGCACCGCAACACGTCCCGCCACATATTTCGGCCCCCTCCGAACAGGTGCAATCATTGTAACCGTCAAACACTTTCGGCGGAACACACGAAATACACTCCCCGCTTCCGTCTTGTTTAACATGCCATCCTTCTCCGCCGCCGGTACAACAACACCCGTAACTGCCGACCGGGACATTATCAACGCGTCCTTCCGCTTCAATTAAACAAATTTCGTACGAATTCCCCGTTGCCAAGTTCATAACCGGACATTCAAGACATTCTCCGGTCGGCGTTTGTTGATACCCGTCTTCACATGTACATCCTTCTATCACTTTACATGTACACGTTTCATAGTCTGCCTGCGTGCAGGATGTTTCTGCACACGACAAATCCGGACATGTTGAACAAATATCACACCCGCAATCATCCGTCCCGACAGAGGATTGACCTTCCGCACACGGTTGACATGTTTTGGGTTGGCATCCCATCGGACAACCGTCCGCATCAAAAGCAACTTCTTGGCATGCGCCACATTCCGGCGTCTCTGTTGGTATGCATGAACAGGTCTCATAATCGGTTCTGGCACAAACATCACACTTTAAATCTTCGCAGGTACAGTTTTCGACAACATCGCATCCGCATGTTTCGTAATTGGGTTTCGTACATGGTTCCGAACACGATAAATTCGGACAAACACAATTTTCAATCTCCGTACATCCCGATGCACAGCCATCCGTCCCATAGGTCAGCTTTTCACAAGGACCGCATGACAGTACATCCGTCGGACAGCCGCACGTCTTATCCGATCGACAGACTTGCGTACCGTCACAATCCGCATCCGTTTCACACGGCTTAAGCGGTTCACCCGATCCGCTGCCAGACGGTATGACGCCGGTGCCATCGCAAACCGTCCCATCACTGCCGAAACAAAAACGAAGGGCTAAGCCATCCGTACGACCGCAAACAGAACTATCCCCCGTAAATACCGTCTCGTTCACCACAATCTGGTCAATATCCGTCGGTTTCATATCCAATATCAATTTACAAACACGATACGTTACTTCCGTCACTTCGACGTAATACGATGAACCGTCATCCTTTTGAGTCACCATCGGATAATAAACGCCCCGACGGCCGTTTTCCGTTCCTAAACTCGGGAACAAAAATTCATGACCGACCGGCCGCGTCGCATAGTTTTCATCTATCATCGGCACGTTTGTTCCCCGAAGCATGACATCATAAATCGTTTCATTCGCGCGATGCTTATTCATCGCATACGTGAATCCGACCAAAGCCGTAATGGATAACACCCCGATGATGGACAAAACACCCAAAGTTTCCAAAAGTGTTCGACCACGCGCTTTCATTTGGACACGTTGATGACGATAAGGCGGCATCTTATCCGTCGATATTTTTAAACGGTTTGCTTTTATTTTTGACATAAACCCCTCTCATTTTTTCGCAGTTTATTACGAGTATACCATACCCCCCCCCCCCCC
>CALGXF010000052.1 GCA_937935995.1 uncultured Alphaproteobacteria bacterium
CTCCCACTGTCAACTACTTTTTTACATAAAAAAAAGAGGCCTTATAACCTCTTCCTTTACTAAAATAAAAAGGCCCGGAAATTCCGGACCTTTTTATTTGGTGGAGATAAGGAGGATCGAACTCCTGACCTACGCATTGCGAACGCGTCGCTCTCCCAGCTGAGCTATATCCCCAACACGGCGCATATTATTTCAAATTTATTCCGCTTTGTCAAGAGATGATTTTGACATTCGCATCAAAAAAAGAGCCTCTAACATCAAAACAATCGTAAAAAACAGCCCTGTTCCCGCATAAAAATTGATAAAGCTTACCGGCAAAAAAAGAAGATAAGCTAAAATCAGACTGACCACGCTCATCCGCCGACGAACGGGAAACGAAAACCGAACCGTTTGCATAATCCATGATAAAACATAGGAACACAAGGCATAAAACAAAGAAGAAATATAAAAAACAACATAAAACAACACCCCGAAAATAATCAATAAAGAGATTGTCGTCACCCACAAAAGACGTTCAAAGAAGTGTTTATAATCTGATTGATTCCAATGAACGGTCCCTAAATTTTCCAAAGATTGAACTGTGACTTCCGAACCGCTGACAACATATAATTTGTCTTTTGTCAGATAAATACCGCTTTCCAAATGATTCGTATTAAGCGTATCTGTCCGCGTATTGACAACGAACTGAAATTCTTCCGGTTCGGCTGGTTCCTCTTGCCATGTCCAGCTGACTTTTTTGTAAAAATTCTGTGGTTGAATGACTTGACCATTTTCAATGGAAATATCCGGAATTTGTTCAACAGCCGACCGAAACATCTGCGTTTTCAACAAACTGTTTCCTTCTGCGAAAAAAGGGACAGCCCCAACCAAAGCCATCACAACAGCCAAGATGAACAAATATCTTTTTCCTCGTCCCGAACCGCTTAATATATATGAAATAACTTTTTGCATGTTTTCTCCTTTTTACGACATAAGATTTCTTTTTTTGTTTGTCAAGACGACTTAAATCCGCTAGGCTGTTCGTATGAAAAAAACAGTTCTTTTTCTTTTTGTCTTTATTTTACTTTTAGGTAGCTACCGCTTTTTCATTGCCGTTCAGTTTGAACAACAAGCTGACCGTTTTATCCGGAATCAACAAGCCAATCACCTTCAGATAACCGCCGACAAAGTAACGCGCGCGAACAGCTTATTAACAATCGGCCGGCGTTATGAAAATATGCAGATAGAAACATCAGGTCTGACTTACCAAAATCCGGAAGTTTACCTTTTTGTCTCCGTATTTCGCCCGCTGACAGTTCAAGTTCGAATGCAAGGCCGCCATCGCCTGAACGGAATAGAAATAACATCTTCTGAACTGACCGGCTCCGTTCATCTGAAAGACAAAACAGGCCATACTGCCGTCAAAGACATTCGCACACCTTTAGGCAAAATTGACTCGGTTTCATTGGACTTTGCATGGAACAGAACCGAGCTGTACTTACAACCGCTTTGGATACAAATTCAAAAAACCATTTTAGCGCTGACCGGAAGTCTTTCAACTGCGCGCGCCGATTTATCAGCTACTTTTGTCGGGTGGAAAGATGCATTAGCCTATCTGAAAGAAAAGCAGATTCTGTCCAAAGACGGATATAAACATTTGTATTGGACATTTCAATTATTAAGCAACGGGAATGAACTTGTCATCCCCGTTACAATTCAACATAATCAAATAAGCATCGCCGGCATTCAATGGACGTTTTAAGTAATGACCGTCGGGCCGTCTCGATGTGTCAACTTTCGAATTTCGGACAAATCAACGGCGATAGAAATCAAATCTTTCAACGCTTCTTGAGAATCCATATTTTGTTTTGCAAAATCCGGTTCGTATTTTTCAATGTAAATGCGTATGGTTGCGTCTTGTGTTCCGGTTCCGGATAACCGGAAAATCAACCGAGATCCGTCTTGGAACAAAATACGAATACCTTGATGATCTGTTTTTTCTTTCGTCACAGGATCCGTATAAGAAAATTCATCGGCTTGAGACACCGTATAAGCGCCGAAAACTTTTCCGCTTAAGGAGGGCAACATCTCTGTTAAATGCTGCATGATTTGTTGAGCCGTTTCGGTTTCAATCGCTTCATAATCATGCCGGCTGTAATAATTGCGGCCGAATTGTTTCCAATGATTTTGAACCACATCGGAAACAGACTGACGCTTAACGGCCAAGATGTTTAACCAAAACAGAATAGACCAGATGCCGTCTTTTTCCCGCACGTGGTTAGAACCGGCGCCAAAGCTTTCCTCCCCACACAGCGTAATCATATCCGCATCCATTAAAGACCCAAAAAATTTCCACCCTGTCGGCGTTTCATAGACATTGAGTTTCAATTTTTCGGCAACCTTATCCAAAGCACAACTCGTCGGCATGGAGCGCGCAACACCAAACAGGCCGTTTTTATATCCTTTTATCAAAGAAGCATTCGCAGCCAAAATAGCAATACTATCTGACGGATTGACGAAAAATCCTTTTCCCAACACCATATTCCGGTCGCCGTCGCCGTCTGATGCTGCACCGAAATCCGGCGCATCCGCAGCATACATACGTTCAACCAAAGCTTTGGCATAGGTCAAATTGGGATCCGGATGAAGTCCCCCGAAATCCGGCAAAGGGACCGCATTAACGACGGTTCCTTTCGGGGCGCCTAATTGGTTTTCAAAAATCTCAACTGCATAAGGCCCCGTCACGGCATTCAAGGCATCATATGTCATTGTAAAACCGGACTTTAACAAATCCGCAATTGCATCAAAATCAAAAATCTGACGCATCAGCTCTACATAATCCGCGACCGAGTCAATGACGTTGACGGACATGTCTCCGATTGAAAACGTTGTCAATTGAGACAAATCAACGTCCGGAACATTTGCAATTTTAAAAGTACGAATATCTTTTGTTGCTTCAAAAATAGCATTTGTTACGGCTTCGGGAGCCGGCCCGCCATTCGGCGTATTGAATTTAATGCCGAAATCACCATCTTGCCCGCCCGGATTATGGCTGGCAGACAAAATAATACCGCCATCCGTTTCATATTTGCGAATAATATTGGAAACAGCCGGCGTCGATAATAATCCGTTGCGTCCCACTAAAATTTGAGAAACACCGTTTGCCGCCGCCATTTTTAAAATAGTTTGAATAGCTTGGTTATTGAAATAACGACCGTCCCCGCCCAAAACCAATGTTTTACCGGAAGCATCAATCACATCAAAAAGAGATTGAACAAAATTTTCCAAATAATTCGGCGTATTTTCAAAAACAGCCGTTTTTTTGCGCAACCCTGAAGTTCCGGGTTTTTGATCATTAAAAGGCCGTGTAGCCACTTCTTCAATATTTAACATGATACCATCCCCTTTTTGTTTTTTTATATGATAGGGAATAATGAAGCAAAATGCAAAACAAATTATAAAAAGGAGCCGAAAAGCTCCTTTTTAAAAGCGGATTATTTGCATATCGCGCGGCGCATACTGGTCCGATTGTTGAAGCTCACGTATCCACTAGAGGGATCAACGCTAAACGCATAAAGATCACTACGTGCAGTTGCAGTCATGGCATCACCACTAATAGAACTGGCAATCACGGGACACTTTCCGCTTCCCTCATTTCCGTCCCAATCGGGGCAAACTTCATACATAGTCGCTAAATGACGACCGTTTGCTTTGCACCAATTCGATGCACTCCACCAGTTAAGCTCAATATTACTGATACAAAACCCATTTGACTCTGTTCCCCCTTCACATGCTGCCATAACCGGCGTGGCCGTAAAGAGGGCTATCACTGTTGCTAATAAAATTTTCTTCATTTTCTTTTCCTTTCTTTTAATTTGAACATGTTTTGCTGGTGCTATCCATTGATAAGCAATATCCATACATCGGATCCGAACCGGTACTACTTAAGCTGCCCGTATAATCTTCTGTCGATGATGTCAACTGGCAATACATCCCCGATGAACATCCCGTTTCTTCTCGTAAATATGTATCCGTTAAGTGGACATTTTGTTTACATGAACCGCCACTAGATGTCATTTGTTCACAAACACCATACATCGTACTGGCTGAGGAACTTAAATCAC
>CALGXF010000053.1 GCA_937935995.1 uncultured Alphaproteobacteria bacterium
CCCCCCACTGTCAATACTTTTTTTATGAAATGTCAGATATAGATTGCTTAACAAAAAAGCACGCTGATATTCAGCGTGCCTTTTTAAAAATTAATTATTCAAATATCAGGCTTTGACTTTCTTTTCGTCTTCACCCAATACGCAGTTCGTCACCGCCATTTCATCGGAATGCGCTTCCAACATCACTTGATTATCCTTGACATTCAACGCATTTTCAATATCGCCCAAAGCCAATTTCAACAAATCAATCGTTTTTTCATTTGCCGAAACTGTCAAAGCCACAACCGGCGTCCGCAAAGACCGTTTTTCTTCAGCCTTTGTTTTACGAACCATTTCAACCAAAGCGACCGTTTTATCGTACACATCCGCATTTCCTGCAATCGCTTCATAATCAGACGCTGCCGGGAAAGCAGATGTATGAACGGAATGTTCATCTTTCCCCCATGGACGCGTTGCATAAATTTCTTCAGCCATAAACGGCGTAAACGGTGCAAATAATTTTGCAAACGTATCAATGGTGAACATCAACGTCGACACCGCAGAAACCGCATCATCGCTGTACGCACGGCCTTTAACGATTTCCAAATAATTGTCACAGAAACTCCAGAAACATTTTTCCGTCATTTCCAAAGCAAACGAATAATCATTGACTTCAAATGCTTTAACGGCAGCTTTCACTGTTTCCGAAAGTTTGGCAACCCACGCTTTATCCAACGGGTGCGAAATGTTTTGGGTGTAATCAGCCGTCAAATCAATTCCGGCATTTTGAACCATCATATAAACAAACTTGCTGGCGTTGAACATTTTCATGGTCAACTTTTTGCCTTGTTCCATGATTTGTTCTTCAAAAGCAATATCAATGCCGAGTTTGGCGCGCGCCGCCCAATACCGCACCGCATCCGATGAATATTTTTCCAACAAATACATCGGCGTGACGACGTTACCTTTAGACTTACTCATCTTTTTGCGGTCTGGGTCTAACACGAACCCGCTGATGTGGGCTTCTTTCCACGGAATTGTTTTGTCATGCGCCCACGCTTTCATAATCGTGTAAAAAGCCCAAGTCCGGATAATGTCATGCGCTTGCGGACGGACATCGAACGGCAAAGACAAATGATGCCCTTCAGGTGCAAAAGCCATTGCAATCTGCGGCGTTAACGAAGAAGTCGCCCATGTATCCATAATATCCTTTTCACCCACGAACCCATTCGGCTTCCCGCGCATGTCTTCCGTATATCCGGTCGGAACATCCGTCATCGGATCAACCGGCAACTGATCGCGCGTTGCAAAAATCGGTTGATTATAATTAATCACGCCGTTTTCATCCAACTTGTACCAAATCGGGAACGGCACACCGAAAAACCGTTGACGGGAAATGCACCAATCTTGGTTCAAACCGTCCACCCACGTTTCATACCGCGTTTGCATGTGTCCCGGAAACCATTTAATTTCCCGACCGGCATCCGTTAATTCTTTTTTGTAGTCCAAAATTTTGATAAACCACTGCCGGCTGGACACAAATTCCAACGGCAACGTCCCTTTTTCATAGAACTTCACCGGATGTTTAATCGGTTTCGGTTCGCCCAACAAATCTCCGCTTTCCCGTAAAAACTCAACAATCTTTGCCCGAGCATCTTTCATCTTCAACCCGGTGATTTGGTTGTAATAATCCGCCGCTTTTTCAGGATTCAGGCTGACAAACGGTTCAACACCGTACGTGTTCGGTAAAATCCGCCCATCCAAACCGACAATCTGTTTAATCGGCAATCCCGATTGTTTCCACCAAGCCACGTCCGCCGCATCCCCGAACGTACAAACCATCATGATACCGGTTCCTTTATCCATTTCGGCATGTTCGGACGGCACAATCGGCACAGGAATATCAAACAACGGAACAATGGCTTTTTTGCCGAAATATTTTTGGTATCTTTCGTCATCCGGGTGCGCCACAACCGCAATACACGCCGGCAAAAATTCCGGCCGCGTCGTTGCAATCGTGAAATGAACATCCGGTTCGCCTTCAACACCGAACTGAATATCATGGAAGAAACCGTCAACTTCACGGTCTTCGATTTCTGCCTGAGCCACAGCCGACTGGAACGTTACATCCCACATCGTCGGCGCTTCGACGGAACAAGCAATTCCCTTTTCAACCAAATCCAAAAAAGACTCTTGAGACACTTTAATCGCCAACGGACTGATGGTCGTATATTTTAAATCCCAGTCATAAGAATGGCCGATTTGACGGAAAATATCTTCAAACGCTTTTTCATCTTCGGTTGTTAAAATTTCGCACGCTTCAATAAAGTTTTTACGAGAAACCTCTACCCGTTTTCCTTCATTTTTCGGATCATGAACCGGCTTGAAATCCGGATTATACGGCAAATTCGGATTGCACGCGATGTTGAAATAGTTTTGTACACGGCGTTCCGTCGGCAACCCGTTATCATCCCACCCGATCGGATAAAACACGGATTTTCCCGTCATGCGTTGATACCGAACTTTAACGTCCGTTTGCGTATAACTCATAATATGGCCGACATGCAAAGATCCGGATACGGTCGGAGGCGGCGTATCAACGACGTATGTGTTTTCTCTGCTCGCCGTTTTGTCAAAGCGATAAGTATTATCCTTTTCCCAAAAAGCCAAACATCTGCTTTCAATATCGGATGCATTATATTTGTCATCCAATTTTCGTGTTTCTTTATACGCCGTCATAATAATCCTCTATTTTTAAACTCACAAAGAAGCTGTATTTTATCATAAAAACGAACGCTTTCAAGTCCTTTTTTAAAGAAAAGCCCCTTTTTACGAGGCTTTTACCTTTTCAAGGACGCATCATTCGTTTATCCGAAATGCTTATTTCTTTTTCAATGCCCGATACTGTTTGATAACCGCATCAGCAAACGGAACCGTTTCCGGGTGGCGTTTCGCCGTAAGCACTAATTCTTTTTCCGAAATGCCTGTCATAACAGACAAAGCCGCCATGTATTCGTATTCATCCGAATCAACATACGTTTCGGCAAAAATATCCGCGCTGTTTTTCAAAATATAGTCCCGAATCTTATGTTCGGCCTTTCTTTGAACGCGTTCGGCTTCGGTTTTCGGTTCATGTTCCATCGTAATGTAATAAGCATTCGGTTGGTACGCCCAAAATCCGCCGGTTGTTAAGTCTGTCGTAAAACCGGTCACACTGGTAATATTCACCAATGTCACCAAATTAACCCCTGCATTAACAGTCATGTTTTGCGTATCAAATCCCGGCTTTCTGGCAACAATCAACAACGAATCCGATGTCCGGCGGACACGCGTCACACACGGCGTGCTGCATACCTTTTCCCCATTGATGTAAATATCCACATCCGGTTCGTTCGCATCAAATGACAATTGTTGGCGATGCGGAGAAAATAATGTTCCGCAAGCCGTCAGCGCAATAAAAGAAAAAAGCAACAGATATTTTTTCATCAAATTCTCCTTTGGACATCAGCATAACATCAGATTGTATGTGCAATCAATGTTTTTTTGCAATTTTCCAAAAACCACCTATTTCTTTTTTATGAACATATTCGTTACACATAAAAACCCGGCACATTGCGCACGTACTTTGGATAATGTGCGCCTCAACAAAATGACGGTAGAAACCGGACAAATCATCTCAACGGTTCTGCGAATCACTTATCATGATGAAACGCCAGTCCTTTACCGCCCGGCTTATCAACATCATCCGTGTGTCAAATGGGCGATGAAACGACCGGAACATTTGGTATGGCTGATACATTTATTTTTTGAATACACAAATGAATACACACGCCGTTTTCAAAAAACGCATCAAACAGAACAAACGCTGGCAGCTCACTTAACGGAAGTTTTGAATATCTTACCTCCGTTCACGACAGAAATTGACTTTTATAACGGATCCGCACACAAAGAACTGCCCGTTTTCGAAGCCTATCGCCTGACTCTTCATGAAAAATGGCAACAAGACACCGCAAAAGGCCGCCCGCCACGATTTAGTTAAACCGTCTGGCAATCCAATCGGCAATTAAATCCGGAGACCCTTTTTTATAAAGAAAGTGTGTTCCGTCCGCAATCATTAAAAATGTTTTATCCGGCGATTTGGCCAGAGAAAACAATTTTTGAGAATGATGAAACGGAATCGTTTTATCTTGTGTTCCATGCAAAATCAACAACGGAGACGTTACTTTTTGAATATACCTATCCGACTCGAACGGTGCTTTCAACACAAACGTCGCCAAAGGCAGCTTTGTTTCTGCGACCATCTGTTTTAACGACGCAAAAGGCGCTTCCAACACAAGCCCGTCCGGCATTCTGTTTTGTGTCAACCCCAACGCAACCGCACATCCGAAAGAAAATCCGTGAACAATAATCGGCGAATAACCTTCGCTTTTTAAAAAATCATACGCTTCAATTGCATCGGAAAACATATTTTCTTCGGTTGTTTTACCGGGCGTATTGCCAAACCCGCGATATTCCGGAATTAAAACAGTGTATCCTTTATCCAAGTAAGCTTTTAAATAAGGCGCGAAAACGGCATTTTGAGACGCATTTCCGTGAAAATACAAAACTGCCGGTTTTTGGAGATCCCCTTTTGCATACCACGTCATAATGCGTGTTCCGTCTTTCATGGTCAAAGGACGTTCTTGATACTGTGTCCAACCGACATCAGACGGACTTTGATAATTCCTGTCCGGAAAGAAGATGAAATAATCTTGAATTAAATAAAGGCCGGACAGATAAATCGTTAAAATAAAAATCAAAAAACCGATGCTGTATTTTATTTTTTTCTTTGTTCGTCTTTTCATGTTTTCCCTCTTTCATTTATTTTGTATCATAAATTATCTTTTCAAGTCAATTCCGATGCTATCAACATATTTTTTCATGATATTTTTCATGTTTAGACGAATTTATGAAATCATTTTCATTTTTTACAACCTATGATTTATTGATTTTAAAAATAATCTCTGTAAAGTGTAATATATTTTTAGTCAAAAGAAAAGGAGGAACTGAAAAATGAATAAACAACTCATTGAAAAGGAACAAAAGATTAATCAATTAACGGAAGATTTTATCAAGCTTGTTAAAGCCTACTACCCGGATCAAAAGCTCACATGGCTTTTAATGGTGGACATTCATCTGGATATTTTGAAAAATTTGGAAAAGAAATATTCGACGAAACTATCTGCTTGAGATTTCAATTCTTTTGATGCTATGATTGATTCTTGAAAAGGGGTTGAACATGGCAAAAATGAAACAAACAAAAGAAAAAACAAGCAAATCCAAATTCGGTCGGATTCTCTTTTGGGTAATATTGGGTGCAGCCGCCGTAACGGGGGGAAGCTATTTTCATCAAACGAATTCTTCCGACCAAGTCACGCTTTACGGCAACGTGGATATCCGTCAGGTTAATCTGGCTTTCCGCGTAGACGGGCGGTTAAAAAACATGTTGTTTGAAGAAGGTAACGTTATTCATGCCGGTGATTTAGTGGCGTGTTTGGATGATATTCCGATTCTCAATAAGCTCAATCAGGCCAAAGCCCAACTGGAACAAGCGAAAGTTCAGATGCGCAATGCCGAACGACGCTATAAACGCAACATCGAATTATGTAAAACAGACACGATTTCTCAACAGGAATGTGATAATATTCTGGCGGCGCGGGATGAAGCCGTTTCAAACGTCGCTTACATGGAATCGGTTGTTGCAGAAGCGCAAACAGCTTATGACGACACCAAATTATATGCGCCCAGCAACGGCGTTATGTTGGTTCGTATTCAAGAACCAGGCTCAATGATTGGAGCCGGCTCTGCCGTTTACACGTTGTCATTAAACGAAGAAATGTGGGCAAGAGCGTATATTCAAGAAACGGACTTGGGTAAATTTAAAATCGGAACACCCGTTGAAATCATAACCGATTCGACAGACAAAATTTATCACGGACATGTCGGGTTTATTTCGCCTCAAGCCGAATTTACGCCCAAAAACATCGAAACGACAACTTTGCGAACGGACTTGGTCTATCGCACGCGCATCATCATTGACGATGCTGACGATTTTTTAAAACAAGGAATGCCCATTACAATCAAAGTAAAATAAATGTCGGATGTTGCCTCTATTTCAAAATTAACCAAAAAATTCGGGAATAACACAGCCCTGGATTCGATAACGGTTGCTTTACCCAAAGGCAAAATCGTCGGATTAGTCGGCCCGGACGGCGCCGGTAAAACGACTTTTATTCGGCTGCTGCTGGGGCTATTGGTACCAACAGACGGTAAAATCTCCATTTTAGGAATGGATCCGGTCACCCAAACAGATGCGCTTCATAAACAAATCGGTTATATGCCGCAAAAATTCGGCCTTTATGAAGATTTAAGCGTTTTAGAAAACTTAAACTTATATGCGGATTTAAAACGCCTGTCAAAATCGGAAAAAAAGCCGGCATTTGACATGCTTTTGAAATTCACGGGGTTGGAGCCGTTTACCAAACGTTTGGCGGGACGCTTATCCGGCGGGATGAAACAAAAACTGGGACTGGCATGTGCTTTGTTGGGAACACCGCAATTTTTATTGTTGGATGAACCGGGCGTCGGCGTTGATCCGATATCTCGGCGCGAACTGATGAAAATGGTTCGTGAATTAAGTAAAGACGGTATGAGCATCCTGTGGTCAACGTCTTATTTGGACGAAGCCGAAGGTTTTGACGAAGTTTTGTTGTTGAACGAAGGAAAATTATTGTACAACGGCGTTCCCGGCCTTTTGACTCAAAAAGAAAAAGGACACGTGTTTTTAGCTAAAAAGCCCCACACGGAACCGCGCGCCCTGCTCCGCATGCTGTTGAAAGAGCCGGTTATTGACGCCGTTATTCAGGGCGATGCTGTCCGAACGGTTATCAAAGACAAAAAAACAATTGAAAAGAACAATCAGATTTTAAAACCGACTTCGCCCCGTTTTGAAGATGCTGTCATTGATATTTTGGGGGGCATTCCGTTGGGAGAATCAAATGTTGCGGGTAAAATTGAAGTAGCAACTGATGACAAAGACGTCATTGTTGCCGACCATCTGACCAAAAAATACGGTTCTTTTACAGCCGCCAAAGAAATCACTTTTAAAATTCAAAAAGGCGAAATTTTCGGACTTTTAGGCCCCAACGGTGCTGGGAAATCAACCTCTTTCAAAATGATGTGCGGTTTATCCAAACCGACATCGGGACGTGCATTCATTACCGGCATTGATATGCGTCAAGATCCGATAAAAGCCCGTTCTAAACTGGGCTATATGGCGCAAAAGTTCTCTTTGTTCAGTCCGCTGAATGTCATGCAAAATTTAAAGTTTTTCTCCGGCATTTACGGGTTAACCGGAACCGATCAGCAAGAACGCATTCAACAAATGATTGATACGTTTAACTTAAAACCGTTTCTATCGGATTTGGCCGGTAATCTGCCGCTCGGTTATAAACAACGGCTGGCTTTGGCTTGCGCCATTATGCATAATCCGTCTATCTTATTTTTAGACGAGCCGACCAGCGGCGTTGATCCGCTGACCCGGCGCGAATTTTGGAAGCATATTAATGCCATGGTGGAAAAAGGCGTCACAGTCATGGTTACGACTCATTTTATGGACGAAGCTGAATACTGCGACCGAATTGCCTTGATTTACAAAGGTCAAGCCATTCAAACGGGCTCTCCCATGCAAATCAAAAAACAAGGCGAGACAATGGAAGATGCGTTTGTTCGCACGATTTTGGAATATGATAAAGGGGACGAGCTATGAAAATCTTGTTATCTCTTGTCAAGAAAGAAACGTTGCAAATTATTCGCGATCCCAGCAGTATTTTAATCGCTTTTATTCTGCCGTTTATTTTAATCCTGATTTTCGCTACGGCCATTAGTTTGGATAACAACAATATTAAAACCGGCCTGTTGATTGAAGGATATACCGGTGAGATGAATGATTTAATTGCCAGCTTTGAAAATACCCAATATCTCGACGTGACCCGTTTTACCAGCCGAGCCGAAATGGTGAATGCCATGATGCATGACAAAATCAAAGCGATGGTTATTTTTCCGAATAATTTTTCCAAAGTTCTGCGTGGCAGTGACGAAATTGCCCCTATTCAATTATTGACGGATGCAACCGATCCGAACGTTGCGACTTTTATTGCCAGTTACATTCAAAGCATTGTTTTAAACTGGGCACACATTTACGGGACGGAGAAATCTATCTCTATTCCAACGTTAATTGCCGTAGAACCCATCGTGTGGTTTAACCCGGAATTGGAAAGCCGTAATTTTATTCTGCCCGGTTCTATTGCGATTATTATGACGCTGGTCGGCATGATTTTAACGGCACTGGTGATTGCCAGAGAATGGGAACGCGGAACGATGGAAGCTTTGTTGACGACACAGGCAACCAAATTGGATTTATTGGCTGCCAAATACATTGCTTATTACGGATTAGCCATGTGTTCTACGCTTTTTTGTACTTTTTTGACCGTTGTTGTGTTCGGCGTTCCGTTTCGCGGCTCTTTTATCGTTTATCTGATGATGACGACTTTGTTTTTATCTACGGCACTCGGACAAGGCTTTTTTGTCTCTACCTTTGCCAAAAACCAATTTTTGGCAGCCATTACGGCAGCCGCTTTCGGATTTTTGCCGGCTGTGATGCTATCGGGTTTCTTGTTTGAAATTCCGACGATGCCTCGCCCCATTCAAGCCATTACATATATTATTCCCGCACGTTACTTCACGCCGATTATCAATAACTTGTTCATGGCCGGCAATGTATGGAGCGTTTTAATTCCGCAAGGATTGTTTTTGCTGATTTACGGCGTTTTGATTTTCCTGATGATTTACAGGATGACAAAACGGCGATTGGAGGATTAAATGGCTTTCTTTTCTCGATTAAGCCGCATTAAGGCACTGATTATCAAAGAATTTCAAATTATCTGGTCAGATCCCAAAAACCGGATTATGATTATTTTGCCGCCGATTTTGCAACTGACGATTTTTGCCTATGCGGCGACATTGGAAGTCAAAAACATTTCTCTTTTGATTTACGACAAAGACCAAACCGAAATTTCCCGCGCCCTAGCGGATAAATTCGAAAACACGCCGATTGTCGCAAAAGTCTATCATGTGGATAATCAAGCGCAGATGAAAAATCTGATTGACCGGCAAAAAGTCTACTTGGCGGTAACAATCCCAAATGATTTTTCCAAAAATATTTATCAAGGACAAACAGCCCACGTTCAATTTATTTTAGACGGACGCAAATCCAATGCCGCTCAAATCGTTCAATCATATGCCACACAAATCGTAAACGCTTTTCAAGGTGAAATTTTGGGCGTCGCACCGCCCGTTAACAAAATCCAAGTCGATATTCGCAACTGGTTCAACCCTAATCTGGACTATCATTGGTTTATTGTCATCTCTTTAACCGGAGCACTCGCCATGGTCATGACTTTGTCAATTACGGCGTTGGCAGTGGCGCAGGAAAAAGAACTCGGCACTTTTGATCAAATTATCGTTTCACCGCTGTCTTCTGCCGAAATTCTTATCGGGAAAACGGTTCCGGCGCTGGTCATCACCTTGTTAGAAGTGACGTCCATGGTTTTAGCCGGCATGTTGATTTTTGATATTCCTTTGCAAGGTTCCGTTTTCTCTTTATACGGTTGCATCTTGGTCTTTTTGCTGTCCATTGCCGGCGTCGGGTTGTTTATTTCAACGCTTTGCAAAACGCAACAACAAGCTATCTTGGGCGTTTTTGCATTTATCGCACCGACGTTTTTATTATCAGGCTATGTCACACCGGTTGAAAACATGCCCGTTTATTTACAAAAATTCAGCCTGATTAATCCGTTGACTTACTTTTTCAAATTGATGAAAGGTATTTACTTAAAAGATATTCCTTTCTCTATTATCATGGATTATACGCTTCCTTTGTTTTTGATTGCCTTGGTTACTTTGGGATTTGCCGGATGGTTCTTTAACAAAAAATTAGATTAAAGCCCTCTTGATTTTTCCCCAAAACAACCTACCTCTTTGAATGGGAGGAGATAAAACATGAAACACAACAAACAATCCAAAGGGTTAGCCCCTTACAAAGACAAAATCATAAAAAATCAACGAGCCATTGATGAAATCCATGATGAAATCGACCACATTTTCGATCAACATTTAAAAGGTGCCGTCATGCCCTATGATGACTTTGCCGACATGAGCATTTTGGAGCCGGACATTGAAATCACGGAAACCAATAAAGCCGTAAAAGTTTCTGCGGAATTGCCGGGGCTGGCGCCGCAAGATATTGAAATCAATATTTCTACGGACGGATATTTAACTATTACCGGAGAAAAACGTCACGAAACAGAAGAAAATGATAAAGGATATTATTTTTCCGAACGTTCTTACGGCATGGTGCAACGAACGGTTCCGCTGCCTTCTGATATTGACACGGACAAAGTTTCCGCTGAATACAAAAACGGCGTTTTGAAAATTGACATACCGAAGTTGCCGACGGCACAAGAAAAGCTCAAAAAAATTCCGGTTAAAGCAAAATAAACAACGGAGGCGCTTCAAACGCCTCCTTTTTTAAACCGCTTGTGAATCCAGGTATCAATAGTCGGCAGAGCGGTTCCGTCAAAGAAAAATCGATGCCCTTCCCCGTCAAACGGAACAAAAGTTTTATCCGGACTGCCCGATAAATGAAATAAAACCTGTGCATGGTGAATGGGGATTAATGTATCTTGCGTTCCGTGAACAATCAACAACGGGTTTTTATATTGTTGAATTGCTTCGTCCGATGCAAACGGTGCCTTTAATAAATACGAGGCAAACGGAACGGGCTTTTCTTTAACAAGTTGTTTCAAAGATACAAACGGTGCTTGCAAAATCACGGCATCCGGCGTCCGATTGAGTGTTAATCCCATCGCAACGGCGCACCCGAACGAATATCCGTATACAATAACAGGCGTCTCTGTCCGGCTTTTTATCCAATCAAAAACATCCACAGCATCCGAAAACATATTTTCTTGAGACGGTTTACCGGCAACGCCGCCAAATCCTCGATATTCCAACATGTAAACCGAATACCCTTTATCCACATACGGCATTAACAAAGGCGCAAACTTTTCCAATTGATACGCATTGCCATGCAAAAACAAAATAGACGGCATCTCTTTTCGGCCTTCGGCATACCACACCATTCCGGTTGTTCCGTCCGACATGGTTAAGGCTTTTTCATGAAAAGGAAAACCGGCCTCTGCCGGCGGCCGATAGTCTGTCGTCGGTTCAAAATAAAACTTTTCTTGAAACGTGTATAAAATCAAAAGATAAGCCGCCAATAGCCCGACCATCATCAAAAAGATTTTGCGTTTCATTGTACGTCCTTTAAATAGCGCATGATATTTTCTTCTTCTTGAATCAAATACGTAAATCCGGCCGCTTCAGCCACTTTCGCTGCCACTTTGCGAAATAAATCACATAATATTTCCAAAGCACGCCCACAATCATCAGCCTGCCCCAAAGCATACGATTTCATGACGAAAGACCAAGTTTTTTCATCCGTATATTTTTCCAGATTCTTATAAGACTTGCCAGCGCTGATGTGAAAATCATGCGCAAATCCCGCCAACCATGCCAATTGTCGCAAAACTTCTTCCCGCAAAAGTGCTAAATGATGTTGCGCATAAATGATTTCGTTCCGTCGAATGCCTTTGACCACATATGGGACTAACCACCAAAATTCGTTACAAGACCCTTGAAATTGATGCAATGTCGGCCGTTTAACCCAATAAGTTTCATCACTGGGTGCTTGTAACGCAGGGACACATTGATCTTTATCCAACAAAATCATTGTCAATCGGTCATTTTCCAAATACCGTTTTAAATCCGACATCGGAATAAGCATTAAATCAATCCGACTTTTATCTTCAAACAACATTAAATAGGTGTACCACCCGCCCAAAGACGGAGGCATCAATCGGCCGTCTTCCGGCGTTTGCATAATCAATCGAGGCCCAAATACATCAACCCAGCTTTTATCGCGTAAAAACGATGTCATATCCGTCACGAGAAAGACAATGTCATAGTCTTGAAATTCATCTTTGGAAGCATTCGGATTCGTGCGAGACCCGTTCATGGCAACAACGCGGACACGTTCGTCTTGCGTTGCCACACTTAAAATTAAATCCATTATTTCTTTTGATGAACGCATATTATCTCCTTTTTCTGTGTATCTTAAAAAGTCGATTTTTGTTTGTCAAAAAGATTTTTTCTTGAATGTCATCAAAAACACATCTATCTTAAAAGAGAATCATTGATGAAAGGAAAATAAAATGAAAAAAATAATTTTTGCTTTGTTGATTTGCACTGCTTTTGCAACAGCCGCCGTTGCCGAATGCCCTTGCCAAAAGAAGGCTGCCGTTAAAGCACCGGCCTGCCCGTGTGAAATGACAAACGGTGTCTGCAACTGCTCGTAAAAACCGAACTGTTTTATTCCTTTTGCCGGCCGGCATCAGGTAAAGCAATTTTCCATGCACGTATTTTAACGGGTGCTTGTTTTAGTTGTTCGTAACAAGCAAGCACTTGTTGATATTGCTTTTCTTCTTCCGAATTTGTTAATTTTCGGTTTTTCTCCATCATCTCGGCAAGCGTTTCAAACGCATCTTGATCGAAATCATCATTTTCCAACGGGCAAGCACCGTAATGAATTAACTTACCGACTAATCCGGCTTGATTGGCAATAATTGCCGTGTTCAAAAGCGTTTCCCCCTGCTCTCCGTACGTTTTAATACAAGCACCCGCCTGCACCAACAAATCCAGTATTTCTTCATTATGATTAAAGACGGCAGTCATAACGGGCGTTCCGCCCGGATAAAATAAATCACATCCGCCAAATCCAGCTTCTTCTCTGGCCTCCAAATCAGCATGACTGTGGATAAGGAAAGAAACCATCTTTGGATCATTTTGCCAAACAGCTTCATGCAAGGGTGTCCGCCCATCATTCTGCGCCTGATTGACATCAGCGCCTTCCTTGATTAAATAAGCTACGTAAGGAACATCTTTTAACAAAATCGCCCATAACAAAGGTGTTGTCCCATCCATATTGGCCAAATTTATATCGGCACCGGCTTTAATCAACAGATGCGTTAAATCAATGCCCGGCCCTTGTTCATGCTGCGGGTGCAATAAATAAAGCAACGGCGTATCTCCTGCATAATCCTTTGCATTGACATCCAATCCCGCGTGAATTAAGTCCTCCATAATTGCTTTATTGCGGCCGTAAGCAGCACACATCAAAGCTGTGCGCCGTGTAAACGGATCCATTTGATAAACGTTGGCAGCCGAACGCATCCGATTATAAAGAACTTCATCTCCGCGCAGACACGCAATCATAAACGGCGTATAAGCCATTTGCGTTCCGTCAACGGAAAGCAACGCATTAACATCCAACCCATTTTCCAGTTCTGCCATAAAGGTTTCTCTGGACGCCTGACGTAACTTTTGAAAAAGCATTTTTTCTCCTTGTTTTTATGACAGCTTAAGCAACCAGACAGCATTTGTCAAACACCGTCAGGTTGTGTTTTCATCAAAAACGAAAAAATTTCTTGCGAGAATTAAAAGAATAGTGTATAAAAAAGCCCATCGGGGCGTAGCTCAGCCTGGTAGAGTACTTGGTTTGGGACCAAGGTGTCGCATGTTCGAATCATGTCGCCCCGACCATAGAAAGGCGGTTGTCGAAAGACAGCCGTTTGCGGGCGACCGTAGGGAGTAACCATGTCGCCCCCACCATCAAGAAACCACAATTTTTGAAAATTTAAAATGTCTATCTTTATCTATCTTGTTTATCTTCTCATTCCTTTTCTTTTTTTCTTGTGGTATCGTTCGTTATTAAAGCAATTGGCTTCTTTTTTTCAAAACAAGTCCTCTTTTACACGTTGGCTTGCAAAACTGACCTCTTTCATTCTGATCGGAGCAGTCGCCCTTCTCGTATTGAATGCTTTCTTTTTTTCTTACTCGGATAAATATACTGTCTTGAATTACAACCTCAAGGTCATGTTCATCAATTACCTTTTTTCATGGCTTTGCTTTTATTTTATTTACAATACGATTACTCTAACGGTTTTGCGCAGAACAAAACGAATTAACGTTGCGCCGAGATACCTCTTTTCATTCTTGTGTCAATTATTCTTCTTTTCTTTTTCTTTCCTGTATTCTTTTATCTTTTTCTTTTTATGACGCCCTATTCCCAATCATTCTTTTAATCTTGATATGGGAATGAAATCACATGCCCGGGTGCCAACTTTAAACGTTGTGCCGTGCCGCCGTTTAATTCTAAAACACCCTTTACCGGAACAGATGATGAAATCAGGTCTAAACTATACGGCGTTGCTTTTTCTTTGATTTCCACAATAACGTTGTTTTCATCAAAAAACACCATATCCAGCGGTATCAACGTATTTTTCATCCACATTGTCCAAATGCGCGTTTCATCCGAAACAAACAACATCCCGGCATCAGACGGCATTTCTGTTCGAAACATTAATCCCCTCGCCGCTTTTTCACTTGTATCGGCAATGTCAATTTGAAATTCATGCTGCCGGCCGTCATCCGTCGTCACAACCAATCGTTCGGGATACATATCTGCTCCGTTTCCCAATAAAAAAACAAGACCGATTGCAAACAAAACTTTTTTCATTTTATTTAAACATATAAAAAAGCTTTTCTCCCATCGCGGCATAAAGAAATAAAAAACCAATCAATACACCGATAATCAAAGCCAAAACACGAGCTGTCTTCGTCATTTTTATTCTTCCTTTTCAAGTTGTGTATCGTCCAAATTGGACAAGCCGTATTTATTATAAACATCAATTAATTTTTGAACATAGAACCGGTCGCCGTAACGATAAGAAGTTAATCCGTCCATAAATACACGCGCTTTCATCGGTTGGCGTTTATCGCGATTTAATGAACGTAATTCCCAAAAAACATAATAGGGAACGGTTGTGTTTAAATGCAAAGCATAATCCGCAACGGCCTGCCTTAAATCCGGATAAGACACATACGCAAACGCTTCCTCTTCATTCCATTTGCGAATACCGAAAACAGACGTCAAATCTTTCCCGCCTTGCGTTGCTTCCAAAGCCTGTGTTATTGCCAAAGCCGGAGAAATTCTGTCAACACGCTGCAATAATTCTTTAGCCTGATGCAGCGCTCCGACTTCGACCACATCGTATTTTGTCTTTAAATAATCGAAAAATTGTGCTTCTTCATCCGTCAAAGCTTCTCCGCGCCGAATTTTAACAACAATCGGCAACAGTTTTTGCCGCTCGGCAGCAATTTTTTCATTTTCTGCCAAAACCAAAGGCAAAAGCGTTTTCGCCAACAAAGCCGGTGTTCCGTTTTCCGTAAAATCCGGCGGAAAAGCACCCACATAAATACGCGGAACAGATTCGCGATGAAAAGTTTCAAAAAGCGCCGCGAGCGCCTGTGTCGTCTCCGGATAAACCAAATCCGTTTCTAAAACAACCGCTTCATCCGGCAGGTGTTGAGATTCCAAAACCGGCTTATTTTCTGCCATATCTGTTTTTTCTTCTGGGAGCGTCCCTTCTTCTTGTGGCAACGGTTCTTCATGTTCATCCGCTTTAACGACGGGTTTCATTTCCTGCGGTATCGTTAAAACAACTTTTGGCGCTTCAGGCCGAGACGTGTAAAGAACAATTTCAAAAACACTCCATGCCGCCAAAATCAAAACAATCGCTGTCGTTACCTTTTTCATGACTCATCCTCAACCGATTGCTGCAAAGCTTCCAAATGAACGTCCTTGACTTCCTTAATCTGCGGAACAATCAGCTTCATAAAGTGCTCCACATTTCCTTTCAACGTATTCAAAGCCCCCGGACATCCGTTACAAGCACCTTGTAATTCAACCCACAAAATACCGTCTTTAAATTCTTTAAAAGCAATATCACCGCCATGCGCTTGCAAAACCGGCCGAATTCGAAGGTCTAAAATGTTTTGAATAAGCTGTGTCAATTGTTCAGAAGTCATATCCGTCATTGTTCATTTCCCGTACTTAAAAAATTTTGCAAGCTTTTCAGAGCATCAACGGCCTGCATGGTGTAAAATCCTTGAACCGCCAAATGAGACGGCACTAAAAATCCATCGGGCTTTCCGTTCAAGATAATACCCGGATTGTATTGATAAGCTTTTGTTAAAGCGTCTATCGCATCATTAAAAGCCACTTCCATTTCGGGCGTGTCAATCAATCCGACATAATCGCGCTTTAAATCCCGCATCAACAAAGCATCCGCATAAAGCTTTCCTTTTGTTTTGTAAAATACGTTATCCGCCCCAAAATCCATGACGCGGTCAGAAGCATGCTCCAGCTTTTCATCAATCTTAAACGTGCTGTGCCGCAAATCTTCCCGCATTGCCCGAA
The DNA here is from genome assembly GCA_937935995.1 of uncultured Alphaproteobacteria bacterium. GTDB lineage: Bacteria > Pseudomonadota > Alphaproteobacteria > CAAHEQ01 > UBA3637 > CALXXA01. The sequence continues at coordinate 16,457 of CALGXF010000053.1, forward strand.
TCACATGGCTTAAATCTTCTGCCGATAACGGAGCCGGTTGCCCGTTTTTTAAATCATCATTATACGACCGAAGCAATGCCATAGCTTTCCGATAAACACGTTGCGCCGGTTTGGTCGGCTTCAGATAAGATGAAAAATTCAAATACCATGTCCGTCCCGGATAAGCCAACATTTCCGCGCTGCGTTGTAACTTTTCGTCCGGATAAGCCCCCGTAAACGCCGCCAAAGCATCCATAATTCCCATTTGAAAGGACGGCATGTTATCCAAAACAGACGACGGGAAAATAATCGGCAAATTGGCTTTCCACCCATGTGTGACCACTTCACGATGAATAAGCGCTTGCGCCGTTTGAATACTCTGCATCTGATTGGACGCAACCGCATCGCCGCCAAATTGAGGATTGTCATCAATTTCTTCTGACATAAAACCGATAATCGGATAACAGGCAATGGCAATTAAGACCAATCCCACAACAAACCGCTTCCACCACTTGAAAACAAAAGCAAGTGTTTGTGATAAAAAAGACTTCGGGTTACGCAATGCTTGCAAGATGCCCGCCCGGACAGACCGAAAAAGGCGCTTTAAAAAGCGGCCGGCAGGCTTTAAAATCATTAATTTAAAACTTGAATAAATCTTTTTAACAGTTTGAAGAATTTTGTTATTTTTCATTTTCTTCATTTCCTTTTCCCCGTCTTTCTTTTCTATTGTGAAGCGTTTTTACGCTTTGGTCAAGACTTTGTTTTTCTTATGGAATAAAAAAGCTTTAAAATCTTTCCATCTGATTCCTTTTGTGGCCAGCAAAACACCAAAGTACAGAATAACGGCGCATCCGATTAAACCGGATAAAACAAACAACGGAATGAAGTGCGGTGCATCCAACCAATCCGGGAAATAATAATCCAACACATATTTCGCCGAAGCTAAAAACATGCCCATCAAGACAGCCGAGAACATAATTCGAGCCGACCGGAATTTAAAAAGCAAATCCAACGCAAAGTCGCCTCTTTTCTTTAACAAATAAACGTATTGGCCGGCATTAATCCAAACCGTGATGCCGGTTGCCAAAGCAATACCGACGTGTCCCCAAAATTGCATAAGCGTCAAACACAATATCGCATTAATGACCACGCCGACGGTTGCAATTTTCACCGGCGTTACCGTATCGCCTTTGGCATAAAAGAAAGGAGCCAATGCTTTGGTCAACATATACGCCGGCAATCCGAGTGAAAAAGCGCGCAATGCGTTTGCCGTCGGCAACGTTTCTTCGTATGTAAAAGCCCCTCGTTCAAATAAAACGGACACAATCGGAACAGCCAAAATAAACAACCCGATCATGGAAGAAAGCGACATGGATAAAGATACTTCCAACCCGCGGTTCATCTCATGACGCGCTTTTTGAATTTTCCCGTCGTGAATATGCCGCGATAAAATCGGCAACAGAGCCGTTCCTATCGCAACGCCGATAATGCCGATTGGTAATTGAAACAAGTGATACGCATAATTCAACCAAGAGACAGCCCCTTGCATTAAAAAAGAAACAAAGAACGTATCTAAAAATAAATTGATTTGATAAACACCGGATCCAAATACGCCCGGAAGCATGCGTTTAAAGAGCGTTTTAATATCTTTTGAAAAACACCGAATAACCTTTACCGGTCCCCACAGACCGAAAAACAAACCGCTTCGATGCATGTTCCACAATAAAAACGCCAACTCAACAATTCCGGCCGTAAACACGCCCCATGCCAAAGCATACGCCGGGTTGGGCATAAACGGCGACAACAGCACCAAAAAGCCAATCATCATCAGATTCAACAAACACGGTGTGAAAGCGGCGGCCGCAAAACGACCGATGGAATTCAAAACACCGGACAACAAAGAAACCAGCGAGACAGCCAATAAAAACGGGAACGTAATACGGCTTAATTGCGTCGTTATATCGATTTTACCGGGGATTTGGTCAAATCCGGGCGCCAAAACAACCATCGCAAACGGCATTAAGATTTCCATCAAAATTGTAAAAATCAATAAAATATAAAAAAGCAGACTGAAGGCTTCTTTGGCAAATAACCGTGCTTTATCTTTGCCCTTTTCTTTTAATATGCGCGCAAAAATCGGAACAAAGGAAACATTCAAAGTGCCTTCGGCAAATAAGCTTCTGAACAAATTCGGAAACCGCAACGCCACAAAGAACGCATCCGACAGCATTGTTGCCCCTAAATATTGAGCAATCAACACATCCCGGATAAATCCGATAATCCGGCTGAGCATGGTAAAACCACTCACGGTGGCAATTGATTTTAACAGCGACATATTTGACTTATAATTTATTTTTACATAACAAACAACTTATTTCTCATGAAAGTTCTGTGACGCCGACGGTTTAAGAAAGGCTTAATCGTTCCATGACATGATTATAATCCCACACATGGTCGACCGGCCCCAAAGAAGCCAATGTCGGTTTTTGAGAGAACAACCGATGCGCCGTTTGCCGCAAAGCATCCGCATTCACGCTTTCAATTTTGGCAATTGTTTCTTCTTTCGGAATAACGCGCCCCCAAATAGCCATATTTCGGGCATTTCCCTCACACCGTGCCGACGTGCTTTCACGTTTCATCAAAACCATCGCTTTTAATTGAGCTTTCGCCCGTTCAATTTCGGCTTCCGTTAATGTTGATCCGACTTTTAACAGTTCATCACACACAACCGGCAATAAATCTTTGACCTCTTTTTTCCCCGTGCCGGCGTAAATACCGAATAAACCGCTGTCGGTATAACTGGTCGCGAACGAATAAATTGTGTAAACAAGGCCGCGTTTTTCCCGCACTTCCTGAAACAACCGCGACGACATGCCGCCACCCAAAAGCGTTGATAAAATCGTTTGCGCATAGAATAAATCATCCTGATAAGCCAGTCCCGGAAATCCCAACAGAATATTCACTTGTTCAATGTCTTTTTTCTGACGAAACTCACCACCGACATAACGCGCAGGAAGCATGTCTCGATGGCCTTTGGCCGGCAGTTTTGTAAATAATTTTTCAACCTCATTCACTAAAAAATCATGAGAAATGCGGCCGGCGGCAGATATCACCGTTCGAGGCGCTGAATATTCTCCGTGCATATAGGAAAGCAACGTTTCGGACGTGATGGATTGAACGGTTTGAGCGCTTCCCAAAATCGGCCGCCCCATCGGTTGGTCGGGAAAAGCCGTTTCCTGAAAGTAATCAAAAATGATATCATCCGGTGCATCCGCCGTTTGTGAAATTTCTTGTAAAACGACCCCCTTTTCGCGAGCCAATTCGTCCTTGTCCATCGTCGAATTTTGGAAAATATCCGCCAAAATAGACAAAGCCATTGATGCATCTTCTTTCAACACTTTAACGTAATACGCCGTCACGTCTTTTGACGTGTACGCATTCATCACACCGCCGGCATTTTCGACTTCCTGTGCGATTTGTAAAGCCGAACGACTGGTTGTTCCTTTAAATGCCATATGTTCCAATAGATGTGAAATACCGTTGATGGTCGCCTCCTCAAACCGAGACCCGACAGACACCCAAATCCCCATTGAAACCGTTTCGACATCGTTCATTTCATCCGTAATGATACGCAGCCCGTTTGAAAGTGTTGTTTCTTTTACCATCTTATCCCTCACCTTTGAAAAAGAAAGACCCTTTAACCACGTGTTAAAGGGCCTTTTTGATTTGATATCCCTTAATAAACTTCTTTATTGGACATAACTTCAACCTGTCCGACGGTTTCGGTAACAGTCGTTTGCGTTTGTTCAACGGTTGCCGGTACATCCGAAACAACCGGAACGCCTTTGACTTCCACGCCGTTGACACGAATATCTTGCGTTGTTCCGGCCTCAATCGGCGCCTTTGTCTTAATCGTTACTTCAATCGGCGCAATTTCATATTCCGTCACAACCTTTTCTTGAACGACCACTTCGGGTTCATCCGGTTCACATTGACACGGCGGCATTTGCGACGCATCGCATTCACAACACGGACCGCCACGCATTTCATTCATGTCATTACTTGTGCTTTTAAAGCGCATTAACATATATCCGGTACCGCCGCCTTTGGAAACTTGACCGGCACCGATGGTGTAATAAGCACCGAAAATGCCGTAATCAAAATCAATATAATCCACAACATATGACGCATTGATAACCGTAATGCCGTTTTCCGTAAACCGGCATTCAAATCCCGGCGTTTGAATTGTTATATCATCCGGTGCGCTGATGGCGATTTTATTTAAAGCCGCCTGACATTGCGGATAGGTTTCGTTAATCGACATTTTATAATCCGTCACAAACGTGTAACCGTTAAAATCCGGACAAGCCTTTGCATCCAAAAGAGTCATTTCCGGAATGCTTAAAACGCCGCTGGTCACCCCCGATAACACGTTCATTTGAATCGCATCATTCAAACAAACACGGACATTCGGATCGGCATCGCACAACAACACCGATTGATTGATATTGTTTTGAAGCAAGGAACCGACCTGATTATATAAAAATTCGCGTGTCATCATTTTTTCGGCCGGCGCACATTGCCGAGACCGGCACACCAAAACCGTATCCGCCATTGTAACTGCCGCCTGTGCCGTTGACACCGACAAAATTCCCGCCATCATTGAAAGAAAAAATTGAGTTTTTAACCGCATCATGTATCACACCTTTTTTTAATTTCTGTTTTATTTGTAAGCCACTTTGTTTCTTTTTGCAACCATTATTTATGTTTTCCACCCCAAAACCTGGTTATAACACGCAAGCGCAACAAGGCTTGCCGTTTCCGCCCGAAGGATGCGCCGCCCCAAATGCATACTGACCGCCTGCGGCATTGCTGATAAAGCCGTCACTTCTTTTTCATCAAAACCACCCTCCGGCCCTACCAAAAAAGCCGCTCCTTTTCGAGCATCTGCCGATAAAACACCGCTGCCGCGTTCGTTTAAAAAATAAAGCGTTCTGTCATCGGGGAAATCCGACAAAAAAGCATCCCATTTCATCGGCTCTTGAACAACGGGAACGGACAACCGCTCACATTGTTCGGCCGCCTCGACCGCCTGTGCCTGCATCCGTTGCGTGTTTGCTTTACAAACCGTTCGCTTCGTTATCACGGGACACAACACGTCAACGCCCAATTCCGTTGCTTTTTGCACAACAAAATCCATATTGTCTTTTTTAATCGGCGCAAAACAAAGCCAAACATTTAAAGGTTTTTCTTCTTCCTGCGTACGCGTTTGCGTTTCACACCGTGCCGTGCCTTTGTTTTTGGAAAGCTCGGTCAAAACAGCCCTGTACTCACCGTCTCGACCGTTAAACAACAAAATATTTTCTCCCGCTTTCATGCGCATCACATGAAACAAGTAATGAATTTGGTTTTCATTCAGGCAAACCGATTGCTGCATTTTCAAATCAGACGAAACAAAAAGTCTAATCATACGCCGTCCTTTCGATGTAAAAACACAACCGTCACATCATCCGGCGGTGGTGGCGGCGCATAGGTAAAAAAGTCTTTCATAACAGCCCGAACAAAATCACCGGCCGTTTTTTCCTTTATATGCTGCATCGCCATTTTGGCAAATCCTTCTTCGCCCAAACGTTCCCCGTTCGCATTCGGCGATTCCGTCAATGCATCACTGTACAACAACAGTTTAGCCCCCGGCGTAAAAGGAACCTGAATATTATGATATTGCGCTTGTTTACTGATACCCAACGGCATGCCGTCCGCATTTAACAAGCTCATTTGCCCGTCGCCTTGAATTAAAATCGGCTTCGGTACGCCTGCGGATGAATACATCATCACATTTTTTGCCAAGTCTATCACGGCCAAGAAAAACGTTGCAAATTGCCCGCGCGGTAACAATGTCAACAATTGCAGATTCATCATTGCCATCGCTGATGCCGGAATTTCAATATTTAAATGATCCATCTGGGTAATCAGCGCATGCAACCGAAATGTATTTAAAGCAGCCGACATCCCGTGTCCCGAAAAATCGCAGATATAAACAGCCAATTTATTTTCCGACAGCGGAATCAATTCCCAAAAGTCTCCCCCTAAACGAGACGACGGTTCAAAGTGATGTGCAAATTCGATTTTGTAACGTTCTTCGATGTTTTTCAGCATCATATCAGACGGCAAAAGTGTGCGTTGCATCCGTTGCGCCGACGTTAATTCTTCTTCGATTTGAGCCAGTTGCTTTTCAAGGTGTTTAATCAACAACCGATTTTCCAAATGTACTTTAATCCGAGAGAAAAACTCCAACGGATTAATCGGCTTTGTAATAAAATCCGTCGCGCCCGTTCGGAACGTTTTATCACGTGCTTCACGCGTATCGCTGGCCGTTTCAATCAACACCGGAATGTTTTGTGTCAACGGCGATGATTTTAAATGATGCAACACTTCATAGCCGTTCATACGCGGCATGGTAATATCTAAAATAATCAAATCCGGTTTAAACGTTTCAACTTTTTTAAGGCCTTCTACGCCATCAGTAGCACATTCCACCATGTTAATGCCGATAACGTTCAACAACCGAAATAACATCGTTTGATTAGACAAGTTGTCTTCGATAATCAACACCCGGCATTCGCTGACCGATGGTCTGGAATAAACGTTTTCAGGCTCTTCCTGCGTTTGAATATATGCGTTATTTTCGGCCTTTGTGTAATCTTCTTTCAACCCGAAAGTCAACGTCATTTCGCGACCGAAGTCATCAATCGTACAAGAATCGGCAATACCCGCAATAAACAACAAACCGCGGCCGGTTTTACTTCTGGCACTGGTCATCGTGCGATTATAAAAGTTTTCTTTAATAATATAACCGGCGCCCTCATCACGTACTTTTAATTCCAACTTTGTCTCATCCCAATGCGCCGAAATAGAAATGCTTTTCCGCGCGAACGCCGGATCATTTAACCGTTTGCTTAAAATCCGACCGTATTCGACAAAAGAACGCGCATCCTGACGATACTCACTGCCGATTTGCAAATTCCCGTGAATAAGGCCGTTCACAATCGCTTCATGCAAAGCCATGTGAATACCGGCCACTCTGTTTTCGGATAATTTCAATCGTTGAGACAAAGCCTGTACAAAAATACTGGCAACATCGCAATTGTACATAACCGGGCAAGTCAGCAAAAAAGACAATTTATGCGTCAACGTATCTTTCATCGCATTTTGCATAAAGTCGTGAATAGAATCTCCCATTGCCTGACCGTCAATCAATCCGTCAATCGGCAAAGACAACAATTCTTTCAACCGATTATCATCCAATCCTTGTGCGACGATTGTTAGCGGTTTTGGCCAGTTTTCGGGTGTTTTTTTAGGCAAAACAGGTGTTTTTTCAGTCGGCCACAACGTAAAATGCTCATACTTGGCAATTTCACGCGTAATGTCTTTGGAAGTGGCATCACCTGTTAAAAACTTTTCCATTTGAACCCCTTTTTGTATTAGTTTGTCATGAATAAGTTAACAAAGTTTAAAAATCAGATTTTTTATTGACAAACGCCCTCATCTTTTATAGATTCATATTCGGAAAGGATTATAAAATGCTTTTTAATATTTACCCCCCCCCCCCCAGCATGCTGCGCAGCTTTTCTATGGTAAATTTCCCCCCCCCCCCCCATGTTATTGAAAAATCTGAAAATTTAAGTCTTTTCCGCTCTTCTTTTATTTTTTTAATTCATCTTCAACTGCGATTTTTTATCGCCTTACATCCTATACGTTAATCGAAAAGGAGGATTTGTCATGTCTATACACTTCCCACAGTACACATTTTCTCAAAAAGGCCGTTCCATGTTGGAAATGTTGGCCATTTTGGTTGTCATTGCCGTCATGGTAACAGCGTTGCTTGCCGGCTTTACCTATGCCATGAACAAAAATCGAGCCAATACCATTGCAAAAGACGTTGTTTTGCGGGCAGCTGCCATTTCGACAGATCCGGCCTTTTCGAATTACGGCTTAAATACCACCATCGGTGCTTTGGGTTTTAAAGCTCAGGACGGCCGTTTAACTTATACTCAAACCAAAATAACGACGACACGGTTTGCCATAGATGTCTCCCCCGTTTCCGAAGGCATTTGCAAACGGTTGGCCGAGGGAAATTATGCTTCTGCTGTGTCTGTTTCCGTTAATGATAACCTCATTCAACCGGGAAATGTTTCTTTTTGCGGACAAGACAACAACAAACTGACATTCGTTTATGATGCCGTTATTCACGGCGCAATGCTGAAAACATATGAATGCGGAGTTTGTTACAAAAAATCCGGAGATGATTGCGTGTATGCCTGTGAAGGCGCTCAAATTTGTACGGACGGCGGATGTGCCTGTCCGGCCGGAACACCGAACGGAGCCGATTCAATCACATGCACCTGCCCGGGTGATTTTGTTCCCAATGCTGATAATGTATGTGCATGCCCGTCCAATCAAGTCAGTGCCGGTGACAACAAATGCAAATGTCCGGATCCGATCACACAGTGGGACGGCGGAAAATGTATTTGTCCTGACGGCACGCCGACAGGTGCTGACCCGACAACATGTGCCTGTTATGGGAACAAGGTTGTAAACGCGGCCAACACCTGCGTATGTGAAGGAAACAAAACAGACCCTGACAACGATGACGTTTGCACATGCCCGGAACCGATTACTTACTGGAACGGAACGCAATGTGTTTGCCCGGACAACCAAACATTATCGAACGGTCATTGTTGTCCCAGTCCAACCACGTACTGGAATGGATCGGCTTGTGTGTGTCCCGACAATCAAACCCTGTCGAATGGCCATTGTTGCCCCAATCCAACCACGTACTGGAATGGATCAGCTTGTGTGTGTCCGAATGGTCAAACCTTGTCAAACGGCCATTGTTGCCCGGCACCAACCACGTATTGGAACGGGTCGACTTGTGTCTGTCCGGACGACAAAGTCTTAACCAACGGTGTTTGTTGTCCCAGCGGTCAAGTCGGTTCAAATGGTCATTGCTGTTCAGAACCCACCACCTATTGGAACGGAACAGCCTGTGTTTGCCCGAACAACCAAACATTATCGAACGGTCATTGTTGCCCCAGCCCCACAACGTACTGGAATGGCTCGGCCTGTGTGTGTCCGAATGGTCAAACCCTGTCAAATGGTCATTGTTGCCCGGCTCCGACAACATATTGGAACGGGTCAGCCTGCGTTTGTCCGACTTCGTCTCCCATCGGTCATGACGTAACAACATGTGTGTGTCCGGCCGGTTCCGTTAATTCCAACAATCATTGTTGTGCCAGCCCTCAAACCTATTGGAATGGCTCAACCTGCGTCTGCCCGAGTGGAACGCCGGCGAATGCAAATCCGAACACATGTCAATGTTATGCAGGACAGACATTGACCAATAACGGATGCTGTTCAAGCCCTCGAACCTATTGGAACGGATCGGCCTGTGTCTGCCCGTCCGATGCCCCGACCGGACATGATACGACAACATGCGCTTGTCCGGCTGGAGCAAATTTGAACACAGCCACAAATACATGCGTCACATGTACATCCCCCAAAACGCAATGGGATGCGATAACGAATCAATGTGTTTGCCCCACCGGTGCTCCGACAGGTCACGATGCCAATACATGTCAATGCCCGGTTGGCCAAATCAACATGAACGGCACATGCGGAACTTGCCCGGCTCCGACAACGTATTGGAACGGGTCGGCTTGTGTCTGTCCGACGGGAACGTATTTAACAACGATGTCGAATGGGTCAACAGTTTGTTTACCGTACTGCGAACAAACAAATACGGGATTATTCTTGTTAGTTGATCGAAGCGGATCAACAACCGGAACTGTTATGGAACGAATCAATGCTTCTTTAAACAGCCTTAATTTCCCGTTACAAGGCAATACGGCGCTTTACCACCAAACGAACGGAAGTTGTAATCAATCTGGCAAAGCGATTGCTGTTTTGCCTTACGGTTCTCATACACAAGCAGAATTTGACCAATGGTTTAATGTTACCAAAAATGTCCAATGTGCAAATGCTGACGGCACATATTTCCATACAGCGTTACAAGACATTGCCGCCAACTATTGTACGAACGGCGCCAAAATTATCATTGCTTTGTGGACAGACGCTGAATTAGGAAACGGAACGGATATGAAAAACGCATTGATAACAATGAAAAACAACTGTAATGTGCATGTCTTCTTTATTTCCAAAAACGATAATGACAGAAGTTACATCACAGGCGCTTTAGATGCGTCTCAATATCAATTCTTTACCTTTGAAGACACAAGCAGCATTCAAACAGCTATTAATAATGAAATTCAGGATCAGCTTTGTATCCGTCCCGATACCGGCTTTAATCCGTACGCAAAAGATGCTTACGTGTGTAACCGGCTGCAAGAAGAAGCCCCGGCACGGCTTTTCATGACGGAAAGTCAATGTAACTTATGCGGTAACAGCACAACATTCTGGAATGACGATTCTAACGGCAGTTGTTGGGGATGCAACCGATCAACGCAAGAAAAAACGACACAAGCTCAATGTTACAAATGTGCCAATCGTGTCTACACAACGGCAGGCCAATGCATGAACTGCAACCGCAATCCGGAAACAAATCCGGTAACGACGCAAGCAGACTGCAACAGATGTCCTAGCTCTGCGCCCCGTTATTGGAGAGCAACCGACGGCAAGTGTTTCAGTTGTAATGACGGAACATCACAAAGTAAAATCACGGCAGATGAATGCGGTCGATGCCCGAACAGAACATGGACGGACAGCGGCAACGGAGATGGTCTCGGTTCTTGTAAACGAAGCTATGCCCTGTGGTAATGGGTTCGGTTCCGATAAACAAAGCCGCGATATAAAAAAGCCCTCTTCTTCAGAGGGCTTTTTCTTTATTTTTTCAATTCCGGATGATGTTTGTAAAGCGGAATAGCTTCATAATGCGTATGCAGTAAGTGATGCGACTTATTGCTGAGCGGCGCACCCAAGAAGTCTTTATACAACTTTTGAACATCCGGATTTTGATGAGAACATCTGAATTCCGAATGCTTATCATCGCACATCAACCCTTTCATGCGCGCCATACGAACTTCATTCGTCACACCGCGAGGCTGCCCGCCGCCGCCGATACATCCGCCGTTACAAGCCATGACTTCAATGAAATGATATGGCGGTTCTTCCCCTTTTTCCAACGCATCGCGCACACGATCCAAAACAGTTCCCACATTGCCGGTTCCATGTGCGACCGCAATCCGAATTTCTTTACCGTTTAAATTCATTGTCATTTCTTTGATGCCTTTTTCAATGCCCAAAATCGGCTTGATTTCCAAGTCTTTTTCGTCCATTTCCTGTCCGGTAACCAAATAATGAACTGTCCGAAGCGCGGCTTCCATCACGCCGCCCGAAAAACCGAATACTGTTCCGGCACCCGTGTATTCGCCCAAAGGATTGTCCGCACATTCTTCGGGTAAATTGACAAAGTCAATGCCGGCTTGTTTAATCATGCGTGCAATTTCACGTGTCGTCAAAGACACATCAACATCTTGGTAACCGCTGGAAAACATTTCCTTTGACCGAATAACTTCGAATTTCTTGGCCGTACACGGCATGACGGAAACAACTTTAATTTTCCCGGCATCAACACCGATTTTGTCGGCATAATATGTTTTAGCCAACGCCCCCACAATCGCGTGCGGAGATTTGCAAGACGAGAAATGCGGTATCATATCCGGATAGAATTTTTCCATATAATCTACCCACGCCGGACAACAACTGGTAATCATCGGCAAAACACCGTTTCCTTTTGTCAAACGTTCGACGAACTCTGACCCTTCTTCCATAATCGTCACGTCAGCGCCAAAGTTAGTATCGAAAATCGCCTTAAATCCCAATCGCCGCAAAGCCGCATAAATCTTGCCTGTCGTAACGGTACCGGGTTCCAATCCGAAGGCTTCGCCCAAAGAGACCCGCACAGCCGGCGCAATTTGAACCACTGTGTGATATTCAGGGTTTTGCAAGATATTCCAAACTTCTTCGGAGTTATCATATTCACTTAAAGCGCCTGTCGGACAGTGTGCCGTACATTGGCCGCACTTAATACACGGCGTATCGGCAAGAGGTAAATCACCGGCCGGAGCCACGTGTGTATCAATACTGCGGTCCAAGAACGCCAACGCCCACACATTTTGAATGGTTTGACACACTTCAACACATCGGCCGCACAAAATACACTTGCGCGGATCCAACACGATACATTTCGTACTGTCATCCGCCGGCATTTCTTCTTTAGACGGAATAATGTTTTCAAATGTTCTTTCACGCAATCCGAATGTCGATGCCAACGATTGCAATTCACAACATTCATTCCGAATACACGTCAAACATTCGTTCGGATGATGAGACAATTCTAACTTTAAAATCGTCCGTCGTGTTTCGATAATTTCCGGATCCCGTGTAATGATATCCATTCCTTCTTCCGCCGGCGTACAACAGGCACGCAACATTTTGCCATTGACCTTAACCACACAAATGCCGCAAGACGCCCGCGGATGCAAGTCCGGATGATAACATAAAGTCGGAATATCTACTTGGATTTTTTTGGCTGCATCCAAAATGGTTGTTCCTTCGGGAACTTCAACATCTACGCCGTCAATTCTTAATTTAATCATCTGAACCCTCTATCGTTTCATACAATTCACGTTACAACCAGCCCCTGATGCAGGCTTTTGCGCTTCAAGTTTGTTCATTTCGCTTTCCAGCTTGCTGATTTCGCCTTTCAGTTTCTTTTCAGCCTGCCGTTTTTCAACAGCTTGCTGAATCAAAGCCTCGTATTCATCATGGAAAAAGCGGATTGTTGATAAAACCGGATTAGGCGCTGTTTGACCCAAACCGCACAAAGCCCCCCGTTTCATGGCTTTGCCGATTTGTTCAATGAGTTCCAAATCTTCTTCGGTTCCCTTGCCGTCTGCAATTTTCTTCACCAACTGGAGCATTTGATAACCGCCAATTCGACACGGCGCACATTTACCGCAAGATTCATCTACCGTAAAGTTCAAATAGAATTTTGCGATTTCCACCATGCTGTCATCATGATCCATCACAATCATTCCGCCGGAGCCCATCATCGAGCCGATTTTTTTCAACTCTTCATAACACAGCGGCATATCCAAATGAGACGCCGGAATAACACCGCCGGACGGCCCTCCGGTTTGAACAGCCTTAAAGGGCTTCCCGGAACTGGTTCCGCCGCCGACTTCATTCACCATCTCTCCAACAGTCGTTCCCATCGGCACTTCGACCAAACCGGAATGTTTTACTTTTCCCGTCAAAGCAAACACTTTTGTTCCTTTTGACGTACATGTTCCCATAGATTGGAACCAATCCGGTCCGTTTAAAATAATCGGCGCAACGTTGGCCAACGTTTCGACATTGTTAATGGCTGTCGGTTTGCCGAACAACCCTTTTTGCGTCGGATAAGGCGGACGAGGATGCGGTGTTCCGCGCTTGCCTTCCAATGATTCCAGCAAAGCCGTTTCTTCGCCACACACGAAAGCCCCGGCACCGTATCGCAAATCCGCCATAAAATTAAAGTCAGACCCAAAAATGTTTTTACCTAAAATACCGTATTTTTTAGCCTGCTTAATCGCCAGTTCTACCCGTTGCAACGCCAACGGATATTCGGCACGAATGTAAAACCATCCGGATGTTGCGCCGGTTGCATAGGCCCCAATCATCATGCCTTCCAACACTTGGTGCGCCCCACCGCCTAAAATACAAGAATCCATATAGGCACCCGGATCGCCTTCATCTCCGTTGCACACCACGAATTTTTCGCCGTCAACTAATGGTGCTTTGGCGAGCATCTCCCACTTTGTTCCCGTAGGAAAGCCAGCACCGCCACGACCGCGTAAACCGCTCTTTTTGATGATGTCCAACACCTCTTCCGGCGTCATTTCCAAACACTTCATCAATGCCTGATAACCGCCCAAAGCAATATATTCGCCCAAATCTTCCGGATCCGAATGGCCTAAATTTTTCAAAACCACTTTCTTTTGCTTTGTGAAGAACGGCAGCTTTAACGATAATTCCTTGCCTTGTAGATATTTAGACAACCGCAACGGTTCATCCGGTTTTTTATCCAAAGTCGGCACAATGTGTTCAGACACAATCAACCGCGCTACATCCGGCGTTACTTGCTGATACAAAAAGGGTTCTCGTCCTTTAATTTCCACCCGAGCCAACGGCCCCGACGCACATAACCCCATGCATCCGGTAGCCACCATGCGGACTTTATCTTGAAGCCCAAACGTTTCCAGAGACTCTTTAAACGCATCAATGACGCTTTCTGCCCCACCGGAGTGACACCCGGTTGCATTACACGTATAAATCGCTGCCACATATTTTTGGACATCTTCTTTAAACGCTTCCCCCATTTTCAAAAGGTTTTCTTTTTGCGTCCGGCCCAGTTGTTTTAATTTTTCAATTTGTTCCTGCGTTAATTCCACCATTGCTTTTCTCCTTAAGACTCAGCCATTTTTTGACGCCATTCGTTAACCATTTTCGGCACATCCGTTGCAACAGTCTTTCCATACGTTTTACCATTGATAACAACAACCGGCGCCAATCCGCAGCATCCCAAACACCGAACAATTTGTAAATGGAACATACCGTCATCGGTTGTTTCTCCGTCTTTAATATTCAAACACCGTTGAAATCCTTCAATAATATCCGGCGCCCCTTTGATATGACAAGCCGTCCCATCACACACGGATACAATGACTTTTCCCGGCGCATTCAGTTTAAAATAGTTATAAAATGTTAAGACAGCATAAATTCGCGCCATCGGAATCCCCAGCTCACGACTGGTAACTTCCATAGCCTCCCACGGAACATACCCGAACACGCCCTGAATTTCATGAAGCGCCATAATCAACGCACCACGCTTTGATTTCCACTTCGTCAACAGCGCGTTTGTTTTATCTTTTATTTCTTGTTCTGTCTCACTCATTTTCAACCCCTCATAAAAAGTGCAACTTTAATCAGCGTTACCATACCTTTTTTAAAAAATCAAAGAAAAAAACAGGATAATTTTTTATCCTTTTAAGCAACGGAAAAATCGCCTTTCTTTCAAGGCAAGTTCTTTTCAAAAAAGCCTTTTTTCATGACAAAAACATACAATCATCTCTTCCTTTGAATATTTTTATATTTTTAACTTGTTATTAACTCCTGCCCGGCTAGACTGAAAAAAAAGAAAGGGAGAAAAATGCAAAGAACGTTTGTTTCTTTTAATTTAAATAAAACAGCTGCGGTGACAGTGGAAATTTTCTGCCTTTTTCAACGGATGCTCAACCTGAACAAATCTGTTTGTTCGGGCGCATATCTTTCAATTCTTCGTGTTTTGAAAGATTTTATGGACAAGAGGGTTTCTCTTGTTTATAATTTCAGTGTTGAACTGAAAAATCTCAACTTAATTTTAAGAAAAGGATAAAAAACATGAAAAAAACTGAAGCTGGTCGTTCAATGATTGAAATGTTGGGTGTTTTGGCGATTATCGGTGTGTTGTCCATCGGTGGTTTAGCCGGCTACACAATGGCGATGAACCGTCATCGTGCCAACACGATTTTGGACTATGCATCCCGTTGCGTTGTTGTTGCTCAAACAACAGGTGACGGCTCTACATTGGGCACAGAAACAGACTGCCAAGAAATCTTGGACGGTGAAACATTGCCAGGTGGTGCAACAGCCATGACTTTGGGCGGCACAGTTGATCAACCGACTGTTGATGTTACAGGCATTACCGACAAAGTAAAAGAAGCGATGGAAAACCGTTCCGGCGGTACCGTCAGCATTTCTAACGGTAAAATTACATTCAACACTTATGCTTCATAATCGTTGAAACGTAAAAACACAAGCTCCCTTTCCGACGAAAGGGAGCTTTTTTATATTCTCGTTAAAACATGAAAGTCGCCCGAATACTGGCAACGGTTGCCGTTTTATTTTCTTTATCCAATCCCGGATTTAAATAAAACTGAATGTCCGGCGTAATGGTCATAAAATTAGACAAGCCCCACGCCCAATATCCTTCAAAAACCGTTTCAACCGACCGTGTACCCGGCCCGTTAACCGTTTTATTCAGCTTGTTCACAGCAGCTGCTAACCCGATTTGATCCAAAGCATTTCGATTGAACGGATTATTGTACACACCGCCCAAAACGTATGATTGTTTAATGGGTTCCACATGCGTGCTGCCGTTAATGCGCGCAAAAACACCCCATTTTTCGCCAAAGTTCTGTGCTAAATTAATCGACCATCCGTTGCTGTTTTCCGGCTGCAACGCGACACTCGGTTGATTGTAAACCAAAAGAGAATATTGCCCGGTTCCGACACCTTTAATCGTCGGCGTATAGGAAATCGATGCAAAGCTCAAGAAACGTTTATCATGCAAATGATGCGTATTGATTTTCGACCCGGAAATATTGGTTGCGTCTTGCGCCCCGACGACAAACGTCCAATCCGAATTAGGTGCAATCGTGACATACCCGCCAAGGCTGGCCGACGGATAACTGGAGGTCGCATTTTGAGATAAGGCATAGTTAATAAAGTTAATTTGCTGATTGCTGTTATACTGGCTGCCGTCAAACGTGTACATCGGAAACTGACCGACTGTCACCGAAAGCCAATCTAATTCGCCCGGCAACTGATGTGTATAGCTTAACTGATCAAAATAATGCGCATTGGCTGTGTAATCATTCACAGAGCTGACAACGCCCAGCCGATTATCCAAATCATTTCCGCTTTTTCCCCAATATTGAACATTGGTATAGGCAAATTGCAAAGACCCCGAACCGATTTTACTTGTAAACATATCCCAGTTGACAGACCCGTAATACTGCGTTTGCCAAGGCGTTCCTTTTCCGTTCGGCGCTCCCCGCTGCCCCATGATTGAAATATCCGCCGAATACGACAGCCCCATTTTGTCTTGCAAATCTTTTTTAAAGTCCGCATAGGCTTTGGCAAAGCTCTCCGGTTCTGCCAACGCATGCCGTTTTGCCGCATGCTCTAATCGTTCCTGAACGCTTTTCGGCTTGTTGGTCTGCAAGGTCACCGCTTCCGTTTCAGCAGCTGACCCGGGTATCGCCGAACAAAAGACGGCGACACCGAAACAAATACCGGTTAAAAGATTTTTTTTCATCATGATCTCCCCTTTTCTGATTTATTCAATACAAAATATCATAAAGGGAAAATTTTATTTGTAAACAACTTTTAATTGTTTTTTGTCTCTAACCGATTAAAAAATAAAGGTGTATGTATCAAGAAGATATCCCGTTACACACTCTTTTTCAAAATCCGCATCACTTTTTTAATTGTGATGTCCCGGTCATTATCCGTTAAAACATGAGTCCATGTAATTTTGCCGGGATTCAGCTCTTTTAACTGCGCTTCAACAGCTTCAGCCGTTTTCACATCCGACGGATTATTCAGGCGGGTTTTAACCCGTTTCGCCCGAACAACCAACGGCGCTTCCATCCACAACCCGACAAACGGGACATGATTGCGCTCAGCCAACTCTTGCGCCAACATACGTTCTTTTTCGTCATAAAAAAGCGCATCCAAAATAACGGGATAGCCGGCCGTTAAAACTTGTTTTGCCTGACGGCGCATTTCTTTGTAAACTTTCTTTTCCTTTTCGGGCGTATAATATTCAGGTCCCAAAACCGCATCAAACGGCACGCCGGCTAATTGTTTGCGCACCATGTCATCCCGGATGATAACGGCACCGAACGGAGAACCGATTAAAGGCGATATTTCCCGGGCGACCCGCGATTTTCCGCTGCCCGACATGCCGCCACAAGCCACAACATAAGGTTTTGTCCGACTTTTAGGCATAAACTTATAAAAATCGACATTGTTTTGGCACGCCAAGTAATGATTCATAAAAATAGAGGCCAGCCGTTTATCCGTAACGGTTTGGATACCTGTAATCAAAAGAGAAAAATAAAACAAAACTTCTTTTTTCTTGACGGATCCCGTTTCGTGGAAAATAAAAGAATCGCCCGTAAACTCAAGCCGCTTTAATCTTGTAATATGCTTTTTTTGCAGATGCAGTTCACTCAATTGCTCTGCCAGCTTCATCATTTCGAACCGATCAATCTTTCCGGCATTGTAGGCTTCAGCTAAATTCATTTAAACACTTCCTTGTTCTATAGACAGCATAGACGGGTTAACCCCCAGTAAAGCCAGTGCCTGAGTCCATCTTCTGGAAAAAGGACACTCAAACATCAAAAAATCATTCGCCGGAACGACCAACCAGCAATTACCGGCAATTTCCGCCTCTAACTGCCCGTCCCGCCAACCGGAATAACCGAGCAAAAACAAAGCATGTTTCGGCCCTGTCCCGGCGGCAATGTCCGCCAAAATATCCATTGTTGCCGTCAAAGAAATATCTTCATCCACCGGCGTTGAATCACTTTGCCGGTAATCATTTGAATGCAAGACAAATCCGCGAATATTTTCCATCGGACCGCCCGACAAAACAACGGGATAATTTTCTTTGTCACCCAACGGCAAACCGAGTTGCAATAAAATTTCCGAATAAGCAACATGCGCGGCCGGCTTGTTAATCACAAACCCCATCGCCCCTTCCTCAGGCGCATGTGAACAAATATAAATCACAGACTTTTCAAAACGCGGATCCGTCATTCCCCGCATAGAAATCAAGCATTTGCCTGCCAATGATCCCGTTACTGAAAAATCTTTATTCTTCGTCATGCCCCGGCCCAATGTTTTCAAAAACTTCGGCCATGTCATGGTTGTCGTCCCCTAATTCGGACGCATCTTCCAAAACATCCAAAGCCGAATCCGCATCTTCTTCGAACAAATCGTCCCCGACGACCGTTTCAATCAATTCTTCTTCGTCCATGTCTTTATCGACTTCTTTGGTCTTTTTCGCATTTTTCAAAATCGCTTTCGCATGCACTTCGGCAAACTCATTTCCGTTATACGCGCACCCGCACTTCGGACAAGTAAAGTTTTCTTTGCGCATATCGTAAAAGAAAGCGCCACATTCTACACATTTACGTTTTGTTCCCCATTCCGGTTTTGCCATGATGTGTCTCCTTTTTAAAAACTTTTTATAAAAAAGCGTATGCAACGATTATTTCTTCTTGTCAATAAGAATTTTAAAAAAATTCAAAAAAAAATATCATTTTATCTCAAAAAAGGGGCTGGTCTTTTCTTTGGATTTGATTATAATACGCTGCAACAAAGCAAATGAATGGGAAAGAAACATGATTATTGCAATTGACGGATCTGCAGCGGCAGGAAAAGGAACTTTGGCTCAAAAGCTGGTTAAACAGTTTGGTTACGCCTACTTGGATACGGGGGCTCTGTACCGGAGCGTCGGGTTAAAGTTGTATGAACAAAAACAAAATCCGACAGACGTTAAAGCGGCTCAAACAGCGGCTCTTGACCTGAAAGCGGACGAAATGCTGCACTTGCAAACGAATCCGGCCATTCGAACCGAAGAAATCGGGGCGTATGCTTCCAAAGTATCGGCGATTCCCGAAGTCCGCCAAGCTTTATTTGACTTCCAACGCCGATTCGCTTTTCATCCCGTCAACACGGACGGAACTCCGGCGTCCGGCGCTGTTTTGGACGGCCGCGACATCGGGACAGTCGTCTGCCCGGAAGCTGAAATTAAGCTGTTTTTAAAGGCCAGCCCCGAAGTCAGAGCACTCCGCCGATTAAAAGAGTTGCAAGCAAAGGGAATTTGTGCTATATACGACACCATTCTTTCGGACATCAAGGAAAGAGACGAGCGGGATTCAAAGCGGGCCGTTGCCCCTTTAAAGCCGGCTTCGGATGCTCTGGTTCTGGATACGTCCGAAATGAGTCCGGATGACGTTTTTGCCGCCGTCATCGATTTTATCAAAGGCAAAGGATTAATGTAACAAAAGACCGTCGGACACAACCGGCTGGCATATATTGATAAAGAAAAGGAATAAATTTTATATGACGAATGTAAATACAAGTGCACCTGTTTCCACAGAAGATTTCGCCGCTTTATTGGACGAATACATGGGTGCGGACAAAGGTCTGCAAGGGACTGTTGTCAAAGGAACAATCGTTGCCGTGAATGATGATTTTGTCACGGTTGACGTCGGTTTAAAATCCGAAGGACGGATTGCAATTCGTGAATTCGGTGCCAATGCTGATTTAAAAGTCGGCGACAAAGTAGATGTTTTTGTTGATAAGTATGAAGACAAAGACGGTCAAGTCGTTTTATCTCGCGAAAAAGCACGCCGGGAAGAAGCTTGGGCGGAATTAGAAAAATCCCTTGAAAAAGGTGAACATGTTGTCGGAACGATTTTCGGTCGTGTCAAAGGCGGATTTACCGTCGATTTAAACGGGGCTGTGGCATTCTTGCCGGGTTCTCAAATTGACGTGCGCCCGATTCGCGATGTTGCACCGCTTATCGGTGTGGCTCAACCGTTCCAAATTTTGAAAATGGATAAATTGCGCGGCAATATCGTTGTTTCTCGCCGGTCTGTTTTGGAAGAATCCCGTTCTGAACAACGCTCCGAAATCATCAAAAACCTGTCTGAAGGCCAAATCGTTGACGGTGTTGTCAAAAATATTACCGATTACGGTGCCTTTATTGATTTGGGCGGTGTTGATGGCTTGCTGCATGTCACAGACATTTCGTGGAAACGGATTAATCATCCGAGCGAAGCTTTGTCTGTCGGACAAAATGTCAAAGTTCAAATTATTAAATTCAACCAAGATACACAACGTATTTCTTTGGGCATGAAACAATTGGAAGTCGATCCGTGGGAAGGCGTTGATGCAAAATACCCGGTCGGAACGCGCTTAAAAGGCCGCGTGACAAATATCACGGATTACGGTGCTTTTGTCGAATTGGATCAAGGTATCGAAGGATTGGTTCATGTGTCTGAAATGAGCTGGACGAAGAAAAACATTCATCCGTCCAAATTGGTTTCAACCAGCCAAGAAGTCGATGTGATTGTTTTGGATGTTGATCAAAGCAAACGCCGGATTTCGTTGGGCATCAAACAATGCCAAGAAAATCCGTGGAAAACTTTCGCTGACAGCCACAAAGTGGGCGACATCATTGAAGGCGATATCCGCAACATCACAGAATTCGGTTTGTTCTTGGGCTTGAATTCTGAAATCGACGGCATGATTCACATGTCTGATTTGTCTTGGGACAAACCGGGTGAAGAAGCCATCAAAGATTACAAAAAAGGCCAAACCATCCAAGCTAAAATCTTGGACATTGATGTGGAAAAAGAACGCGTCAGCTTGGGCGTTAAACAATTGACCAATGACCCGTTTGAAGGCGCTGCCAGCAACATCAAAAAAGGCGATGTTGTCACGGCGGTTGTTTCCGGCATCGAAGAAACCGGCATTAATGTTGACGTCAACGGCATGAAAGGCTTTATCAAGAAAACGGATTTAGCCAAAGAACGTTCCGAACAAAAACCGGATCGGTTCGCCGTTGGTGAAAAAGTTGATGCCAAAGTCATGACGATTGATGCGAAAACGCACAAATTGACGTTGTCCATCAAGGCGCGTGAAGTGCAAGAAGAAAAACAAGCTTTGGAAGAATTCGGTTCAACGGATTCCGGGGCTTCTTTGGGTGACATCTTGGGTGCCGCTTTAAAGAACGCCAAAAAGGCCAAAGAAGAAAAAGCCGAAGAAAAACCGGCTAAAAAGAAAACAACAAAGAAAAAAGCTGAAAAAGAAGAAGCTGTTGAAGCGACCGAAGAAAAAGCTGAATAATCTTTGTTCTGAAGAAAGAGAAAAGGAGAGTGTTTGCTCTCCTTTTTTCTGTTCTTGAAAGGAAACAGACAATGTACACAATATTTTACGTTATCGGTTCTTGGAAAAACGAAGATTTAGCGAAAGCTTATCACCAAATTGCGCCAAAAGGATGTGCCTCTTTTATTCACCTGCCCTTTACGTCGCAAACGGATGTTACCGTTACCGGTGCTTTTATTTTAAATCATTTCAAAGGTATTTTGAATAAAGGGTTAATCCGAATTCCTTATTTTTTGATGGAAACAGTCAAAGATGATTCGTCTCCATTCATCAAAACGGCCGAAAAAACATGTGCTCTTTCTTTTCTGACCGGAATTGACGGCACATTTAATCAAAACGGGCATTTTCTTTTATGTGATAAATGGCGCCAAAAACATCAACATTACCTAAACAATCAAAAACATTCCATTTCTTTTTTCTTGGAAAAGGGATTCCAAGAAACCATTCCGCAAGGCCCTGCATACATTTTGCGAGCGCTGCATCATTTACAAGAGCGCCTGCAAAAATTACCGGATTCTTTTGAAGATTATTTCGATTACAGAAAACTGGCTCAAAGCTTGATTGAAGCCGGCTATGATGTTGAAAAGCTCACGACTTCTTCCGTCGCGACAGAACGACAAATCGGAACGATTGTTCAACGCATCATTGAAAAGAACAAAATTTTGGAAAAAGCGTAGTTCTTTTGGATTCTTAATTTTTGTACACTTTTTTCTTTACTTTTTATCGGAGACTCTTTATACTTAATAAAATAAGGAGTTTTCCGATGCCCGATTACAAACTTTTAACTGATGAAGAAATTCAAAAAATTCACGATAATGCGCACAAAGAATACATGGAACAAGGTGTCTTTATCTTGTCGTGTTTGATGCACAAATCGGATTATCCGGCCTCTGATGAAATAATTGAAGAATTGGCTCAATTATATCGGTTAAGCCAACGGTTCTCATTCAATATTCACGATAAATATAAAGCTTTAGAGAAAATTTTAAATCAACCCGAACCGCTGCCGGCCTTAAAAAAGTTTGTTGCGGAAAGCTGTATTCAGGCGGATATGTACAAAGACATTTTAAGCCAAACAATTCGAAAAGGCATTTGCATCCGCAACCAAAAAAAACCGACTTATCCGGCATTATTTCGGGATAAAGCGACGCTTTATTATGAAGTGGACCCTATTTTAACGCAAAAACAAATTCTGCAAAAAATTGAAAAGGACTTTCAATCGGCTTTGCCTCATGCCCAATTATTCAAGGCTGATTTGAACGACTCAACGTTCATCTATCAAAAACAGGCCACCCGAGCCGGTCGTTTCTTGTTTCAACGGTGCAAAAACATGGCCCTTTTCCTTCAGGAAATTAAGAAGAATCCGGATTATGTTGCTGATTATATTCCGTTTTTACAAAATGCAGATTATGAAGGATTTAAAAAATTCAGATCTGAAGACATGAGCCGGAAGTCTCAATTTTTCGGATTAAGAAATGAATTGGATTTTCATTTGCTGGCTTTCTATTTCCGTTCGGCTCAAGCGACTTCACAATCTGCTTTTGAACAGGTTTTACAAGCCGCTCAAACCATAACGGAAACCTATAAACCGTTATTAAAAGATTTTCAATTCACGGCAGATCATTATTTAGAACGAACAACGTCTTTTGATTTAAAAGAAACGGAAGATATGACTAAATTTGCGATTGATTTGATTATGATTTCCAATCGTCCGGCGACGATTGCCCGCAAATCAACCTATGTTTGGTGGCAAAATCACATCGGAAACGATGGCGAAATGACTGAAACCTGTATGGCTGCCGATGGAGAAAACCACAGTGTTTATGTTCCCAGAAGCATTGGTTCGGGCAGTTTAATTGCTATTGGCGTTAATAAGTGCTGTCCTGACAGATGGCTGTCACGTTTGGACATAGAACCTTATCAGAACACACAAACAAAAGAAGTTTTATATCAACCCGGCCGGCTTTACGGGCAACCGTCCATCGGTTTCTACCACTATGTCAAATCTTTCTGTAATACGATTAACTATGGGAAAGAAGGTACCTTTAAATTAAAGAAAGGATTATATCGAGATAACGGCCTGCCTATTTACTGGGAAAAATTTGGGAAAGAAGAAAGATCGTACTCGTAAAAAAGTTATAAGATTTGCGTTTTTCTGAAACAGACCACATAATTTTCGCTTGACAGTATCATCAAACAGCGATATAAAGTCAGTCATTGAACTTGGGTGTGTAGCTCAGCGGGAGAGCATTACCTTCACACGGTAGGGGTCACAGGTTCAATCCCTGTCACACCCACCAATAAAAACCGGTTTTAACCGGTTTTTTTTATATCTTCAGGGATTGAACCGTCAGGGGCGCGGATGAAAAAGTGTCCATGCGGACAGTTTTTCAACGCAAGCCCAACGCAACATCTTAATGAGCAAGGGAAATGACAATGACCGCAGCGAATTGAAATGCCGTTGAGACAAAGCCACGACGTGGCGTATCCCTGTCACACCCACCCATAAAAAAGGGCAAGTTTCCTTGCCCTTTTCTTTACCGCCCTTTGTTTTTTATCAACGCCGCATTCGAAACAGAAAATGAAACATCGTTTCCACGCGCATATTCTTCTGACAGAGTGTAGGACGCGTCCGATTCTCTGTTGTCTTTTTTTTCTAAACCGGACAACGTCTGTGTTAAATGCGATGGTTCATGTTTTGTCTGCCCTGCCTTCAACCCTCCTAAGATTGTTCTGTTAGTTTCAGCATAAAAAAACGCATCGTTTCCTGCCTTATCCTTTGCTTTAACATCGGCACCTTTCTGTATCAAAAGCTTCGCTGTCTTGGCATCTCCTTCCAATGCGGCCCACATCAACGGCGTAGTGCCATCCTCGGCTCTCGCATTAACATCCGCTCCTTTTTCAATCCACTTTGGGACATCCTCAAACCTTCCTTCTTTACACGCTTTCAGTAATTCTTCGTTTATTATTTTTCCTAACATTCCACTCCTATCATAGTCAAATGCCGTTTCACCATTACTATCTTTTGCCTTGATATCGGCCCCTTTTTCAATCAGCAACCGAGCTATGTCCGCATGTCCACACACACATGCCCACATCAACGCTGTCCTGCCACAATCGTCTTTTGCCTTGACATCTACCCCCTCTTCAAGCAAAAACCGAGCCGTGTCTATATGACCTCCCCTACACGCCTCCATTAACGCCGTATCGCCACTCTTATCTTTTGCTTCAATATCAGCACCTTTTTCAATCAGCAACCGAGCTATGTCCGCATGTCCACGCCCACATGCCCACATCAACGCTGTCCTGCCACAATCGTCTTTTGCCTTGACATCTACCCCCTCTTCAAGCAAAAACCGAGCCGTGTCTATATGACCTCCCCTACACGCCCACATCAACGCCGTCTCGCCATAATAGTCTTTTGCCTTGACATCTACCCCCTCTTCAAGCAAAAACCGAGCCGTGTCTATATGACCTCCCCTACACGCCCACATCAACGCCGTCTCGCCATCCCTATCTTTTGCTTCAATATCAGCTCCTTTTTCAAGCAACTTTGAAACATCCTCAAGTCTTCCTTCGCCAGCTGCTCTCAACAATTTTTCGTTCAATGCTTTTTTCTTTCTATCTGTCATCATCAATCCCTATCCTTTCCCTAAATGTTAAACCATCAGGCTTTGCGCCCTCATATTTTCATTATACCATACCCCCCCCCC
>CALGXF010000054.1 GCA_937935995.1 uncultured Alphaproteobacteria bacterium
CCGATTATTTTATCCGATAGCATCTCAGCCGTCGGAAATGAAAAACGCTGTCCCCATCGGCGTATTAATCGGTTTAATTGTCCCAACCGGCCGGGGCGCTTTCCCCGCGCGCCCGCCCCGGCCGGTGAATGCATCCGGTGGCACAATCGATCCAAATTCCCAAGGGGCACACCGCGAAATGCAGGGGGTCGGGGCGACCCTTTCTTTGACAGATTCATTCCGACCGATAAATCCATTCCCGCGTCGGACAAGCTATTGTTCGTTCGACTATCAAGTCGCCGATGTTGAAAAAATGAGAGAAAACCTACCTTACAGGAAGTATGGGGGGGGGGGGGTAATTGCCTTGTGATTGAAAAGTTGGAACATGTGAAATCTCCCTATTGATTGTTAATCCTTTTTATCCCATTCCCAATCAGCTGTCAATTAAAAAAAGCTCCCTTTCGGGAGCCTTTCTTATTTTTTCGATGGAACAAAGGCCTCCGCTTGTTCCGTTAGTTTTTGTGTTAACTCCGGCAAGGTATGATTTTGCAGATAAGCCGTATATTCGTTTCGATAACTTAAAGCCATGCTGACTCCCTCGACGATAATGTCAACGATTTTATATTCACCGTTTTTCTCACGCAATCTCCAAATCACTTGAACCGGATTGGGATCATTTTGAATCAGGCTGTCTACATAAACTTGATTTTTTCCTTCCGCAGGTCGTTCGCCTTGGAAAGTCAATTGTTGGCCTGTGTATAAATTAAATTTATCTGCCCAGCTTTTTAATGCCATGTCCGTAAAAGCTTTAATAAATGCTTGTTGGTCTTCTTTGGATGTCGTCCGGACGTAACGGCCTAAAACGAATTTACCGATATTTTGCGTATCTAATGCTTTTAAGAAATATTTTTCAAATCGTTCTGTTTTTTGTTGTTGTGTGTCTTTAGACTTCAAAACATTCGTAATGACCTCATCCGTCAGATTTTTTACAAAAACAACAGATGGTTTATCTTCCGCGTAAACAGAAGCCGCTTGTAAAAATAAAGCGCATACGATTAAAAATAATTTTTTCATTTTATTTATCCTTTTTCTTAAAACTCATCATCACTTTCTTCAAAGTCAGGGAAGTCAAAGTCATAGTTTTCTTTGGCTTCTTCATCACTGCCGGACAAGAACTGGCGCCGATTTTGGCGATACATTGTCCGCATTGTTGCATACGGATCGACGGAAGATTGTTCCAAATTATAAATCAAGTCAGTTGATTTGTTGATATCTGAAACGGCCTGAATACCGTAACGCCACCATAATAAATCTTTTTCGGCTTTGGGTAATGCCCAATCGACCGGGTCGATGAAAAATCCGGCAACCATTCCGGTCGTATCGCGGACATTCGACGGTCCCAAGAAGGGGATGACCAAGTAAGGACCTTCTTGTTTCAGGCCCCATTTATAAAGCGTTTGCCCGAAATCTTTTTGCGGCGCAGCAATGTCAAATTTAGTCGCGACATCAAACAATCCGCCGATACCTAACGTTGTGTTGGTAAAGAAACGTCCGAAAGTTTGGGCACCGTCTTCAAAATCGCCTTGCAAAATTGCATTGACGAAAATAACGGGTTGGCGCAGGTTCGTTGAAAAATTCGTTATCCCCGTTCTGACAAATTCAGGAGTCATTTGACGGTAAATGTGGCTGAACGGCCGATAGATGTATTTATTAACAACCATGTTGAAAGATGAAATTTTCCGATTCATCGGCTCCAACGGGTCGTTTCGCTGTTCATATTCTTCACGAGCAATCGGGTCTGTCGGAACCGTTGCACACGCACTTAATAAAAGAAACCCGCTTAATACAATCAGCAGGCTGTGCCGTAACAGAAATGACGTTTTTGTTTGTACCATTTTCTTTTTCAATCTTTTTTCTTTTAATATTAAAGCGTTTGTTCCGTTTGGCAAGCAATTTTTTCAAGTTCTGCGCGAATAGTGGGGATAACGTCTTCAACATGCGAGACAAATGTAATCGTTTCCGCATGGTGCGGTTTGACAAAGCCGTCGCGAATCAGTTGATGCAACAGGGCTTTGAGATCGCTGAAAAAATCGTTGATATTCAAAACGATAATAGGTTTGTTCATGATGCCAAGCTGTTTTAAAACCATTAATTCGAACATTTCGTCCATTGTTCCCAAGCCGCCCGGCAGAACACAAAAAGCGTCGGAAACTTCTGTCATAGCGACTTTTCGGGCAAACATACGTTGATATACTTTTAATTCATCCATATTGGCTTTCATTAAATCCGGCCGTTCAATATCAAATAAATGTTGAATCGTGATTCCCGTTACGCGGCCGCCACCCATTTTAGTCCCTTCCGCGACGGCTTTCATGACACCGGTACCGCCGGCGCCGTACACCAGCTCCAGTTGATTTTGAGCCAATAACAACCCTAATTGACGAGCCGTTTCTTCATAGATGGGCGTATTTCCCGTTTTTGTTCCGCAAAAAACGCATACTTTTTTTAATTTTATCATTAATTTTACCTTTTTAAAAAATATTTATTGTTTATTCACTTTTTCTTTCTATGATAGAATACATGTAAAATAATATTAAAAAATGGAAAAGACAATCATGAAATGTAAAAGTGCGCTCATTGTGTGTGGTTTCTGTCTCTATGCGGTTCAAGCGTTGGCGGCGGATATCGAAGTTCCATTGTTTATGTCGGTAGAGGAAAAAATCCAAAAATCTCAAGAAGAACAGGCCTCTTCGCCAAGATCAAAACGAACGGCTCGCCGGACCCCCAATATCGGCAAAGGTGCCGAGCCGGCCGAAGAAATTAAAATTGCTCCGGATCCTTTTCCGGCGATTCGAATCAAATCGGCCGAACCCCAACAAGAAATCGGTGCGCCTTTTGGTAATCAACCGTTGACGATGGAGACGGCCTCAACGCAGACTCCGGCACAAGTCAGTGTTCCCGATGTTTCTTTCCAACCCGCTTATCCGACTCAGGATATTCAGATTGTGGCTAAAAAAGCAGATGAACCGGTTGTCGAAGAAAAGAAAGAAACGCCGGCTCCGAAACGAGAACCGCGTGCAAACCGAAAACCGGCGGATTCCCCAAAACAGACAAAACAACAAACGCCGGATACGGCATCCGATGTCGTTGTTGTTCCTAAACCCGGAATGCCGACAACCATCAGTCAGGCTTTGCCGAGTGTTCAAGCGCCTCATTTGGCGGAAAATTTTGATATCATGGGCATGAAATTGCATATGACGCCCGAAGAAATTGTCTCGATTGCGCAGGATAACGGTTTCACGGTCAGCAATGTGGCTTATGCGATTCCGTTGTTTATGACAACGGCGTATGAACAACAATGCCGGCAGGATGGATTTGCGCAATTGCGGTTAATTCATGACTGTGTTCGCATGCAGGCGCAGGCAGATGATGTGTATTATATTTCTGAACTGCGGTTGGATAATGCGATGACAAAGGAACAAATTGTTGTTTCATTTGTTTCCGGATTAACGGGCAATCAAGCGTCTCGGATTGATTATACGTCTTTCGGTGATAATTCTTTGGGAACCAGTTACAAAGATGCGGCCAAGAAAACGGCGCGACGGGATTTATTCTGGAAATTGGTTTTTGAAAAATACGGTCAACCGAATTTCCCGAAAACTCTTTTATGGGGCGATCCGCGCAAAATTTACATGCAGGCGTTTATGGAAGGATCGGCTTTGAACGGTCGGTTGATTTTGGATGATAAGGAATTGCCTTATCAGGACATGGAAGAAGCCGGCAAAATCAATGAGACAAAAGAAGTACCGCATTCTTTTTCTTTTGTTAAAGATACGCAGGAAATGTATTAATGAAAAAAGCGACAAGGGGCAACGCGCCCCTTTCGTATTTTAGATAACGGAACATTTGTATTTACAGGAATTTTGAGCGTGTGCAAAGAGGCGAACAGCCTCTCTTTTTTTTGTGTATTTTTCGCTTGACTCTGGGGAGATCGGCAGAGGGGGGGGGGGTATGGTACAATAGAGAGGTGAGGATACAAAGTCCGATGGTTTGCTATTTTAACAGTTTGGAAAGGAACAGGTATAATGATGAAGGATATATTGGAGAAATTAAAGGAATTGAAGAATGCCCTGAAAGAATTGAGAAAAGAATTAAAGGAAGAACCGGGGAGAAAATTGTTTGAAGCATGTGTAGACGAAAGATTTGATGACGCTTTGAAGTTGATTAAAAAAGGCGCCAATGTCAATGCGAAATATTGTGACTATACGGTCTTGATGATAGCATGCGAGAAAGGCCATGTAGATACTGTCCGGTTGTTGATTGAAAAGGGGGCTGATGTTAACGCAAAAAATGAAAGTGGCTATACGGCATTGAGGGCAGCATGTCATGCGGGGCATGTGGATGTGGTTCGGTTGCTGATTGAAAAGGGAGCCGATATTAAAGCAAGGAATAATAATGGCTCTACAGCGTTGATGGCGGCATGTGAAGAAGGACATACGGATGTGGCGCGGTTATTGATAGAAAAAGGAGCCGATGTCAATGCAAAAGATGAGGATGGCTTTACGCCGTTGATGTGGGCGTGTGCGAATGGTCATACGGATGTGGCTCAGTTGCTGATTGAAAAAGGGGCCGATATTAAAGCAAGGAATAATAATGGCTCTACAGCGTTGATGGTGGCGTGTTGGAATGGTCGTACGGATACGGCTCGGTTATTGATTGAAAAAGGAGCTGATGTCAATGCAAAAAATAAACAAAATAAGACAGCGTTGATGCGAACGTATTCTGCGGACATAGCTCGGTTGCTGATTGGAAAGGGCGCCGATGTCAATGCAAAAGATGAGGATGGCTCTACGGCGTTGATGTGGGTGAGTCAGAAAGGTTATACGGACGTGGCTCGGTTGTTGATAGAAAAGGGCGCAGACGTTAAAGCAAAAAATAAGAAGGGTGAAACGGCGGTGATGGTGGCGTGTGATAAGGGGCACACGGATGTGGTGCGGTTGTTGGTTGAAAAAGGGGCTTCCCTAGATGAAGATTATATCATCAAGAGAGAACGTTCGAAAAAAGCCAAAGAAATTCGTCAAGTGGATTCGGATACAGGTAGTAAGCCGGTTGATCATTTTTTGCGTCGCGCTTTGTTTGGCGGAAAGCAACGGGGTAAAAATGCCCCGTTGAATCCGGCAGTGGCCGAGCGATTAAAGAAACGTCAATCCCGTTCATAACAAACTGAAAGAAGGACTTTTTAGTCCTTCTTTTTTTTATGGTCGATGTCGGCAGGCGTGATTTGTGCTGTTTTGGGCGAACGCGCATAAAGCTTAAATCGGGGAAGATATTGCGCGGTCGTTCAAGAAAAGTTATAGATATTTTTTTATCTTTTTTGTTGCGCTTTCATTTTAAGTTTTTTATAATATTTTCATATTGTTTATAGAGGAGTTGAAAGACATGGACAATCAGCAAAATATGGGTTTGGAAGAAGCCGAAAAAATCGTTGACGATTTGGTGGAAAAGGCTAAAAAAGCCCAAAAAATTTACGCAACATACACGCAAGAACAAGTTGATCGAATTTTTCAGGCGGCTGCTAAAGCGGCGTCAGCTGCACGGATTCCGTTGTCCAAAATGGCCGTAGAAGAAACCGGCATGGGCATTGTCGAAGACAAAGTGATTAAAAATCATTTTGCGGCCGAATATATTTACAACAGTTATAAAGACACCAAAACCTGCGGCGTGATTTGTGACGACGAATCCGAAGGTTATCGCCAAATTGCGGAACCTATCGGCATTATTGCCGGGATTATTCCAACGACAAATCCGACTTCAACGGCGATTTTTAAATCTTTGTTGGCGTTAAAAACACGGAATGCAATTATTTTTGCACCGCATCCGCGGGCGAAGAAATGCACGAATTATGCGGCGAAAATCGTATTGGATGCTGCGGTGGCTGCCGGAGCGCCCGAAGGCATTATTTCGTGGGTAGATAATCCGACTCCGGATTTGACCGGTTATTTGATGAAGCATAAAAACATTGCGTTGATTTTGGCGACCGGCGGGCCGGGGATGGTGAAAGCAGCTTACAGTTCCGGAAATCCAGCTATCGGTGTTGGCGCGGGGAATACACCGGTTGTCATTGACACAACAGCGAATATGAAAATGGCTGTGTCGTCTGTGATTATGAGTAAAACATTTGATAACGGGATGATTTGTGCCTCCGAACAGGCTGTCATTGTTGAAGAACCGGTATATGAAGCGGCTCGAGCTGAATTCATTAAACGGGGCTGTCATTTTGTGACGGATAAAGAAAAACAGTTGTTGAAAAAAGTTTTATTTAAAGACGGCAAACTGAACAATCAGATTGTGGGACAATCGGCGGCTCGGATTGCTGAATTGGCCGGTTTCGAAGTCGATCCGAAAACAAAAGTGTTGATTGCCGAAACGACTTCGGTCGATATTTCCAATCCGTTTGCTCATGAAAAGTTGTCGCCGGTTTTGGCTTTTTACAAAGCAAAAACTTATGAACAAGCGGTGGAAATGGCACAAAAGCTGATTGAACTCGGCGGAGCGGGACATACGTCCGTTTTATATACGAATGAATTGAACGAAGACCATATTCAATTGTTCCAAAAAACATTGACGACCGGTCGGACATTAATCAACATGCCGGCTGCGCAAGGGGCAATCGGGGATGTCTATAACTTTAAATTGCCGCCGTCGTTAACATTGGGATGCGGTTCTTGGGGCGGTAACTCCGTCAGCGAAAACATAGGGGTGAAACATTTAATGAACACGAAAACAGTTGCGGAACGCCGCGAAAATATGTTGTGGTTTAAAGTGCCTCCGAAGATTTACTTTAAACCCGGGTGTGTGACACAAGCGTTGGCTGAATTAAAAGGACGCAAAAAGGCTTTCCTTGTAACGGATAAAACGATGGAAACCATCGGGCATGTGGCTCGGCTTGAAAAAATCTTGGAAGATTTGGATATTCAAGTGCAGGTTTACAGCAATGTCCGCCCGGATCCGGATTTGTCCAACGTACACGAAGCGCTGGATATGGTTAAAAACTTCCAACCGGATGTGTTTATTTCTTTAGGCGGCGGGTCGCCGATGGATGCGGCTAAAATTATTTGGCTGATGTATGAACAACCGGAATTGAAATTCGATGATATCGCTATGCGATTCATGGACATTCGTAAGCGGATTTGCACATTCCCCAAATTGGGAAACAAAGCAATTATGGTGGCTATTCCGACGACCTCCGGAACGGGATCCGAAGTGACTCCGTTTACAGTTATTACGGATGATGCAACGGGACAGAAATTCCCGATTACGGATTATGCTTTGACGCCGGATATGGCTATTATTGATCCGGATTTTGTGATGTCGATGCCCAAAGGATTAACGGCTTATTCCGGGTTGGATGTCTTAACGCACGGGATTGAATCGTATACATCTGTTTTTGCAACAAACTTAACGGACGGCAGCGCGTGCGAAGCAATTCGGTTGGTTTACAAATATTTGCAACGGTCTTATCATGAAGGTGCAAATGACCCGATTGCCCGCGAAAAAATGCACTATGCCGCGACATTGGCCGGTATGGCATTTGCGAATGCATTCTTGGGTGTTTGCCACTCGATGGCACACAAAGTCGGTGCGATGTATCATGTCGCGCACGGGTTGGCTAATGCGATTTTGTTGCCTTACGTCATTGAATTTAACGCGACGGATAATCCTGTCAAACAAGGGTTAATGCCACAGTACAAATACCCGTTTGTAAAAGGACGTTACGGGCGATTGGCGGATTTCCTGCGGTTAGCAGATGATTGCCCGGATGATATTGACGAAAAAGTACGCCGGTTGATTGCTTCTATCCAAGAGATGAAAAAAGACATGAATGTTCCGATGTCCTTTAAAGAAGTTGGCATTGATGAAAAAGAATTCTTTGCTCGATTGGATGAACTGTCGGAAGAAGCTTTTGATGATCAATGCACGGGCGGTAATGCGCGTTACCCGCTCATTTCGGAAATTAAAGAAATGTATCGTAAAGCGTATTACGGCGAACCGGTCGGTGTCCTGACCAAAAAGAAAAAATAAAGAAAAGCCGCCCTGTTTAGGGCGGTTTTTTTATGGTTTTTGGGCGCACATTTTTTTCTTGACAGATGTTGGGGGGGGGG
>CALGXF010000055.1 GCA_937935995.1 uncultured Alphaproteobacteria bacterium
TCCTCACGTTGTTCGGAACCGTCCTTCGGACGTCGTGTCCTGACGGCCACCGAACTCCCGCGGGCTATCGCCCGTACCGGTCGTTCTTCTCATCTTGGGAAATTTATGGCGGAGAGGGGGAGATTCGAACTCCCGGTACCGACAAGCGGTACAACAGATTTCGAGTCTGCCGCATTCGACCACTCTGCCACCTCTCCATAAACATATTCCGTCAGGTTAAAGGGTTGACGCCCTCCGAAATCTGTTGCTCCGGCTACGCCGTACAACAGGTTAGAACTTCGCGATGAATCGCTTCGTTCACCTTCGGTAGTCGAGTCTGCCGCATTCGACCACTGAAGCCACCTCTCCATAATGCGCGTTGGCGTTCAGGCTGTCTCACCTTTCGCCGGAAATCTGTTGTAAAAGGCTAACGCCTTTGAACAGATTAGAACTCAAAAGGGCGCCCCCTTTTTCGTTCACCTTCGGTAGTCGAGTCTGCCGCTTATCGGCCACTGAAGCCACCTGTCTGTTTTAAGCATTTCAAACGCCCAAAACCGGAAAATTTCCGCACGAGACAGGTGTAAGCATACACTTTTTTTATATTTTATCAACAAAAAACTTAATTTTGTTTTTCATATGATAATAACAAGCCGCCATCCGGTAAATGCACACACTTCATGAAAATCGTATGTCCGTCCGTAGCTGGCAAGTTCAAAGGCGTTTCTTTTTCTTCTTCAATAGCCGCTAAAATCTTTTCTTTTAACAAATACCACACATCATCACTGGTACTTAACGTTGTTTTTTGCGCTTCAATCACATCCAATAACAACGGCTCATGCAACAGGCTTTCTTTCGGCGACGAAAACAAATCCGCATAAGACGGGTTAAACAGCTTTAATCGGCCATCGCCGTCAAAGACGATTATTCCTTCTTTCATGTGATTGATAATCGATTTTTGAATAGCCGTTTGTTCATGGAATGATCGCTCTAAACTAAATCGATCTGTCACATCTTCAAATGTCATGACAACGCCGCCCAGCGGATAAGGACTCATCGTGCGTTTTAAAATTTGACCCGTCGGCAAGTGCATGATGGTTTCAACCGGTTTGGTCAGGCTGGAAAATTGATTCATCTCCGCGTGTTTATAAGCAATGAAATTTGCTTCTTCCGGCAACATTCTTTTTTCGCGCAGAATATCTAAAATGACCGAAAAAGCCGGCCTGTTTTCCAGAACATATTC
The DNA here is from genome assembly GCA_937935995.1 of uncultured Alphaproteobacteria bacterium. Taxonomy (GTDB): domain Bacteria; phylum Pseudomonadota; class Alphaproteobacteria; order CAAHEQ01; family UBA3637; genus CALXXA01. The sequence continues at coordinate 1,220 of CALGXF010000055.1, forward strand.
TTCCAGCTTCCAGATTTCGCAAAAAGCCTGATTATAAAATTGCAAATAACCGTTTGCATCAAACAACGCGATGCCGGCCGACAGCGAAGACAAAACTTGATACTGTGCTTTCAAATAGTTTTGAAGCGTTTGATGCAATCGTTCTTCGCGTTGAATGTCTTGCGCAAAGCCCATCGTTGCCCGCTCGTCTTTTGAGTCTGTTTCGTTGAGCGGAACTTCAAAAATCTCCAGCATTTTCGGTTGACCGTCCACGATAAAAGCGCCTTTTTCCTGTTTCATTTCGCCACTGTTTTTCGCCGCAACAGCCAAAAGCTTGGCGGATGTTTTTTCAATTCCCTCACACACAGGTTCTTTGTTTTGCTGCAAAACTTTTTCTTTGTCGGTTTCGCCGACCCACTTTAAATACGCTTGATTGCAATAAGCCAACGTTAAATCAGGATTACGCATCCAAAATGGAAACGGTAAGTTGTCTAATGCCTGCATCAAAAGCGTGTCTCGGGTTTGAAGTGCTTTCAGCCAGTTTTCATTTTCTTCCTGTTGTAAAAAAGCATCCGTTCGGTCTTGAAACCACAAGACGTCAGCAAATAAAATGCCGTCAACGCTGCACGCACGCATGCCCGTCACCAAAAGCCGCAACGTATTGTGTTCGTTTTGAACCCGGATATGGAACTCTTTGCCTGTTTTTTGCAGCGTTTCAACATGGCGCGTCAATTCTTTTTGTGACGCTTCATCTAACTTATCCAAAACCGTTTGAAAAGTTGCGTCCAAGTTGTAAATGCCCAGCAGCACCGCCAGCCGTCTGGAACAAAATTCTTTGACCGGGCGCGCGGCATCATAAAGAAAATAAAAATACCCAAACGGAGCCGAAGAAAGAATTTCGCTGATTTTTTCATGATCAGCCTGCGTTTTATGAGACCGGCGCATCAAAGTTAAAACGGCCAAAACAAGACCGCTGAACACCAAAATTTCAAGAGCAATGAAAATGATTTGAAGCCAAGTTCGTTCCATGTTTTAGGCTCCGTTATATGTAATACGGCGTAAAGACAAAGCTTCACTGATATGCGAAACGGTTATTTTTTCTTCACCGGCCAAATCGGCAATTGTTCGTGCAACGCGTAAAATCCGATGATAACCGCGGGCGGATAAATTCATTTGTTCGGCTGCCTTGATTAAGCAAGCTTGCCCGGATGCATCCAACGCCGCCACATTTTCCAGCAAAGGCCCGTCCGCTTCGGCATTTCGGGAAATCGGCAATCCTTGATAGCGTGCGCGCTGAATGTCAACAGCTTTTAAAACACGCTTTGCCACCGTTTCGGATGTTTCTCCTTCCGGAATTTGAGCCAGTTGATAGGGTAAAACAGATGGGACATCAACATGTAAATCGATTCTGTCCAACAACGGGCCGGACAGTTTGGCTTGATATTCTGCCGCACATTTCGGCGCGCGTTGGCATTCATGTCCGGGAACGCCCAAATAACCGCATCGACACGGGTTCATAGCTGCTATCAGTTGAAATCGCGCCGGATACGTGACATGGACATTCGCTCGAGCAACGGAAACTTTGCCGGTTTCCAGCGGTTGACGCAAAGCTTCTAATGTCGCCCGTTGAAATTCAGGCAGTTCATCTAAAAACAAAACGCCGCGGTGCGCCAAAGAAACTTCACCGGGTTTGGCTTTTAACCCGCCACCCGTTAAAGCCGGCATAGAGGCGCTGTGATGCGGGTCTCGAAACGGGCGCTTCGTAATCAGCGAGCCGTCTTTTAACAATCCGGCGACGGAATGAATCATGCTGACTTCCAAAATTTCTTCAGCCGTCATCGGTGGCAAAATACCCGGTAATCGAGCGGCCAACATCGATTTTCCGGAACCGGGCGGGCCTATCATCAATAAATTATGTCCGCCGGCGGCCGCAATTTCCAAAGCGCGTTTGGCCGTTTCCTGACCTTTGACATCTTTTAAGTCCAAATAAGGCCCCGCCGCTTCGGTCGTTTTTAATTCAGGCGGTGCAATAAAAGCAATGCCTTTGAAGTGATTAATCAAATCCAATAAAGACGGCGCGGCAATAATATCCGGATTGTTTGACCAGAGAGCTTCCGATCCTTGAACAGCCGGACAGATAAATCCGTTGTCGTAGCTGTTCGCGGCCACAGCACCAGGTAAAATACCGGAAACGGGCGCAATGCGCCCATCCAATCCTAATTCTCCCATAACTGTGTAGCGGCATAATTCTTCGGCCGGCAAGATATTCATCGCACATAAAAGCGCTAATGCAATCGGTAAATCAAAATAGGAACCTTCTTTGGTGACATCTGCCGGTGCGAGGTTAACCGTAATGCGACTGCTGGGTAATGCCAATCCAATCGCTTCCATTGCCGCTCGAACACGTTCTTTACTTTCGGCAACGGCTTTATCCGCTAATCCGACGATTGAGAAAGATGGTAACCCACGCGCAATTTGAACTTCAACCGTTACCTTTATCGTATCAATGCCTCGAAAAGAAACGGTATTAATACGAGACAGCATAGATACTACCAGCGGGGAACGACGTTATTATCTCTCCATTGTCCGGCCGGATAACTTGTTTCCAAGGTGCAATCTTCTTCGGCAGTAAAGCGAGACAGATTTTTGGACCGTACATAGCCTAACCGTTCATAAGAAGCCAGGCACACATCATCTGTTACCGGGCAACGAACCAAATCCCGTTGAACCGGGTGTTGCATGATAATAAAACCGTCAGCCGCCGGCGCGAATTCCTGCGGTTGAGACGCATAAGCCGGACGCACTTCCTGTGTTGTGGTTGTTTGATATTGCGGTTGCGGCGTTACGGTATTTGTTGAATAAGCCGTCGGTTCTTCCATGATAACGGTCGGTTGATACGTCGTCACGATTTCACGGCGAGCCTGAGCACGAACAACCGGCGGATGCGGCTGAGCCATTTGCGGCGCCGGCCGGTTCATCATTTCTTCTTTGTAAGAAAGCGCTTTGGACTTTGTTACGAATTCGGCTTCTTTGTCTGCCAGCATTTTTTCACGTCTGTACAAATCGTCTTGAGCCGATAACAACGCTTTTTCTTTTGCAAAAATTTCTTGTTCTTTTTGTTGAATAGACCAGTTGGATTGTTCATAAGCAGGCGGTTGCAATTCATAAGACGGTGCCGGTTGTGCGACGTATCCCGTCGGTTGATTTTGATACGGATTTTGGTCGTATGAATTTTGATTGTACGGCGCGCACGCCCCCAAAGCCAAACACGTTAAAACTAAAAAACGTTTCATTGTATAACCCCTTGCTAGTTGAACGAATAACCTTACTATAATCACAAACAAGGAAAAAGAAAAGCATTTTTTACAAAAAAATTAAAAATTAATTTGATTTTTTTGAAACAATCACCATCGCTTCGCGCAAAATGCGGTCGTCGCCGATTCGATAGCCCTTTTGCCACTCTTGCACGACGGTGCCGTCCGGAACGGAATCGTCCTCGATTTGTTGGATAGCTTTTTGCGTATTGGGGTCAAACGGATGATTCAAACTGTCAATCGGATGGACCCCGTTTTGTTCCAGCGCATGTGTCAGTGATTTTTGAGTCATTTGCAGCCCTAAAATCAGATTTTTAATAAACGCGTTGTCTTTCAAATCATCCGGAATGGGCGCGTCCAAAGCTCTGGCCAAATTATCGGCCACCGGCAAAACGTCCAAAGCAAAATCACCGATAGCGACTTTAGAGCGTTGTTGAATTTCCATTTGACACCGCTTTTTGACATTTTCCATTTCGGCGTAGGTTCGGACATATTTGTCTTTCATCTCGGCCGCTTCTTTTTCCAACGCTTTGATTCGTTCCGAAACCGTGTTGTCGGGAGCAGGCTGTACCGGCTTTTCCGGCTTGGGTTGCGGCGTGTTTTGGGACGCTTTTTTATCTTGTTTTTTATCTTGCGCTTGATTTTTGTGTGTCATCCGAGTATCCTCATCATAAAGTTTTCATCTGCATCTATATTTAGGATAGCTTTTGATTTTATGCAAGATTTTTAAGAAAGGATTTCAAAAAGTGAGAATATCTGAACGCCGGCCCGATGAATTACGTCCCGTTTCTTTGGAAACGCATGTGAATGCTTATGCGGAAGGGTCTTGTTTGATTAAATGCGGAAATACGCATGTTTTGTGCACCGCGTCGTTGGAAGAAAAAGTCCCGAACTGGGTGAAAGGCACCGGGTCGGGCTGGGTAACGGCCGAATACGGGATGCTGCCGCGGTCGACGTCCGTACGGATGGATCGGGAAGCCAAAAAAGGCCAAAGCGGTCGAACGCATGAAATTCAACGATTAATCGGTCGGTCTTTGCGCGCCGTGGTGGATTTAAAGGCGATGGGTGAAGTTTCCGTCAAAGTCGACTGTGACGTGTTGCAGGCTGACGGCGGAACGCGGACGGCTTCGGTAACGGGCGGCTTTGTAGCGCTTTATCTGGCGTTGAAGAAATTAGCGGATGAAAAAATCATTAAAAAGTTTCCGATAACGGACACGGTGTCGGCGATTTCTTGCGGAATTTGCAACGGTGAGGCGGTACTGGATTTGGATTACGAAGAAGATTCAACGGCCGGAACGGATTCCAATTTTGTCATCACCGGATCGGGCGGATTGGTTGAAATTCAAGGAACGGCGGAACATGCGCCGTTCAGCCCGGAAGAATTTTTAAAATTATTGGCGTTGGCTCAAAAAGGAACCCGTGAGTTGGCGTTGTTGCAAAAACAAGCTTTGGAGAAATAACATGCCGACGATGCAATTGGTATTTGCGTCCCGTAATCCGGGAAAGATTAAAGAAATTCAAGACCTGTTAAGACCGTTTGACGTTCAGGTTTTATCCGCGGGCGAGTTGGATGTGCCGGCGGTTGAAGAAACGGGAGAAACCTTTGAAGAAAACGCTTTATTAAAGGCTGTTGCGGTTTCTAAAGCCAGCGGGCTGCCGGCAATTGCGGATGATTCCGGATTGTGCGTTCATGCGCTTAAAGATGCACCCGGCGTGCATACAGCGCGTTTTGCCGAAAAATGCGGCGGCTATTCTCAAGCTTTTGACGCTTTGTTGAAAGAAGTGGCCGGCAAAGATGCGTCGGCACATTTTGCATGCGTAATTGCGTTTGCTTTTCCGAACGGAACAACGCAAACGTTCAGCGGCCGGGTTGACGGGACTTTGGTGCCGCCCGAAGGGACTGACGGTTTCGGATTTGACCCGATATTTATGCCGAACGGATATAACATGACATTTGCCCAAATGCCGGCAGACGAAAAAAATAAAATCAGCCACCGCGGTCAGGCTGTGGCTGCTTTTTTAGAAAAGTTCCAAGACTTTATAGAAAAGTAATTGCAAACGTTTGAACGGCTTCGCCGGTTTCTTCGTTGGTGCCGCCGGCCGTGCAGGTGCCGAGTGTTTCCACGTTTGGCCAATCGCCGGATTCTGCCGCCAATTGCGTGCAGGCATCCGTCGGAATGCCGCTGGCCGTTACACTGATGGTTGACGAGGTCGTTGTTACTTCATACACGCCGCCGAACGGATTGACATCCGGAATTTCGACACCGTCCGCAATTAAACGGCTTTGAACGGTATCATATTTTCCCTTGTCCGGATAGGTGCGCATCCATGAATATGTTTGGAAAATTTCATCGGCGATGGTTTGAATTTCATCAGCCGTTCGTGTTGTGCGGAACTTTAAAATCGCTTGGGCATAACCGGCCAAAGCGCCGACTGCAATCACGCCGATAATCGCTAAAACGCCCAACATTTCAACCATGCTGCGGCCTTGTTCGTTTGTGACATCTCTCATGTTCGTCTCCTTTTTTTTCTTTATGTTACCGTTTTAGCGCTTTTAAAACAAGCTCTTTTTTATCGGGAAAATTCATTTCTATCCAGATGCGTTCGGCTTCTTTTTGTTTTTGTCCCAACAAAGGGCCGGCCGGAATACCCGTTTGCATTAAGTCTGCCGCCGTAACGGGAAAAACGGGCGCCGTCAATCGGTTCAGTTCGCGCGCCATTGAACGGGAAAGGAGCTGCTGCCGCCGGGCTTGGCGAATATAAAAAGCCGTTGCCACCGTTTGCGGCGATAAAAGATAAGCGGCCCGTCTGCGCGACCGATAGGTCGATAAATCCATGTGAAGCGCGCGATGAAGCGCCGTTAATTCTTTTTTCTGCGCATTGGATAAAGCCAGTTCCGGTATCTGTTCCGGCGTTTTGAGGCAAAGTAGCAATCGGGGCAGGACACCGAAAGAGCTGTTTTGTTTTTTTTCAAGCCGCATAAAATGAAGCAAGTCTTTGAAATCCGTTGCGGGCGAAATCACATGCCGTAAAATGCCGTATTGCCGCATGAAATGCAAAATATGCGGTGCATTCGGCAAGGCCAGAATTTGAAACAATTCGTCTCGTTTGCGCTCGGCAGATAATCGGTCTAATAAAAAGGCTGTTTTTTGACAGGCTTTTAATGCCGTCAGCGGTGGTTTTTTCCCGCCGAACCGGCCCCAAAAGCGAAAGAACCGTAAAATCCGCAAAGCATCTTCCTGAATACGGTCGACCGGCGCGCCGATAAAACGGATACGATGCTTTTTTAAATCCGTTAATCCGTGAAAAAAATCATAAACGGTTCCGTTTCGGTCCATGTAAAGCGCGTTGATGGTAAAGTCTCGGCGTAAAGCGTCTTGTTTCATGTCTTCTTCAAAAGCCACCCGCGCATGACGGCCGTCCGTTTCCACGTCTCGGCGAAATGTCGTCAGTTCTATCAAAAGGCCATCCGGCATTAAAATCGTGATGGTTCCGTGTTTCAGGCCCGTTGGAATAATGCGGTAACCGGCTTTTGTCAGTAAGTCCATGCTCTGTTCGGGGTGAAGCGGCGTTGCCATATCCAAATCCCCGATAGGGCAGCCGTTTAAAAAATCGCGAACCGCTCCGCCGACCAAATAGGCTTTGTTATTTAAAACCGATATAACGTCTAAAAGCGCCGGCGTCAAAAGTGTTTCATTTTTCATCATGCGGGCAGTATACGCTGTTTTTTCAAAAAAGCCGAGTCGTTTTTCAAAGTTTCACGTTTTAAGGAGTCTTTTCTTCATTTTAGGCTTATTTTTGCGCGCGTAGGTTGTAATTTTTATGAAAAATCTTCGAAAAGATGACAAAAGGTTAATTTTGTGTTAATAATAGAAAAATAAAGAATAACACCTGGTTTTACTGTTATAAGGACATATCATGGTTGCTATTTTAAATTTATCTCCGACGTTTCAAATCGTTCAAGAAGAACGGCGCGTGTTTGAACTGGATGTGGAAATGCGTGTCGAAGAATTGTGGAAGGCGGCGCTCTCAACGATGAGCAGCCGCCTTTTTAACGGCCCGATTTTTTGTGCGACACAGTACAGTGACCGTGAAATCCGGGGTTATTTTTCGGAATACCGGTATTTGATGGCTCAAATAATGGATCCGCGTTTAAAAACGGTTTTAAATGTGAAGCCGGTATCACTTTTGGGATTTTTAACCTGCCGCGACGGGGTTTTATTCGGGCGGCGTCAATCGTGGGTTGCCACGCGACCGGGGCAGTGGGGCTTTTTGCCGTCCGGATTATTACGGCCGGATTTATTCGCCAATCAGGGAAAAGTGGATTATGTCAAAGCGTTTTTGATTCATTTAAAAGAAGAGCTGAATATGGAAGCGCATTTTTTAAGCGATTTGTCCGTTCATTCTTTGGTCATTGACAAAGCGGTAGAGGGTGAAAATTTGTCTTTGGTCATGCGGGCGGATATTGCTTTGTCGTCTTTGGGTGTGAAAAAAGAACATTTAAATGCGCCGGATGACGAATACGATGAAGTTATTGCTGTTCCTTTGGATAGCTTGGATGCTTTTTTGTCGGATAAATCCAATCGGGATATGGGCATTGCCGGTGCGCTTTTGGCAAGAGATTCGTATTTAAGCCTTGAATCTGACTGCGCTTAAGTGTATAACCTTCCTATGATGATAACAACGACAGAAGATTTAAAAGCGCTGTGCAAGCGGCTTAAAAAGAAAAAATTCATAACGGTTGATACGGAATTTATTCGGGAAAAAACGTACCATGCGGTGTTGTGCCTGATTCAGGTGGCAAGCGATGAAGAAGCTTCTTTGATTGACCCGTTAAGCAAAGAGTTGGATTTAACGCCGTTGCTTAAACTCATGAAAAACAAAAAGGTATTGAAAGTTTTTCATGCGGCGCGGCAGGACATTGAAATTTTTTATGATTTGATGGGGTGTGTGCCGGTGCCGGTTTTTGATACACAAATCGGGGCGATGGTCTGCGGGTTGGGAGACAGTGTCAGCTATCAAACATTGGTGTCTAAATTTTTAAAAATCAACCTCGACAAAAGCAGCCGGTTTACGGATTGGGCGCATCGGCCTTTGTCCGAAAAGCAAATGCAGTATGCTTTATCGGATGTGACGCATTTGGTGCCGGCGTATGAAAAAATGCAGGAAGCTTTGAAAAAAAGCGGCCGAGACAAATGGGTTGAAGAAGAAATGAATCATTTGGTTGATCCGGCTTTGTACGATGTCGATCCGAATGAAACATGGAAACGCATTAAACGGCATTCCGATAACCCGCGCTTTTTGGCAATTTTACGGGAATTGAGTGCTTGGCGGGAAAAAGAAGCGATTGCTTTGGATAAACCGCGCAAACATATTTTAAAAGACGAAGCCTTGTTGGAAATTGCGGCGACAGCGCCTCAAACGGCACAAGAGCTGGGGCAATTGCGTAGCATGACGCCCGGATTAATGAAAAATTTCGGGGCCGGTGTTTTGGCGGCTTTGGAAAAAGGGCGGGCATGCCCGGATAAAAAATGTCCTGTGGCGGAAAAACAAAAAAATATTCCCGAAGGGCGCAAGAACGTTGTTGATATGTTGCGGTTGTTGTTGAATTTGTTGTCTGATCGGGAAAAGGTGGCTGCCAAAGTCATTGCAACGACGGCAGATTTGGAAAAAATGGCGGAATCGGATAAAGCGGATGTGCCGGCTATGAAAGGGTGGCGATATGATTTGTTCGGCCGGGCGGCGATGCAGTTTAAGCGCGGACAATTAGCGGTTCGATTAAATCCGAAAACCAATAAGATTGAATTTTTTGATTGTTAGAAAAGAAGAAAATCCCACCACAAGAGTGGGATTTCCCTTTTGAGTGAAACCATCAATTATTTGTTTTTCAGTTTCGTGTGGATTTCATCAGCAGACAGTTTTTTTGTACATAAAAACCAAACGCCTGTCGGTGACGGATTTGGTTCTGCTGGACTTGCCTTTTCGCAGGAGTTCGGCGATGGGACAATAACATCCTTGCCGGGTTGCCAGTCGGCTGGTGTCGCGACATCAAAAGCATCGACGACTTGTAAACTGATTAATAATCGCTTGATTTCCTCAAAATTCCGACCGCTGGAAGCGGGATAGTATAAAATGGCGCGAATAACGGATTGCGGATCAATGATAAAAACGGCTCTGACCGTTTTGGTATCGCTGAATCCTTTGTGAATCATGCCGTATTTATGGGCAATTTCCATTTTGACGTCACCGATAACCGGAAACGGAATATGAACGTGTTCGGCGCCGTCAAATTTAACTTTTTCTTCAATTTCCCGAACCCAACCGATGATGCTGGGAACGCTGTCCACGGCTAATCCGATCGGTTGCGTGTTGAGGGCTTCAAAATCCGGCATTAATTCGGCAAAGCGCATAAATTCGGTGGTACACACCGGTGTAAAGCTGGCCGGATGGCTGAATAAAATGACCCATTTTCCGACAAAATCTTCGGGAAAATGAATAGGCCCTTGCGTGGTTGATGCCGTAAACGGCGGTGCTTTTTCACCAATGACCGGCATCTGTTCGGAGCCGTTTTGTGAAAGCGTCATCTTTTCCGTCGGAAGCGTGAGTTCGAGTGAAACTGAATCTGTTGTCATATTGGAATTCCTTTTTTAAAAGGTACTCCATTCCTCTTCGTATAAGGTAAGAAAAAGAGGATTAAGAATCAATATACCTTTTAGGCGTGTTTTTATTCGTTTCGGGTTTTTTGTTGGTTGAAATAAGCCCGGCGATGGCGGATTTTCGCCCAAACATAACCGACGCTCGCAACACAGACAAGCCCGTAAAAAGCGTTATATTCCAACGGATTGAGCTTTAAAAGAGGATATTCTTCCAAAAAAGCCTGATGATTTTTTTGGCGTTCCTGCGGGATGGAATGGTTAACGGCTAAGCCGATGAGGCCGGCCCAAAAACAGATGCGGGCGATGCGCATTCTTTTGGCGTGTTCAAGGGTAAAAGGTTTTATTTCTTTCATTTTTATGTCTTCTTTGTTAAACAGAAGGGGAGAATATAGGCTGTTTAACATCAAAAGACAATCCCCGAATGAAGATTATTCACGGGTTTTTTGAAATTCCTGCCATTTTTTATAGTGCCGAAGGTTGCACTTGACATAAACCCAACATCCGAACACCATCAGCAACCGAATATGGCTGTAATGAAGCGGGTTGTATTTATCAAGACCCGGCGTTCTTTGGCGTTGTTCTTGTTCCGTTTGCCGTTGTTCGGGTGTTTTACACAAAGATTCGTACATGGAAACGCTGATAATCATAATCATGCACAACATGGCCAGGTTGGCAGCCGTTTTATGGTGGGACGTATATGGTTTCATTTAAATAACAATGCTTAAGCAAATGCCGCAAATCAACGGAACGGAGAGGTTGTCATCGATGTGCAGTTTGTTTTCGTAAAGTTCTGCAAGCGTTGCCAGAAAAACACCCAGCATGCCGCCCCAAAACAGCGGAACCGTCCAAGAAAAGAAAGCCGTGTAAAGCCCCAATACAACAAAACCGGACAGAAAGAACGCTCCGGATCCTTCCAAGCTTTTGGTTCGGCGGTTTATTTTATGGAATCCCCATTTGCGGCCGACTAAAGCGGCTGCCGTATCGCCGATGAGCATGACAGTCAATGCAAACATGGCGACTTCTTTGTAAAACAACAAAGAAACGAAAAAAGCCGCTGCCAACACATACGGTGCGCCTGACATATGAAAGCCGGGTGTGGTTTCTTTGGCACGCAACATTTTTCCGAAAAATTTCCGATACAGCGGCGCGAATACCGGCCAATTTCGATACGTGCCGTATTCAACGAAAATCGTGCCGGCGCACAGGATGAAAAACAAACCGATGCTGGCCGGTTTGGGCAGGAAGTAAAGAGCAACCACCATCCACAACGAACTTAAATGAATCAGTTTGCGTAAAATTTCTTGACGATATGTTATTTCCATAAGCTTTCCTTTTGTCGTGTTATCAGCATACAATTTTTGATAAAAATTGCAAGAACAATGCTATCGACCTTTTGCGGCCAACGTGTTTTTAACCAAAGCCGCCGGTTGAACGTTTCCGGTTTCGTTCAAAACAGATGCAGCCATGTGGGCATTTAATGTTTGTACCAATGTTGTTTTCGGGTGAGCCGGCTTTTGCATTAACCGTTCACCGGTTGTTTTACGGATTTCTGTGATGCGTCCGTCTTTGTAATGAATTTCATCCATGCCGAAAGATAAACGTCCTTTTTGAATCAAATCAAATGTTTTCTTATCATATTCTAAAGCGGATATGCATGTACCGTCTTTTGAAAAAACGTTTTCGATAATCGGCCGATTGTTTATGGTGACGCGCACATGAGATTGGTCTGCTTCGTTTCGGGTAAGCGTTATCCGAACAGTCTCATCATCGAATGTCTCAAATTGATATGCGTTATCCGACAGGTTGGGTACTTTTAAATTTTTCCGAAAATAATCCGGCGTCACATCAATGTCCATGCCGTCGATATATGCCTGAAGCGTATGCGTTGCATTTTCTTTTGCTTGCGGATTTTCGGCTAAATACGCACATTTTGCGGCCGAGACAGTCATATTTCCGGTAACCGTGCTGTTGTATTTATCATTCCAAAAGGCGACCGCTTGATAAGATTTGCCGATGTCATTGCGTGAAAATAAATTAAACGGGATTTCGGATAACGGCATATTTTTGTTTTCCCATAAAATTTTGGCAAGTTCTGTTCTGGCATATCGATTGACTTTGGATGAATCGTCTCCGAAACGGTCAGCGCCTTCTTTCTTCAGCCGGCGGTAAATCGGCACAAATTCGGCAATCGGGGAATTCGTTCTGTTTAATTCATCAGACATGACCGTGTCTTGAACACGTGTTTCCAATTCCAACGCTTTCAGACAGGCAAAAGTATCATGAAAAGAACTGTACGTCATTCGGTAAACGCTTTGCGGGCGCCGGTCTTGAATATAATGCTTCAGTTCATGAGCCAAAATAATTTCATCCATGATATTGGATCGCGCCGCATTCAAAACAATGCCGGTGGTCATGGAAACATATCGTCCGCCGATTGTTGATTCCATCAGCCCGAAAGAAATCGGTAAACGAGACCCGGTTTGTTGATAAATTTCATCCATTTGGCGCAGGATGGATTGCCCTGTTTCGGAGCGACCCAAATTTTGATAAAGTTGCCATAATTTGGCTTTTTCCTGCGCAGAACCTTTTAATAAAACAGGAGCATTTTCTTGCGCAGTCTGTGTATAAGTTTGTGCTTGTTCGAAAGAGGCGGTCGCTTGGGCGCCCGAAGCAGACGGTGCTGACCAAAGTGCGGCGGTTGCCATGCTCGCTAAAAGTAATTTTTTGAACGTATTCATTTGCGCACCTCTTTCCTTTTATTATACATAAAAGGCGCTGTTTTATCAAGAAGTCTAACCGCCGGCTTATTCTCTTTGCCGTAAATGGTCGGCTAAAAACTTTGCCGGGCAATGGGCATTAAACCAAGTTTTTCCGAATTGTTTATTTCCGAATAATAACAGCGCAATATAAGCCGTTTCCTGCATTTTACATGTTTTTAACGTGTCGCTGACCTGTTGTGGTTGTGCGGCAACAAAGGCCAAGTCCGGTAAATCGTCAAAGTCTTGGATTTTATCTTTGTTTTGAGTACGGTAAGTTTTTAATTCTTCGGCTTTTAAATCAATTTTGCCGGTCATAAACACGGTCGATAAAATACGTCCGGCATAAAACGACGTCCCCAAGAAAGCAACATCGTTGACGGGAATAGGTGCCACTTCTTCCTGGAACTCGCGAACAGCCGCTTTGGCCGGAGAAATTTGTCCCTCAACGCGGTCAGTATCATTTTTTAACATGCCGCCCGGTACTTGTAACGTTTCTTTGCCGGGACGCGGACCTAAAATGAGTTGATTGTCTTTTGTTTGAACCAACGTTTGAACATTTAACGGGTTCGGAATATCTTTGTTTCCGAATTGATCATAAAACTCTTTTTTCCCGGTTGTTTTCCATGCTTTGTAATCCATCGGAACCGTTTCCAATCCGCCGTTTTCCAAATTGACAAAACGAACCGAAACAATGGGTTCATTTTGCAACGGTTTTTTGGCATTTTCCGCTTCCCATTTTTGTTCAATGTAACGTGTGACGTCCGGCGAAACGGAATCGTAATAATGAAAAGCGCATTCAGTGACTGTCGGTTCCAAAACAGGAGCTTTTTGTTGCGGCATGTAGACGATTTTAATGTCATCCATTGAAAAATCTTTGTTGAAATAAGCATAGGGATTAAGTTTTGTCATATAAAGCTCCTTTATAAATTCATATGGATGAATTTATTCTAACAAAACCCCGTTATTTTGTCAAGAATTTTTGCAAATGGTGTGTTGAGCGGATTTTATTGTCCGGATTGGTTAATCAAAGTGATTTCAACGCGGCGGTTTTGCTCGCGTCCTTCGGGCGTTGCATTGGAAGCAATCGGATTTTTGGGGCCCATCCCGGAAACGACTAACCGTTCATAATTGACTTTTTGAATCCGCAAATAAGTTTCGACGGCTCTTGCGCGTTTTAAAGAAAGCGCATCGTTATAAGCGACGGTTCCGGTATTATCCGTGTATCCGACAATGGAAACGCGCGTTTGATCATATTGATTTAAAACCTTTGCGATAGAGTTCAAAACAGGTTGAAAAGACGGCTTGATTTGAGCAGAATCCGTGTCAAACGTAATATTGCCCGGCATAATAAGATGGATTTGATCCCCGTTTTGTTGAACTTGAACACCGGTTCCTTGTAATTCCTGACGCAAAGCGCGCGCCTGAAGATCCATGTAACCGCCGACGGCAGCCCCACCGGCAGCCCCGATACCGGCCCCGATTAAAGCCCCGCGTCCACCGCCTGCAATCGCACCGATACCGGCACCGGCTAATGCGCCGATTCCCGATCCGATGGCTGTTTTTGATACTTTGGATTCACCCGTATACGGGTCTGTTGCACAGCCGCTTAAAAGAAGAGCGGTTAAACAAGAAGCAATGATTTGTTTTTTCATTTTTTTATCTTTCTCCCATTTTGATAGTTTTCCTGTAAAATAATTTTCCCCGTTGAATCATATTCTGTTCTTAATCCATTTCGTTTTCCGTTAGTAAAAAAGGTTTCTAATTTCTTTTGACCGTTTTGAAAATATTCGGTACGCAAACCATCTTTTTCCCCGTCTTTATAATTATATTCAATTTTGATTTTTCCGTTGGGATAAAAAAACTTTATTGTTCCATCTTCTTTACCTTTTTCATTGTAGGGTGTTATCCTTTCAATTTGTGTGGACATAGGATAAAACGTAACAACCTCTTCCTTTCCGTCTGCCGTTTGTCGAGTCACAATTTTATGATTACAACAGGTTTCCCAATAATCTTCTTCATTTGTCGGAATTTGACCTTGTTGCATTATTCGACCCTTTAACTGCGCACATTTTAATTGAACAGATAATTTTTCTTCTCCGCATACTTTCAAAATTTTTGTTCTTTTACGTGCAAAATAAGCTAAACATTCATCAGAATCTTTCGTGTTTTCATAAGAACATAAATTTTGCCAAAAATTATCCGCAGCATAAATGTCTTCCTTCGTTAATTTGCCGTCATTAAAGATAGATAAAATCTCATCTATATCTATATTATGCAGATTATAACTGTCCGACGCTTTTTGCATCCATGGTTTTAAATATCCATTTATAAAAATATCGCTATCTAATAAAGCGGTTGCACAACGATGTGAAGCTTGTTCCGGTGTTTCCCCGTCTTTAATGGCTTGATTAAAAGTTTCAAAAAAAGGATACTCTTTGACTAAACGATTATAAGCATTCAGCATTTCGGAAGATGTATCTTTATTGAGGTAAGCATATTTAATTTGATCAGAATAAGCTCTTGCTTCTAAAATACCTTGCAGTGAAATCTGCGATGGTGCACTTAATGTTTTAAAATCAAGTTGTCCTAATATCGCCGGGGAATACCCTTCTTTTTGTAATTTTTGAATATCATTTAAGTGAACAACTTCATGATGAATATACGACATTAATGATTCTTTTGAATATTTGTCTAAAGAACTTTTACTTATGCTTAAAACATGAAGACCCGCGTTATAGCCGGCTACTTCTCGTGCGTCTTCAGAAACACGCAGTTTCACGATACAATTTGCTTTTTTTACAATATCAAAATCGGCATCAGAAAAGTAAGAACGTAATTTTTCATCATCGCTGGAAGCAAATGTTTTATATACGCCTGAAGCAGCTTCGCCAATTGTTTTCTTTGTTCCGTATTTCATCCATCTCCATCCACTATCGGCAGACATTTTCACACCTTGCCAAGTATAATAAATATCGTCAGAAATATCAGCGTGGACAGAGACAGATAGAAAGCAACACACAAAGGATAAAAGAAAAATTTTCTTCATATACTTTACCTCATTTATGTAATAGTACAAAAACCAAAGGAAAACACAAGCACTTTTTATGTAATTTTAATTGGTTGTTTTGTTTGTATTTACCCATTAGAAGTATTTGAAAAAAAGAAATTTTATGCTTTTGGGGTTTGTTGAATAAAAATTGCCAAGTTTGGATAATCAAGGAAAATTATCGGTTGGGCAATAATATTCAAAGCGAAGCGACGGCGTTTGCTTTCGGGATATTTGCCGAGATTGAACGCAAATTAATTTCTGAATGGACAAGGCATTTCCACCTTGGACAAAGCAAAACCCTGCCAAAGGGCAGGGTTATGGCGGAGCGTATAGGAGTACGCCATATACATGGCTCTATCTCACGGGTGTCTAACTTTCGCCCTCGGTCACTGCCGTTCTCTCGGCTCAAGAAGACAACCGTGGACTTGCAGACAAAAACTGTCCGCCGGACATTTTTTGCTTAGCGTCCCTTTCGGTTCGCCTCCTATCCGCCCCAGACAAAGCAAAACCCTGCCAAAGGGCAGGGTTGTGGCGGAGCGTATAGGAGTACGCCATGTACATGGCTCTATCTCACGGGTGTCTAACTTTCGCCCTCGGTCACTGCCGTTCTC
>CALGXF010000056.1 GCA_937935995.1 uncultured Alphaproteobacteria bacterium
GGAAACTTGGTATTACAAAAAGCATCATATCAATTTTACGGATGTTACGATGAAAACCAAGGAACGATTTGTTATCCGAACGGAAGCACGTATAGCTGTTGGAAGAACGGGTCATTGTGCGGAGATGGATGTACCATTAACGGTACCGGCGGTACGTGTGATACGGGATGTGTCTAATCAAAAATGATGTAATCGTTTTTTTCGCCGACGTTTAAAATGCGGCGACCGGATTCATCCAACATATCCAAGTCCAAACTTTCGGGAGACAGGGCTTTGACTTTCTTATTCATTTCTTGTTTTTGTTGTTCGGTTTCAGCCAACACAGCTTGTGCTTCGCTGATTTCCTGATTGATTTCAAATAACCGGAACAGTCCCCGTTCGCCTCGAATAGCATGATAAGCAAAATAAAATGTGATTAAAATCCCGATTGCCGGAATAATGAAATGGCGTGGATGCGCTTGAACCGCTTCCCAAAAACGATATTTCATGATTTTGGCCCGTATTTCATTTTAGCCAAATCTTCCTGTGCCTGCTTCACAATATCAGCCTGTAATTTTTCGGCAGACGTATTATCCGCGACAGTCGGTTGAGGCTCTTTTGTAAATGTATCGCTTTCCCCATAAACGGTGGTGCGATTGCGTCCGTTTTCTTTAGACGTGTAAAGCGCGGCATCCGCATATTTTGTTAATTCGTCAATATCACTGGAATAAGACGATTCAACAATCCCTAAACTGACGGTAAAATGAATGTTTTCACTTGTCGATACCGGAACCATCAAAGCCGCCACTCTTTCCCGAATGCGTTCAGCAACTAAATAACCGTTTTCAATGGTTGTTTCGGGCAGTAAGATAATAAATTCTTCGCCGCCGTAGCGTGCAAAAATGTCAGATGTGCGGAGCGTTCCCGTGATGCAGGCGGCCAAAGCCTTTAAAACTTCGTCACCGGCTGCATGTCCGTGCGTGTCATTGACTTTTTTGAAATGGTCAATGTCCAGCATAATCAATGTAAACGTACTGTTGTAGCGCCAAGCCCGACGAATTTCTTTGGCGGCTAATTCTTGGAATTGCCGGCGGTTGTAACATCCCGTTAACGGATCTTTGACTGCTTTTTCAAACAAATCTTGTTCATGCTGTTTTTGTGCCGTGATGTCTTTAAAGGCCGTATACAACGCCACTTCATTTTCAAAATCAATCACGCGCGCCGACATTTCCAACCAAAATGTTTCGTCGGTTCCCGGCTTGCGTAAAAGTGCTTGGAAATTTTCAACAACCGACGCTTCGGTCAATCGTTTTAATAATTCTTTGCGCGCATTGGGATCGACATAGTATTCTTCCGTTCTGAAAATCTTGGGATTGCGAATGTCAATGTTAAATAAATCGCTGGCTTTTTCGTTGACCAACATGAGCCGGTCATCTTTTAATTGAGAAATGATAATCGGATAGGGCGATGCTTGAATTAAAAGCGGGATTTTGGCTTTGCTGAATTTCAACTCGCGTTGCAAAACACGTACTTGTTCTTTCAACAAAGAGGCCGTTGACAAGATAACGGACAGAATAACCAACGCATATAAAACGGCTTCAATGCCCCACGAATGTACTTGCGCTTCAATGCCCCACGGTGTAACGGTGAACAAATAATAACAGCCCAGTAACATTATGGTTAACCCTGTTTTGCGCAAGATTTGATTGACCCCGTGCCGGCGCGGCAACGCAAAACAAAAGCCTAAAAAGAACAGCCCGGCAATCAAATAAGTTGTCGGTAAAATGACTTGCCATGTCGGGGTAACGCGTAAAACGACCCAAACGGAGGCAAAAATAGCCGCCAAAGATAAAATAAGGGTTAATTCCTTTTTGACGACTTTGAAAATCTTCAAAGATTGCAATCCGCCGACAAACATCAAAATAACGGCAGAGGATTGTAAGAAATAAGCCGTTGCTTCAATGCCGCGCTGCGGAATGACAAACGGAACCGCGTCCGTTAAAATAAAAGTGCCGAACAACAAAATATCTTTGAACGCTAAAAACAGAAAAGCCAAAGCCGCGTAAGATAAATCATTTTTGCCTTGTTCTTCGTCTTTGCCGAGAAAATTCAGTGCAAAAAATGTCAGTAATGCCCCGAAAAGCTCCGGCAGATAGGTCTGCATCATGATAAGAATTTGTGCGGGTATCAGCATTGTTTATGTCCCTTATTTTGTATCAATCGCTCTATTGTAAAATGTTTTTAAAATTTTTCAAAGTTTTTTTATGAATAGTCTTGCGAAATACAATCGTACGCATTATATAGGATGTAAATTCATGACAAAAGGAGAACAGAAAATGAGTAAAGTAATCGGAATTGACTTGGGTACCACGAACTCGTGCGTAGCGATTATGGACGGGAAAGATTCCAAAGTTTTGGAAAACCGTGAAGGCGCTCGGACGACACCGTCGATGGTGGCGTTTACTAACAAAGATGAACGTCTTGTCGGCCAACCGGCCAAACGCCAGGCTGTCACCAATCCGGAAGGAACTTTGTTTGCGATTAAACGGTTGATGGGACGTCGGTATGATGACAAGGTTGTGGCACGCGATAAAGAATTAGTGCCGTATCATATTGTGTCCGGAGACAACGGCGATGCGTGGGTGGAAGTGCGCGGCAAAAAATATGCGCCCAGCCAAATTTCCGCTTTCATTTTGCAAAAATTAAAAGAAGATGCCGAAGCTTATTTGGGCGAACCGGTGACTCAAGCCGTGATTACGGTGCCGGCTTATTTTGATGACTCGCAACGTCAAGCAACCAAAGACGCAGGTAAAATTGCCGGACTTGAAGTATTGCGGATTATTAACGAACCGACAGCAGCGGCTTTGGCATATGGTTTGGAAAAACAAGGAACCGGTACTATCGTTGTTTATGACTTGGGCGGCGGTACGTTCGATGTGTCTGTTTTGGAAATCGGTGACGGCGTGTTTGAAGTGAAATCCACCAACGGTGATACGTTCTTGGGCGGTGAAGATTTCGATATGCGAATTATTGACTTCTTGGCAGATGAATTCAAAAAAGAACAAGGCATTGATTTGCGTCAAGACAGATTGGCGTTGCAACGGTTGAAAGAAGCTGCCGAAAAAGCGAAAATCGAATTGTCCAGCACGGAACAAACCGAAGTTAACTTGCCGTTTATTACGGCCGATGCATCGGGTCCGAAACATTTAAATGTGACGTTGACACGTGCGAAATTGGAAAGCTTGGTTGAAGATTTATTGGAAAGAACCAAAAAACCGATTGAAAATGCGTTGAAAGATGCGGGTATTACGGCCAAAGACATTAATGAAGTCATTTTGGTCGGCGGGATGACTCGGATGCCGGCGGTTCAAAAATTGGTGAAAGATTATTTCGGCAAAGAACCGCACAAAGGTGTGAACCCGGACGAAGTCGTGGCTGTTGGGGCGGCTATTCAAGGCGGTGTGTTAAAAGGCGATGTGAAAGACGTTTTATTGCTTGACGTCACGCCGCTGTCTTTAGGGATTGAAACGTTGGGCGGCGTGTTTACGCGCTTGATTGACCGAAACACAACCATTCCGACACGGAAGTCTCAAGTTTTCTCAACAGCGGAAGACGGACAAACGGCTGTGACCATTCGGGTCTTCCAAGGTGAACGCGAAATGACGGTAGACAACAAATTGCTGGGTCAGTTTGACTTGGTCGGTATTCCGCCGGCACCGCGCGGTATGCCGCAAATCGAAGTGACATTCGATATTGATGCGAACGGAATTGTGAATGTGTCGGCGAAAGATAAAGCAACCGGCAAAGAACAAGCTATTCGGATTCAAGCATCCGGCGGGTTGAAAGATGCTGATATCGAAAAGATGGTCAAAGATGCTGAAGCGCACGCGGATGAAGACAAGAAAAAACGCGAACTGATTGAAGCGAAGAACAAAGCGGAATCGATGATTCATCAAACGGAAAAAACGTTGAAGGATTTGGGCGACAAAGTAGCGTCTTCGGATAAAGAAGCGATTGAAGCGGCGATAAAAGCGTTAAAAGAAGCCTCTGAAAAAGACGACGTGGATGACATTAACGCCAAAACGGAAAGTTTAATGAATGCCTCCATGAAATTGGGAGAAGCGCTTTATAAAGAACAACAAGCGGCGGGTCAAACGGCGGGAGAACAAGCTGCGCCGGGTGCGGACGCGGGTGCTTCCGACGGTTCAAAACCGGCAGAAGAGGAAGTTGTTGACGCTGACTTTGAAGAAGTCAAGAAATAAATTTTAACTGCATCCTAAGCCCTCCTTTTTCGGCTCACGTAGGTTGACTACGCTTCGCCTTAAAGGAGGGCTTATTATTTTGTTAAAATTTATTTCTACTCTTTCCGTGAAATTTGCACGTTATTTGTTTTTATTTTATTCTGAATTTCCTTTTGGGACAGATAAAGGGGGATTCTGTTTTTATCTTTCCTTACTTTCCTCTTGCATTTTGAGCCGTGATTATCTATATATGACCAAAGGATGAAATACGATGGCAAAAAAAGATTATTACGAAACACTCGGGGTCTCTAAAACAGCCTCTTTTGCAGAAATTAAATCGGCATATCGGTGTATGGCGAAAAAATGTCACCCTGATTTACATCCGGGCGATACGGCGGCCGAGCTTCAATTCAAAGAAGTCAACGAAGCGTATGAAGTTTTAAGTGATGATCAAAAACGCGCAGCGTACGACAGGTTCGGTCATGCGGCGTTTGACCAAAGCGCCGGCGGTTTTGGCAACGGTTTCGGTGGGTTTAATTTCACGGGTGGTAGCTTTTCCGATTTGTTTGAAGAAGTTTTTAACGGCTTTATGGGCAATACGCGGTCTCGGTCACAGACTGAAGAGAACTTGCGCGGAGATGACATTCGATATGATTTGGAAATCTCATTGAAAGGAGCTTTCAGCGGCGTTAAAAAGAAAATAGATGTGTCAACGTTCGGTGTTTGTGAAACGTGTCACGGTCAAGGCGGCACAGGTGTTGAAACATGCGCTGCTTGTGGTGGGCGCGGGCGTGTCCGTCGTCAAAACGGATTCTTTTTAATGGAAACGGTATGTCCGACATGTGGCGGTTCCGGAAAGACAATTAAAAAGCCTTGTTCTTCTTGCAAAGGTGCCGGCCGTGTGCGGCAAAGCAAAACATTAGAAGTCGATATTCCGGCCGGTGTTGAAACCGGTGTTCGGATGCGGCTTTCGGGCGAAGGGGAAGCCGGATTGCGTGGCGGTGCTTCCGGAGATTTGTATTTGTTCGTGACAGTCAAAGAAAGCAAACTGTTTAAACGCCAAGATAAAAATTTATATTGTACGGTTCCGATTCCCATGACAACGGCTGCGTTAGGCGGAACAATAGAAATTCCGACGATTGACGGCGAAAAAGAAACAATTAAAATTCCGGCCGGAACACAAAGCGGATATGAAGTTCGTTTGCGGGGTCGGGGGATGCCTGTTTTGAAAAGCACGACACGTGGTGATTTATTCGTAACGGTTACAGTCGAAATTCCGACCAATTTGAACAAGCGGCAAAAAGAATTGTTGCAAGAATTTGAAGCGGAAGGGAAAAACAGCCCGAAATCAACGGATTTTTGGGACGGTATCAAAAAATTCTTTGACGAGTGGGTTTAATAATCTTTACCCCGTCGACAGTAAGCAGATGTGGGGAAGTGCGTCACTATTGAACAGGAGATTTTGGCCTTGTTTGATAAAGCGCGAAAGAAAATTCTGCTGTATTTGTTTTAAAAAAGAACGCCCTGTCTTGTTAAGCTCTTTTTAATCGATAAAAAAATCCCCTGCCAAAAGCAGGGGACTTTTCCATATTCGTGAAATGATTACTTCATTTCATTGGCTTTTTTGATATATTCTTCCATTTGTTCCGGTGGGAAAGCACCTCCTTGGATGTCTCCGTTGATAATGAACATCGGAACGCCGCCCATACCCAGTTTTTGCGTGTATTTGCGGTTATCAGCCAATTTCTTTTTGATTTCATCGGAATTGGCATCTTTTTTCAATTTATCCGTATCCAATCCGACTTTTTTACCAATCGCCATCAAGCCTTCTTCATCCAATTTCGTAGAAGCACCGATTTCTTCATGGAATTGTTTGAATTTGCCTTGTTTGTTGGCGGCATACGCATATCTGGAAATGATTTCAGACTTTTCACCGAAAATCGGTGTGTCAATCAAAACCCAGCGAATGTTTTTGCTTTTCTTGATCGCTTCGGCCAATTGTTTGTTCATCATTTTGCAATAGCCGCAGTTGTAATCAAAGAATTCAATGATAACGAATTTTCCTTTCGGATTACCCAAAACCGTATTTGTTTTGTCATTTAAGATTTCGTCAATCATTGCTTTGTCGGCGACTTTCGGTTGAGCAGCTCTTTGAGCGGCTTGTTGTTTTTTATAGTAAGCATCGACACTGTCAATGATGACTTTCGGGTTGTTTTTGATAAAGTCTTTGATTGCTTTATCATGAGAACCGGCATCCATTTTGAGGGATGGTTTGCCTTTGAACCCACTGTTATAAACAGCCCCGTAAATCAACGGGGATACAACAACGGCGGCTGCGATGATAATTGAAGAGATGAAACGAACAAAGTTCACTTCTCCTTCATGAGCACATCCGCATGTGCATTTATCGCCGCATCCACATCCGCAGTCAGCCTTTTTTTCAGGCGCTGGCGCAACCGGTGCTGCTTTTTTAATTGGTTTTTTTTGAGCCATTTTTTTCTCCTTATAAAAATGTTTAGCAGAATATATCTTGCATAGAATGGAAAAAGAATCAAGCACCTTTTTTAAGATTTTTTTGGGGATTAAGACACTATTGTGACAATTTGCCTGAAACGAATTGAAAAGGTTGATTTTTTTGAAAGCCCTGCATATAAATGTGTGTCTTTTTTAATAAATGAGGATGCAAATGGGATATAAAAATTTAAAAACAGTCGTCTTTGGTCTTGCGACTTTATGCGTGTCAACACCGGTATTTTCAGCCGGCTTTCAGTTGTCTGAATACAGTGTGACGAACTTGGGTCGTGCTTTTAACGGTGCCGGCGTGGTCGGAGACGATTTTTCGGCGATTGCTTTTAACCCGGCGGGGATGAGCTTGCGTCAAAACGGGATGCAGGCCGGGATGACTCTTGTCATGATTAAGGCAGATGTAGCCGGTGAAACGACAAATGGTGTTATTACTTCGGGCGAAGAGGGTGATATTAGCTTAAGAAGTTGGATTCCTCATTTCTTTGCACAAGGGCAAATTAACGATAAAATGAATTTCGGATTGGGCGTTTATGCACCGTACGGATTGTCTACAATTTATAATGAAAACTGGTTCGGTCGGACGCATGCGTTAAAATCTTATATCGGCGTTATGGATGTGGCGCCGGCGCTTTCTTATAAAGTCACGAAACAATTAACGGTCGGCGGGTCTGTTTTTGCGGAACGGGCGGATGCCAAATTAACCAATGATTTACCAGAATATATAATGAATTTGCCTTTGGGCGGTTACAATAAAGTCGAAGGAGATGATTGGTCTTACGGGTATACATTGGGTGTGATGTATGAACCTGTTAAAGACACGCGGTTCGGGGTGTCTTATCGGTCTAAAGTCTCTCATCATCTGAAAGGGAAACAAACTGTTTCCGGGTCTCATATGCCGACGATTCCGGGCATGAGTCTGCCGTTCCAAAACGGATCGTATGTCGGCCGGGCAAAAATTACGTTGCCGGAATATGTTTTGTTATCAGCGTATCATCGGATTGACAAAATCGGGTTATCTGCTTCGGCGAAATGGACGCGTTGGAGCCGGTTTGATAAATTAGATATTTATTCTCCGAACATGGCAAATGGAGTCAGCTCTACACCGGAAAAATGGCAAAATGTGTGGATGTTGGGTGTCGGGATGGATTATTATCATGATGATAACTGGACGTTCCGGTTGGGGGTTGCGTTTGATGAGTCTCCGGTGAAAAATGCTCAATATCGGACGGCGCGTATTCCGGATAACGATCGGTGGTGGACATCACTGGGTGTCAGCTATGCGTATGAAAACGTGCAAATCGATTTAGCTTACTCTCATATGTTTGTGAAGTCGTCTAAAACGCATAATGAAGCCTCCGAATCAACGTTAGATGCCAAATATAATATGCAAGCTAACTTGATAGGGTTGCAAGCACAGTATGCTTTTTAAGGAAATGTTTTCACAAAAGCCGCTCTCGTAAGAGGGCGGTTTTTTTATGGTTTTTGGGTGTTCATTTTTTTCTTGACAGATGTTGGGGGG
>CALGXF010000057.1 GCA_937935995.1 uncultured Alphaproteobacteria bacterium
CAGCGCCTGCCATCTATATTCCAGACTAACCGCCGTCCGTGCATCTATTCCTTCTTCTTTTACCATTCTAACAACAAAACCGAAAATTCGGCCGTTCCTTTTGGGGAACAGGAGCGGATAATATCTGATTCGTTTGCTCCTGTCAACACCTTTTTAGAACTTTTTTTCATCTTTTTTGAATCTCACGATTAAGTCATTCTATTTTATGAATAAACCAGAGAATCTTTTTTTTACCACAGCCCGATGAAGCACTGTATTCTTTCAATATACATCTTTTACGTGCATATTGCAATATGTTTTTCGGTTATAGACTTTAGTTTTATATAAATTCTGCACAAACAATCTCTTGCTCGTTTACCCCAACTCGAACATTTCCTTTAAGATATCCGCGATTTGATGATAGCTTTGTTCGGGCAGCGCGCCGATTTTTTTAATCAATTTTTCTTTACTGATTGTTTGAAGCTGATCCAACGCGATTTGCCCTTCCTTATCCTTTAAATTCAATCCGACGCGAAAAGGATAATATCGAATTTTAGACGTAATCGGTGCGACCGTCACATAGGGCAGTGTCGTATTCAATTCATCCGGAGAAACCACAACAGCCGGTTTCGGATGCGACCGTGATACCGTTCCCGTTTCAATCAAATAAACCGCAAATCGTTTTACCATTCCCATTCTCCTGCCGGATTAATCGGCTCTTGTTTATTTTCCGTTGCGACAAAATCATCCCATTCGGCGCGAATGGTTTCAGCCGCCCGAATAGTCATGACTTTATTTTTGACCGTGACTTCCACTTCGGGACCGAACGCACATTCTTTAATCAAAGCTTGAGGCAATCGCAGCCCTTGTGAATTGCCGATACGAACCAATGACAATTTCATTTAAACGCCTCCTTTTTTCTTGGGGCCGACGATGTGTTTTAAAATCATGTACAACCGACCGGCATCCGACCCGATGAGAACCGGCAACAAAACGCTTTTCTTTTCGCTTTCTTTTGCTTTAGCCGCCAGCGCATCAAATTCACCCATATAGCGCATCATCGCCACGCGGCAAGCCGGGTTTTGTTCGAACAGCTCTTTGACTTTTTCCGTCTTTTTATCCGGCAATGCCGTAATCAAGTACCGCATAAACGCACTGTTGTCGCCGGCATAATATTTTTTCCACAGCTCTTCTTCGGCTTTAGGCGTGAAAATATGAACGATGTCCATCGAAAACGTTGCTAAATGTTCCAAAATCAAGCGTGCATCTTTCATGAACTGATCTGTTTGCACGTCTTGTAAATCCGCCTTTAATTGTTTGAAATAGCTTTCAGCCTTTTTCGACGTTTCAATCAGCTTTTCGGCTTCTTCATGAATGCCCAGTTGCGTCAGATTTTGAACTTTGGTTTCCGTTTCTTTCAAAGCCTGGCTCATCACTTCGGTTTGCAAAACAAATTGAGACCCCACATCATTTAAATGATGAATAGCTTGATCTGATAACTGGAACAACGCTTGACTTTGTTCAGCCACTTTTTCTTGCGCCGCCGATAACTTATGAACGCTTTTTTCAACTTCCTGATCCAAAAAAGCCCCTTGTGTTTTCAAAACCGTCAAAATCTTTTCGGCATTTTCAAATAACCGATTGTTGTATTCTTGTGTTTGCGCTTCATACCGTTCAAACACGGAATCTAATCGTGCCGAATGCGCATCAAACGCATCGCAAACACGGCCGGCTTTGTCCATCATGGTTTCCGTTTTGTCCGTCGCCTGAACCAACGACCCGGTGACCGTTTCAATCCGAGCCACATTTTCAGTCAGCACACCCGAAATACCACCCATAATGTGCGCGATTTTTTCAGATGTTCCTTGCAAAATCCGAGCGCGGTCTTGCAAAGATTCCGTGATTTGCAACGTTGCATCATTGGCTTTTTCGGTTGATTTCGCCAGCGAACTGACATGTTTTGCCAATTCTTTGGCCGTTGCCACCGTCTTAACGTCAGCTTGTTCCATCACCAAAGCCAAATCTTTGACCCACTGTTTTAAATCTTCGCGCGTTTCATTGGTTTGAGCCGCCATCGCCGCAAACACGTTTTTAAATTCCATAATTTGGCGGCGCAGAGCATCTGTCAGCGTTTTTGTGTAAACCGCCCCTTCTTCGGTCGGATACATTAATTGACTCATGTAACTGCGCAACATATCCGTTTCCTGACGCAATTGATTACGCCGTTCCACCCAAGCCACAACGAACCAAATCATGGCAAAAGGCAAGACTTGGCTGGAAATCATGCCGACGAATTCAGCCGGGCTGAGATGAAATCGGTTTTCCCACCAACCGGCATAAACGAAATAATCTGCGGCCAGATACAACCAAACGCCGCTTAAAATCACAGCCACCCAATAAATCGGTTTCGTCCACCAAGACGGCCGCCCGGGCAGACGAGAATCAAAAGTTGTTTGTTTGCGTGTTGTCATGAAAGCCTCCTTTTTTAGGACTATAACCGCTTTTGAAACAAAGCGCAAGAAGAAATTACTTTGTAATTACATTTTGGCTCGAAATCAAGGCAATCGGCCTGTAACCGTTTTGCCATAAAAAGGACTTACTTTGTAATTACAAAATAATCCTTTTGCAAGGAAGGGGTCGCATTGCCTTAAAAATCAAGAAAAACCTTGACTTATCCGGTCTGTTTCTTTAAAAATAAAAGAAACAGCTGTAAAGGAGATTGTCATGAAATACCTGCAAACGGGTCGTTCGATGTTGGAAATGCTGGCCGTCCTCGCGCTCATGGGGTTGATTAGCTTTGCCGGATTGGTCGGGTATAACGAAGCTGTCGTTCGAAATCAAGCCGTCAATATCGGCAAAGATGCTTTATTGCGCGCCGCCGCCGTTAATGCCTTGTCTCAATCTTATTTCGTCAGAAGCTTATCGGAAAACGCAAACATTGCTTTATCCGGATTTTCCAATGAAATTCACGACATCTCTGTCTCAACGAAAAAAGAAACCAATGCCAGCTTTATCATCACGTATACGGATGTTCCGAAGCGCATCTGCGCCCGCGTGATTGAAACCAATGCAATCGGGCTTTATAAAACAACCGTTAATCAGGTTGATTTATCTTTTGAAAATATGACAACCATTTGCAACAGCGCCACCAACACGATTTCTTTTTCTTTCTACCGCGCCGGATACACATCTTCGCGCATCGAAGAAACGGGTGGTTCGGGTTCGTCTCACACGCCGGATCCATGTGCCGAAATCCGCTGTAACGGATGCCAAATTTGTTCAAACGGCGTCTGTGTCAATAATTCTTCGGCATGCTCGGGATGCCAAACATGTGACGGCATTTGCATTGATGACGATACAAAATGCGGCAGTGGTCAATGCATCAACGGCACATGCGTATGCCCGCCGGGAACCAGTGGAGATGATTGCTCTGATGTCACACTGAATTGCAACAACGGATATTATGACAGCTCAACGGGAAAATGTGTCTGTAACACAGGTTATACCGGCACCTACTGCGACACAATTGTCGACCCATGCGAAGGCGTCACTTGTTCCGGTCATGGAACCTGTTCCAATGGTGTTTGTACCTGTGATACGAATTATTATGGAGACGATTGCTCCGTCCTGTGTGGCGAAGGCCGTACTTATACAAACGGAATATGTATATGCGACACCGTCTTTTGTTTAGCGACTCAACCCTGCGTTAACGATGAAACCGGTGAAACATGGACTTGTCGAGATTCTTCATTGTATTGCTCTATTCCGTCCGCCGGGTGGGGCAACACATGTTGTATGTGGACATTAGACGGCGGATGGGTCTGTTGCGATCCGGCGCAAGTTCCTTCTTGTATGTTGGATTATGGAGAGGGTTGTGAACGTGCCGTATGCCGGGATGAAGCATGTCCGACACTTCCGAACTGTGTGGCATACAACGATGATTGTTCATGCCTGATGTCCGGAGGCACCGCAGGCAACTAACCCTGACCACGAATCTTACTTAACAACACACATCAAGTGCTTTCGTGAAAAGCGGCGTGTTCGAAAACTTTTCAAAAAAAATTTGACAATCTGTCGGGAGCGGCCTACAGTAAAAAAGGGTCAACATTTAAATAAAGGAGAGGATTATGATTGACGATTTTGCATCTTGGCTGTCCAGCAATAAATTGATGAGCATTGCGTGTGTTTTGTCTGTATTTGTTTTGGCAATTGCACCGTACGCTATGCGTTAAGTTTCATCAATTAAAAAAAGCCCTGCCGTTTAAGCAGGGTTTTTTTTATGATGTCAACATAACCGGGAATATTTAATGCCGTTTATCGGCCAAAACAGTTCTTTCTTAAAGCCCGTTTCCCCAATTGCAACAGCCTTTTTTCGCCGGCCAATCACATGTTATTTTTTGCCGGAAGTTGCCAAAATTTCACACAGCATCCGAAACACGACAAAAACAACGAAAGTGACAATTAACCCGCCGAACATAGCCGAAATATTCGGAAAACGGAACAAAGCAACCAATGCGTAAATTCCCAAAATAATCAATCCGATTAAATAAATCAGCTCGACACGATTTTGCAACATCGGTCCCAATTTGGATGTCAAAATCGGTTCTTTAACGTCTTTAAACCGCATCAAAAAATTTTTTGTTTGATTCGCAGCCTGTTTCACCTTTGTCCAATCCGGTTTTTTCGAATTGGTTTGTTTTGTTTCGGCTTTTGCCTTTTTGGTTTCGTCTTTTTTTACCATTTTCCTCTCCTTTTTATTTATTTCGCATCGTTGGGAAAGCCAACACATCCCGAATAGAAGGCGATCCCGTCAACAGCATCACCAACCGGTCAATCCCGACACCCAATCCCCCTGTCGGCGGCATACCGTGTTCCAAAGCCATCACAAATTCATCATCAAACATTTGGGCTTCTTCATCTCCGGCATCTCTTGCTTTTACTTGTTCTTCCAACCGTTCACGCTGATCCAACGGATTCGTCAATTCCGTATACGCATTGGAAATTTCCCACGTGTTACAGAAACTTTCAAACCGTTCCACCAACCGTTTATTCGCCCGATGTTCTTTTGTTAACGGCGAAATATCCTTCGGATGGTCAATGACATGAATCGGTTGAATCAGATTTTGTTCGCATTTTTCTTCAAAAACCATCTCGACAACATGACCCCAAGACGCATCATCCGGCACAGCCACATGCAATTCTTTTGCCTTTGCCACCGCTTCGGCATTCGTGTCTATTGTATTAAAATCAACGCCGGTTGCTTCTTTTACCAAATCCAACATGCTGCGTCGCGGCCAAGGCCCTTTGAAGTTAATCTTTTTCCCTTCAAATTCCACTTCGGTTGTGCCCAACACTTTCATAGCCGCGTATTCCACCATCTGTTCCAACAACGTCATCATGTCGTTGTAATCTTTGTACACCCAGTACAATTCCATCATCGTAAATTCCGGATTATGGCGTGTATCCATGCCTTCGTTCCGGAAGTTTCGGCCGATTTCATACACAGCCGGCATGCCACCGATAATCAAGCGTTTCAAATAAAGCTCCGGCGCAATCCGCAAAAACAAATCCATGTCTAACGTGTTATGATGCGTGATAAACGGTTTGGCATTGGCACCGCCCAAAATCGGATGCAAAATCGGTGTTTCGACTTCCAAAAAGCCAAGCCCATTCAAATATTCGCGAATAGCCGTTATAATCTGCGACCGTTGCACCAACGTTTTTTTGCTGTCCGGATTGGTAATCATATCCAAGTACCGGCGGCGGTATTTCGTGTCTTGATCCTGCAACCCGTGGAATTTTTCCGGCAGCGGTAACAAAGATTTGGCCAGCACCGTTAAGTGTTGAGCCGCCACAGACAACTCACCCCGTTTGGTGCGCCGAACGGTTCCTTTAACGCCTAAACAATCGCCGACATCCAACAAAGCCAAAATATCCTTTTCCGATTGCGGCAGATTTTCCAAAGAATTGAACACTTGAACTTTACCGGTATCGTCGTAAATATCCATAAACATCCCGGAGTTGCGAATAGCCTTAATCCGGCCGGCCACTTGAACAACATCTTCCGTTTGCGTATCGTTCGGCAAATCGGCATATTTTTGATTTAACGATGCCGATGTATCGGTCGGTTGATAAATATGAGGATAAGCATTCACCCCCAAGCTTTCTAATTTCTTCAGCTTTTCCAGTCGAATGGTTCGTTGTTCTGAACCGGTATTGTGTTCTTCAGTCATTTATTTTCCTTTCGTTTCTTATACCTTACCATTTTTCTTAAAATCGTCAATCCTTTTTTGGCGGTTTGCGGCTCTTTTACATGAAAAAACTTTACAAACGGCATAAAACTGTCTACGCTTTAAAAAAACAACGGAACACACATGACAGAGCAATGCCCTTTTTTCGGATTATGCGGCGGATGTGAATTTCAAGACATGCCGTTTGATGCGTATTTAAAAATGAAAGCCGATTGTGTCAAACAAGCTTTGGCACACAAAGCCATTGACACACCTATCGACCCGATTATTTCCATTCCGCCCCACACACGGCGACGCGTGACATTTGCTTATGCGCCGGGGCGGTTCGGCTTTAATGAAAAGAAAAGCCACCGATTGATTGACATCACGACATGCCGGCTGTTGGTGCCGGAATTGCAAGCGTTTATCAAACCGTTAAAAATGCTTTCACAGAAAATCGGCGGAACGGGTCATGTGGCCGTCTTGATGACAGATATTGGTGCAGACATTGCTTTTTTGATGGATGCGCCTCAAGGGAAAAAGAAAAAAGGAACCCGCCCGCCCGTCGATTTATTGGAAGATATTTCCGTTTTCTGTCAAACCCTTCCGGTTGTCCGATTTGTTTTAAACGGTGATTTGGTTTTTCAAGCCGTTCAAATGGATACGCCGTCAAATGTTTTTTTACAACCGTCCGTTTTAGGGGAAGAAACATTAATTCAATTGGTAATGGACGGTCTTCAAGGCGCTCACCGTGCGTTGGATTTATTTTGCGGACTCGGGACATTCACGGTGCCGATGCACAAAGCCGGCCTTCTTGTCAAAGGATATGATATCACGGCCGAGTCGATTGCGGCGCTTCGAAAAAAAGGCATTTCAGCAGATGTTCGCGATTTATTCCGTCAACCGCTCACACCGGAAGAACTCGATGCAGTGGATGCGGTTGTGTTAGATCCTGCCCGCGCCGGAGCAGATGCTGTGTGCCGACAGTTGGCGGTATCCAATGTACCGAAAGTCATTATGGTTTCGTGCAATCCGTCTACATTTGCCCGCGATGCACGAACGCTTTTAAACGGCGGATACCGGCTGAACAAAGTCACACCGGTTGATCAATTCATTTTTTCAAGACATATCGAATTGGTCGGCGTCTTTGAAAAATAAAGATTCTTGTTGACAATTGCGGTAAATCCCTATATAGTGTGCGTTCAGTTTCATGGGTTCATTGCTAAAGTAAAGGTGTTATTATGAAAATCGTTAATTCGTTGAAAGCGATTATGAAGCGCGACAAAAATAACAAAATGGTTCGCCGCAAAGGTCGTATTTTCGTTATCAACAAGAAAAACCCGCGGTACAAAGCCCGTCAAGGTTAATCTGGTTTAAAAAGCCGCCGATTGGCGGTTTTTTTAATGGTTCAAAAGCATTAAAAAAGCGCTTGTTATCCAAGCGCCTTTTTGATTACCGGTCTTTTGCAGCCGTTATTCGGGTACTATATTTTTCCAAAAGTGTTTTCTTTTTCGGTTCGAGTTTTCGAATTTTCGGCATTTTACCGTCTTTGACATCTTGAATCATCTGATCGATTTCTTTTAAGTCTTTATCATACCGTTTTTGAATTTCGTCCGCTTGTTTTTGAATGGTCTCGTCAATCGTATCTTCATACAATTCTACATTTTTTCGAGCTTGTTCGATATTCGCCTGCAAAACGACCACATCTGTGGCGGACAAATCCCCTTTTGCAGTCGCACGATTAGCTTTTTGCATCACACTTTTATAAACGCGTTTCGCTTGCGTTATTTTTCGGGCTTCTTTTCGCTCCATTTTCAAAATTTCCATTTTGCAGGAGCGCTCCATCCGCCGCCGAAAACTGACTAACTTTTTCAACATCACCGCTTGCTGCTCTCCCGTCAACATCTCTTCCACCTTGGGCGTTGTTTGTGTGGCGGCAGCCGGCTGTGTTTCCGATTGTTTTTCCGGTGTTTTGTCTTGAGCTGACAATCCGGCTCCCAATAAAGTTGAAGCCGCCAACGAAAGACTTAATATTTTTTGTTTCAATGCCATCTGTTTCATCCCTTCCTTTTACTTTAATTAGTTAAGCATACCTCTTTTTCTTGTTTTTGTCAATTATTTTCATTTTTTGTTAAACAATTGTTAAACCTTTCTTCTTA
Source organism: uncultured Alphaproteobacteria bacterium (assembly GCA_937935995.1). Classification (GTDB taxonomy): domain Bacteria; phylum Pseudomonadota; class Alphaproteobacteria; order CAAHEQ01; family UBA3637; genus CALXXA01. The sequence continues at coordinate 8,369 of CALGXF010000057.1, forward strand.
CATTCATATGTATGGTTTTAACACAAGACTAAAGGAGAGGAAATGAGAAAAACCATTCTATTGGCAACTGTTTTCTGTGCCATGGCATCTTTCGCGCAAGCGCAATATGCTGAACCTGTTTATTCACCGCGGCCGATGTATGCGCAACCGGTTTACCGCCAACCAATTCCGCACGAAACATATCGTCCGGTCGATGGAACCGGCTCGACACAATACGGATCGGCTCCCAAATACCGTGCGGCGAACCCGATGTATCAATTAGGCGCCGGGCGTTTTATGTCGGACACACGGGCTGATTACATTGTTCAGCCGAAAGACAAAGATGCTGGTACGGAAAAAGTCACCGGATGGGATGCGGTTCAACAGTTTTCCTACGGATTGACAGACCGCTTATCCCTGTCTTTGCAAGCGTTTTATTTGGACCTAAAGGGAAAAGACAGCAAAGACCGGTCAAAAAATTATGGTGTTAGTTTAGACATGCGATACCATTTGGTACGCACTGACTTTTTCGATATGAAAATGGGGATTGAGGGCAATATTTATAAATGGGAAGAGAAACCGAAAGGCATGAAAAAAGACGATGTTCGGTATTCATATGTCGCACCGTATATCATGTTAGGCGCTAAAGTTGAAAACGTCACGCCATACATTCAGATGTCGTATGTTTCCAGCTTGTGGTCAGAAGAAGATGCGGGAAATTACTATATTGTTCGTCCGGGAATTTATATTGATGTGAACCGTTATTTAGGCTTTGATATTCATTTGCAAAATGCAGAAAATTTATACACGGACTATGTGGCTTCGGCAGACTTTTATGTTTCCCAAAACGTCGTCATCAGCCTGCAAGGCCGCCTCGAAGCACCAAAAGACGATGTAGACGAATACAGAGTTGGTGCGAATTTAAAATTTGTCTTTTAACAGTTCGGGGAGAAAAGAGCCGGTTTGAACACGCCGGCTCTTTATTTTTGAAAAAAGAATTTGCATTTTATGGTGATTTCGGGTATAAGAGAATCCGCATTGTGGGCGCGTAGCTCAGTTGGTAGAGCAGCTGACTCTTAATCAGCGGGCCCAGAGTTCGAGTCTCTGCGCGCCCACCATAAAAAAACCCCACCCTTTGAAAGGGTGGATTTTTTATGGGTGCAGAGGCTCGAACTCGGAAGAGGACGCTAAGCAAAAAGTGTCCGGTGGACAGTTTTTGTCTGCAAGTCCAACGCAACATCTTAATGAGCAAGGGAAATGACAATGACCGTAGCGAATTTAGATGCCGTTGCGCGAAGGCGTGAAACGCCGTGTCTCTGTGCGCCCTTTGATTGCATTGTTCAAAGGGTGGTTTTTTTATGGTTAGCTGCGTCAGGCCAAGAACGATGGGTGCATTTGTATTCGCCCGAAAATCATCTTAATTGCTGACACACAAGGCATATTCTTCTTCAATGTTACGAGCCGCAGATTTGTAAACATCACTGCCAAAAACGCTGATAATATAAATATCGTCGCCGCTATTAAGCCAATGCCATCTGTTCATCCGGCCGTCCAAGGTCGAGCTCATATATCCTTTGCACCAATGTCCGGAAATCTGCAACGTTTCTGCCAATGAATAAGTACACCCGCCATCATACAACAAATCCGCATACGTTGCCTGACGGCCATTATTCGCCGTACACCAGGCATTCGCTGCATACCAAGACATGACGCTTGCCGAACGAAAGAACGTCTTACCGCCGTAAACGCCGATATTTTCTTTGGCATTTGTGGTGGTGGCTTCACATTTTCCGCCGGTTAAGTCTCCGGTTGTTTCGCTGACTGTATAGGCGCAATAGTAAGCACTGTTCGCACCACCGCAAATTTGTTGGCCGCTTTGTGCATAAGTACTTGTTTCTGCCCCTTCGGTTCCATCCCAACACGGACAGCCATCCGTTGACGCACATTCACATCCGTTCGACTGACCCGGTTGCCACGTGCCGGTATAGTTATTGGCCGTATCGCACGTACATTCGGTCGCTCCGATATCGGAAACAGCCCCCAAACCGCACGGCGTACATGTATCCGTTCCGTAGAATGAAGCCTTGCATCGACATATTTGACTTTGGCATAAGGCATTTTCGCCGCAATCCGAATCTTGCAAGCACATCACACAATCGCCGACATCGTTACAAACACCCCCCGGACAGAGTGTTCCGGCTTCTTGGTAAACCGGAAACGGCGTACAATCCGGATGTTCGACCGTATAGGTAATACATGCCGTTGAATCCGGCACGGCACACGGGACTTCTTGCGTACAAGTTGTCCCTTCATATCCGTTCGGACACGTACAGATGCCGTTTGAACATGTCCCGCCGTTTTGGCACGGATTAGGCGTACAGGCATCTGTCGGAACGTCACCGGATGAAGACCATCCCGTTTCAAAGACAAACGTCACGGGTTGAGACGATTTACAATTTGTTTCGCCTTCCGTCCCGGCATAAATATGAACCATCCCGGGTTGGTTCATTTTTAACAAAAGCGTACAAATATCTTCGGAAATATCCAATGCCGTTATTTCAAACCCATCATCAAATCTGTTGAGTTCGAACGTACGCCCGGATTCCGGCATGAAGTCGGACGGTATTTCGGCCCAAGGCGTATCCGCCGCATGAATAGCCAGTAAATGGACATCGTACAGAATGGTATTTGCCTGATTTTTATTCAGAGCATATCTTAATCCGGCCAAAGCGGCAATCGACAAAATACCGACAATTGCCAAAACAGCCAACATTTCGACCATACTGCGCCCGTATGAAGTTAAGCAGTTTGCTTTTGTGAACAGAGGGTGTGTATTTTTATGAGGGCGACGTAAAAATAATTTCATGAGTTGTTCCTTTTTTTTCGATGTCTTTCATTTTTTAAACAGATACCGTTACCTGTTGCTTCTTTTCAGAAGATACCCCCCCCCCCC
>CALGXF010000058.1 GCA_937935995.1 uncultured Alphaproteobacteria bacterium
GGGGGGGGGGGTATAGTATGGATGTATTGTCAAAAGAGGAGACATCCATGCAAAAACAAATCGGTCGTTCGATGATAGAGATGCTGACGGTTTTGGCACTCGTCGGAGTTTTGAGTGTCGGAGCTGTTTTGGGTATTACGTATGCTTTTAATAAATATCGCGCAAATGTTATTATCAAAAACGTGATGTTATGGGCAGCATCCATAATGACAAATGAAGAAGAAAAAAAAGTCGCGGTAAATGAAGCCATTATCCCATCGGAATTGATTGACAGACAAACTAATGATGTCGGTAATCCGATGTCCGCTTTAAGAGTAAACGAAGATATTTTTGCGGTTATGGTTTACAACGTATCTGAACGTGTATGCCGGTTGGTTTTGATCGGACCTAATCCGTCCGATTTTTATATTGATGTGAATGAGACAACATCTAAAGATGTTTCTCCGGCAGATATCTGTCGGGATGAAAATCAATTAACCTTTTATTTTGATGTGAACAAAGACAAAGAATGGTGCGGCGGTCAAATTTGTACCAATGGCCATGTGTGTGATAATGAAACAGAAAGCTGTGTATGTCCAGAAAATCGTGTAGAACAAGGCGGTGCCTGTGTATGTCCAGATGGTATGGAAGAATGCAACGGTGCTTGTTATGAACCGTGCGACCCCAATCAGCCCGAAAATTTAGGTATGCGGGATGAAAATTCGTGTCAATGTTTATGTGATGAAGTTGCTGGTTTTCATGCTTTAGCAGATGGTCAGACATGTATGTGTCAGAATGGTTTTGTCTTAAATAATCAATGTATGAATTTAGAATGTACACCTGAAAGTTGTACAGATGGAAATTGTACATGTTGGCTTGTTAATGCTTCAGGAATAAAAGAAATGTGTGGACAATACTGCGATAAACGAGGCGCAAATTGTCGTTATGGCTTTTGTATAGACAATGGGCAATGTCCTCAAGGTTCTATTCATTTTGTTCAAGGAAATTCTTTTGGTGGTTTGTATGGATGTACAACAGGTGATGTATCTTGTTTTTATTCTAATGGAACTTTTTCCTGTGCTAGGGGAAATGATACATGTGGCGCATATTGTCAAATTGATGGGAAAAGCTGCGGAGAGGGAGATTGCGAGAATCGATGTCCTGAAGGAACAATTTATCGGCAAAACTTTTTATTAGATAAAAGTCGATGGGGCTGTTATGATCAGCAAACAGGAATAGAATGTTTGTATTCCTATTTAAGTGGTGTCGTTTGTTATAAAGATAATGCTTTGTGTGGCTCAAACTGTGATTTAAAAGGAACTGAATGTAAAGCATTTGGAAGTGGCGAGAATGTAAGCTTATGTCATGCGAGTTGTCCGGAAGGCCTGTCAATAGTTTTAAAGGGAAACAAGTGGGCGTGTGAAAGGTATGATGGCTTTTATTGTGTGCCGGAAGTTGCAAGCTATAATGGTGGTGCTTATCGGTGTTATACACCTGAAGGCAATCAATGTGGCGAACGTTGTAATGCTGATGGAACAAAGTGTTATGCTGGAACATGTGACGCATCTGTTTGTAGCCGTTTAGGAATGTCTTATAAACAATATGATAAGACCTATTATGGTTGTTTTAATGAGGAAGATAATTTACTGTGCATTCAAATGTGGAACAACATTCGATGTTTTAAGGATAATATTGTTTGTGGAAATGGATGTGATGATTTGGATGCCAGTGGTTGTGAGGAATGTTTTGATTCTTTTGAGTGTCCGAATGGTTTTTCCTATAAAATTGTCAATGGTGGAGATGGGTGTGTCAATGATGTGACGGGTGTTTATTGTGATGCTAATGTATATCAGCGGTGTTATTATCCCGGGGATAATAGATGTGGAGAAGGATGTGATATTGATGCATCTAATTGTCAAATAGGAGCTTGTTTAGAGACAGAAGCCGGTTGTCCAGATTATATGAATTACGGTCTTATAATAGGAAGCTCAAATGGTTTTTACGGCTGTATTGATTATGTTCAAAATTTATCGTGTTATCGGTCAAACGAGTCGTATATTTGTTTGTTGAATGGACAGCAGTGTGGTTCTGGTTGCCGTTCGGATGGAAGTGGATGTACTTCGGGTGTATGCGTGACTTCAGATTGCCCTTCTGGACAGGAGCCTGTGTATAACACAACAACTACTTTTAAATGTGATGGTATTGTTCGAGACTTACAGTGCTCCGGTTCATCTGGAAATTATACATGTACGATTAATGGGAATGTATGCGGTCGTTCTTGTTCTGATGAAAAAGGTTCTTCTTGCCTGTATGGAGTTTGTTCCCAGAATGATTGTCCAGATAATTATATATGGGGATATATAACAACAGGTTTTTATGGATGTACAAATCCATCAACATATATTAGCTGTTATCCGGACAACGGAACGTATACATGTTGGAAAAACGGTTCTAAATGCGGACAGGGATGTTCTATCGACGGAAGCGGTGGAACATGCGACGTTGGTTGTATTTAAAAACGATTTGAAAAAGGGGTGGGTTGTTTTTGTTGGATGATATAAAAAAAATCCCCGTCACAAGAACAGGGATTTCCAATTCCAACATCCACTCACATGCGGTTACACCTTTGTTCGCGGTGTTTCATTGCTTTGCGCGCACAAACATGCCATCAGGCATATTTGTTGCTTGCTTAAGGGACGCTGGCGGTAGGGATATATGTCAAACGGTTCGATCCCCAAAACATATTCAAACAAAGAAATCCCTGTCACAAGGACAGGGATTTCTTTGTTGGCTCTGGCGGTAGGGATCGAACCTACGACCGATCGGTTAACAGCCGATTGCTCTACCGCTGAGCTACGCCAGAAACGCGGTACGATGAATAAATACTCCAATCAAAAATAAAAATCAAGTACTTTTTTCATCTTTTTATCTTTGGAGGTCGGTACCGGAATCGAACCAGTGTAAAAGGATTTGCAGTCCTCTGCATGAGCCACTCTGCCAACCGACCCTTTTCAGATGTCTCCTTTTTACCATATTTAAAAAAACCGTCAAGAAAAAAATGAATTTCGTTGCAAAAAAAAATAAAATCGTTTATCTTTCAGAGTATCAATAAAATGGGATTTGCTTATATATAAAGGAAAAAAAATGAGAAAAACGTTCAAAATTGTTTTACTTTCGTGTTCTATGCTCGTGATGACGTGTGCGGCGCATGCGGAAAGCTTGTTCGAAGCTTTGGCTTATACTTATGAAACAAATCCGACGTTGGAAGCTAATCGGGCTTATTTGCGGTCTGTCGATGAACGGGTCGGACAGGCAAAAGCCGGGTGGCGTCCGAATTTAAGTGCTGTTGGAAATGCGACTTATACCGATCAACGGTTTAAAAACTATCCCGGAACGGATGATTTTGATTATGACAATGATGCTTATGATGCCGGGCTTTCGTTGACACAGCCGATTTTCTCCGGTTTCAAAACGGTGTCCGGGGTTAATTATGCCGAAACGATTGTTAAACAAGAACGTGAAAACTTAAAAAGCACGGAACAGGCGGTTTTGCTGAATTCTGCTGTTGCTTATGTAGATGTCATTACGCAGCGGGCTGTTTTGGAACTGCAAAAGAATCAGGAACAAGTTTTGGCACGTCACTTAAAATCTTATCAAAAACGGTTTGAAGTCGGCGATTTAACCAAAACGGACGTTGCTCAATCCGAAGCGCGGTTAGAAGGGGCTAAAACGAATCGAATCGTTGCCGAAGGGGATTTGGAAACGGCGAATGCGGCGTATGTCAGCATGGTTGGCCGTAAACCGCCCGAAAAAACACGTGTGAACGATTTGGATAAATTCCTGCCTAAAACATTGTCGGAATGTTTGGATATTATGCGGACAACCAATCCGTCTTTGAAAGCGGCCGAATTTGCCGATGAAGCGTCTCAATACAATATCACGTTGCAACGCGGGGACTTACTGCCGGAATTAAATGTAAATGCCGGTGCCGGATATCAATGGGGGCAACCGTTGCCGCAGTTGGATGATAAATATGACGGCCATTACTGGCAAATCGGGGCTAATTTAACCGTTCCGTTGTATCAAGGCGGCGGTGAATATGCCAAAGTGCGTGAAGCAAAGCAATTGGCTAATCAGGCGCGCATCAATTTGGAACAAGTCAAACGGGATTTAGTCAAATCAACAACACAAGCTTGGGAACAATATCGTTCGACAAAATCGTCCATCGAATCGATTGAAGCTCAAATTAAGGCTTCTAAAATGGCTTTGGACGGCGTCATCAGAGAAGCAGATGTCGGGTCTCGGACTGTTTTGGATGTGTTGGATGCCGAACAAGAATATTTGAATAACCGCGTGCAATTGGTTCAAGCTGAACGGAATATGACGGTTGCTGCTTTGAATTTATTGTCGGCAATGGGGCATATGACGGCCGGCTCGTTAAAATTAAATGTTGCACAATATAATCCTGAAGATTATTATGAAAATGTCAGCACGAAGCTGATTGGTACCGGTATTTAAAAAGGAGAGACCTCGTGGAACAAAAAGAGCCTTCAATGGAAGAAATTTTATCCTCTATTCGGCGGATTTTGTCGAATGAGGAAGTTGACGGGAATGTTTCCGCGCAGGCGCCGCAGGTTGTTGAATTAACGGAAGATATGATGATACAAAATCAAAATACGGATTCGGGTCTGGAGACTGAAGAAAACAATGATGCTTTAATTTCGGAACCGACGGCTAAAGCGACGGCGGATTCTTTATCGGAACTGACAAAGGTCATTGAACAGGAAAAAGAACAGGTTCAACCGGAAACTTCTTTGGAAGCGGTTGTTCGGTCTGTATTAAAGCCTTATTTAAAAGAATGGCTGGACATGCATTTGCCTGAAATCGTGGAAAGAGTCGTTCAAAGGGAAGTGCGACGGGTCATTGATCGATCGGATTTATCATAAGAAAGTTTATTATTGTCAAGTCCCCCGGACACGGGGGATTATCATTTACTGAAAAGGAAAAAAAATGAAAGGTCTGTTTTTTATTGCGGGTGAAAAAGAAACCGCGAAATCGGAAATCGTTGAAAAAGCGGTTGAATTATTAAAAGCTCAAGGCAAAAACGTTGCCGTTTTTAAACCGGTCGGCGATGAAGCTGGGGCTTTGTTTTCCGTGTCAACGGCAAAGCATATGATTGTCGAAGGACAAAAAGATTCTTTTATCGAACAAGTCATCGGTGCTTACAAAGATTTGGAAAAAACGGCTGATTTCGTCCTTGTCGAAGGAACGAATCTGACAACGCGCGATACCGTGATTGAATTTCGGTTGAATGCGATTATGGCCTCGAATCTGTGTTTGCCGGCTGTGTTGGTGATGAAAGAAGGCGATGATACTTTGGAAGCTTCCGATTTCACAACGCGGATTTTAAAACAACAATACATTGATGTGTTGGGCATGCTGACAAGCGAAAAAGATTTGGATTATGTGTTGAATGAAGCGGCTTGTTTTGAAAGCAATAAAGTTTTGCCCAAAATGTTTGAATATATGTTGGTAGATAAAGCCAAGTCCAATAAACAGCGGATTGTTTTACCCGAAGGCGAATCGGAGCGTGTTTTAAAAGCTGCCGCCATTTTGAATGCGCGGGAAATTGCGGACATTATTGTGTTGGGTAATCCCGAAGAAGTGAATGCGCGGGCTAAAGAATACGGTATTTCTTTGGATGGCGTGACGGTGATTAATCCTTTGACGAGTCCGAATTTTACCGATTATGCCAATACTTTTTATGAATTGCGCAAAGCAAAAGGTATAACATTGGATGAAGCAGTCGAAACGATGAAAGATTCGGCTTATTTCGGAACGATGATGGTTTATAAAGGCGACGCAGACGGGATGGTTTCCGGTGCCGAACACACAACGGCACATACGATTCGACCGGCTTTGCAGTTTATTAAAACCAAACCGACGGCTTCGATGGTATCGGGTGCTTTTTTGATGTGTTTCAACGGCAAATTATATGTGTTTGCCGATTGTGCGGTGACGCCGAATCCGACGCCGGAGCAATTGTCTGAAATTGCTATCAGCACGGCAGAAACAGCCAAGATTTTCGGACTTGATCCGAAAGTTGCTTTCTTGTCTTACGGTTCCGGTAATTCCGGAAAAGGGCCCAGCGTGGATGCTGTGAAAGAAGCTGTTCGCTTGACAAAAGAAAAAGCGCCGGCTTTGGTTGTCGACGGCCCGATTCAATTTGATGCGGCGATTGATGCCGGTGTGGCCAAGACAAAAATGCCGGACAGTCCAGTTGCCGGTCAGGCCAATGTCTTTATTTTCCCGGATTTAAATACCGGAAACTGTTGTTATAAAGCGGTTCAACGGGCGTCTCATGATTGTTTGGCTGCCGGACCGATTTTGCAAGGGTTGAAGAAACCCGTAAATGATTTGTCTCGTGGATGCACAGTGCCTGATATTATCAACACGGTTGCATTTACGGCTTTGTTTGCTCAAAATTAAAGGAAAAAAGAATGAAAATACTTGTGATTAACTGTGGTAGTTCAACCATCAAATATCAATTGTTCAATATGGATAATCAGGAAGTGTTGTGTTCCGGTTTGGTCGAAAAAATCGGCGAACCGACGGGTCGAATTACACACAAGAAATTTCCGGATACGGACAAAGCAACAAAAACGGTTGAAGATATGCGTTTCCCGAGCCATGCGGAAGGAATGCGCAAAGTTGTTGATGTGATGATGAACGGGGATACGGCCGTTATTTCCGATATTTCAGAAATTCAAGGCATCGGACACCGCGTTGTTCACGGCGGGTCTTATTTCAAACCGATGGTTGTGACACCGGAAGTTATTGATAATTTGCGTCAGGTTATTCCTTTGGCACCTTTGCACAATCCGGCACATTTGTTAGGGATTGAAGTGGCACAGGAACTTTTCCCGAATGCAAAACATGTTGTGGTGTTTGATACGGCTTTTCATCAAACAATGCCGGATTATGTGTACATGTATCCGCTGCCGTATGAAATTTACACCAAATATGCGGTACGCAAATACGGTGCACACGGAACCAGCCATAAATACGTGGCTAAACGGGCTGCTGAATTATTAGGTAAGCCCTTGACACAATGTAATTTGATTACGTGTCATATCGGTTCCGGATCCAGTATCACGGCGATTAAAGAAGGGCGGTGTTTGGATACGTCTATGGGATTGACGCCGCTAGACGGGTTGATGATGGGAACGCGTTGCGGGTCGATTGATCCGGCTTGTGTCGGGTTCTTGGTCAGAAATGCAGGCATGAGCGTGGATGATGTGGACACGATGATGACAAAAAAGAGCGGCTTGTTGGGCATTTGCGGTGTTAATGACTTGCGTGATGTCCATGCGCATATTGCGGATGGGGATGAAAAGGCTAAATTGGCTTTGAATATGATGACATATCGTATTCGCCATTATATCGGGGCTTATTTGGCTCAACTCGGGCATATTGATGCGTTGGTCTTTACGGCCGGAGTCGGTGAAAATGACGAAATCGTCCGCCGTGAAACGCTCAAAGGGTTGGAACCGTTCGGTTTTGTTTTGGATCAAAAAGTCAATGATATTCGTCCGGGCGAACATGCTTTAATTTCGGCGCCGGAATCCAAAATTAAGATTTATGTTATTCGAACCAACGAAGAGTTGGAAATCGCCAAAGAAACACTGGCTTTGGTCGAATAAGTTAAATGAAAGGGGCTTTCAAAGCCCCTTTTTTTAATATTCACAATTACCGTCTTCATCCAACCCGGTTGCATCGCTTCCGCAACAAGTGCTTCCAATCAGCTTATCCGGCGGATTACAACAGTTTCCGTTTTTGTCGACTCCGACAGCATCCGTTCGACAGCATCGAACACCGGTTGGGCCATTAAATAATTTAGGTGTACTTTCGTAACAACATTGCGGATAGTAGTCTCCCCACAGATAGAAGCCTTCCACTTTTTCGGAACAACAAATTCGGCTGGCGTATTCCGTTGAAACGGCTCGTTGACCGCTGGGGCAGGCACATTCTCCGCGTTTGGCATTGTTTGTATCGTCTGCCGTAAAGTACATTTCGCTTTCGGGACAAGCCGAGCAGCCCCAATCGCTTTTAGTAATTTCATTGACGCCGGTGTATCTGAAATACCGTGGCACCCAGTACCGTTGATCGGCACCACAGCAATGGGCAACACCTTCCGAGTCATAAACGACATTCGGTGAACTGTCATAACAGCATTGCGGATAGTAGTCTCCCCACAGATAGAAACCTTCTACTTTTTCGGAACAACAGATGTTTTTATTGTTACCGACGGATACAGCATGTTGACCGTCAGGGCAGGCACAGACGCCATATTTGGCATTATCGGAATCATTGGCCGTAAAGTACATTTCGCTTTCGGGGCAAGCCGAGCAGCCCCAATCGCTTTTCGTAATTTCATTGACACCGGTGTATTTGAAATAGCGTGGCGCCCAATACCGTTGATCGGCACCACAGCATTGCGGTTGACCGTTTTGATCAAAAACAGAGTTCGGCGAACTGTCATAACAGCATTGCGGATAGTAATCTCCCCACAGGTAAAAGCCTTCAACTGATTCAGAGCAACAAATATTTTTGTATTCTCCGATTGTAATGGCATGTTGGCCGCTTGGGCAGGCACAGACGCCATATTTAGCATTATTTATTTCGTCCGCCGTGAAGTACATTTCACTTTCCGGACAGGCTGAACAGGCCCAGTTACTTTTCGTAATTTGTCCGACACCCGTATATTTAAAATAAGTCGGTGCCCAATAGGGTTTATCAGCCGGACAGCAAATGAAGGAACCATCCTCTTTTTGATTAACTTTTCCAAAACAACATTCCCCGGCGGTTCCATTCCAAAAAGCATGTGGAATGGGTTCTCCGGAACAACTTAAACAACAGCCATCTGCTTCTCCGCTGGGCTTGCCTTGGATTTCAACTGACCAGTAGCCCTCTGACCCGTCCGAACATGTTTTACCCGGATTGAGTAAAGAGGCGCTGCCGCAGCCTACCGGGCAATTCGTCTCAGTCGGTTCACAAGAATCCGGACAATCCCCTTCGTTTATCTGACAACAATCAACCACTTCGTTACAACAACTGCCACTGGCAATTGTTACCGTCGTTCCGCCCCGTTCTTC
>CALGXF010000059.1 GCA_937935995.1 uncultured Alphaproteobacteria bacterium
GGGGGGTAGTATTCTTTGTTAAAGAAATAATTGACAGAGGAGGAAAAATGAAAAAACGAGTGCTTTTTATAATTTGCATGGGGTTGATTATCTTACCCGCAATCGCAAAAGCGTATGAATCTGTGAAACGTCCATCAACTGCTTCAAATAATGTAATCTATCAATCTTTTTTACAAGAGTACGGTTATTCGGATAATGAAAAGAACTATAATACGGTTGTTGCAGAAGCGTTTAATTTTATGAAAGATGACCTCTTGACAAGATTAAAAGAGGACAAAATTGAAGCATATCATATGAAACGAATATCAGACGCAATTGATGACCCGGAGACATATAAAAAAATGGTTATAAAATTTGATGCATGTGGAACTTCGAAAAAAGCAGTAGATGAGGCTATGGGATGTTTAATGGTTTCTTTTATACAGGTTATCAATGAGTATAATCAGCAGATTGTCGACGAGTCTAACTGTTCTAAAGATACATTTGTTGCTGCTCTGGACGTAGTCGTAAATCACAAAAAACTTTATCGTTCAAAAAGACAAGAAATTACAAATATGAAAAATAATAACGCTTTGTCTTTAAAGTTTGTTTCCGGATGTCAAGTTTGTTTGAGCGAACATGAAAATCAAAAAAAGGAGATTTGCATGGTGGAAAATTTAGTCAATGTAGTAGATGAAGAATTATTCAAAAGTTTACCGAATTATTTATGGAAAAATGAAGTGTTTGTTCGGGCTTTGCGTGAGAGTGATGTTGCCTTGAATGAAACAGATGTTTTAGCTTTTTATTGTAAAAGTGCCTTAATTGATTTTGTTCCAGATGATTTGGAAAATTTGCAATCGGAAATAGATGCGATTTCGGAAAAAAAGTCAACACAAAATTATATGCGTGAGTTGATGAAAAAATATACGGAAGACAAAACACTTTCTTCAGAGGATGCTGCTGACAGTATTATTGAAAATTTTATGCTTTATGTAACGAATGAACTGGCATTGAAACACGATTTCAAACCAAATCCGGATAGCCCTTTAGAAAAAAGATTGCCTTCCTATATCAATCCAGTTATCCAAAAATTAGTATTGAGAGAAGAAATGGAACAAGAAGTAATGACACTATTTAGCGAAGATATGTTAGACTTCCTGCCTGATGTCAAACCTGTTAGTCGTTCCGAAATGATAGAGAAACTTTCTCTCAATTCGAAAAAAAATGAGGAGATGTTTAACGCTTTTTATGATGCGTGTGTTAACACAGAAAAAGACGAAGATCGTATCGTGAACTGCATTAAGATGGGACATGATCATAGTCGTGGCGGTTATACCCGGTATATTATATCTGAATTTCTCGAATTGGAAAATTAAAATGAAAAAACGATGGTTCATATTGTGTTTGGCATTGTTTTTTACGGATGTATATGCCTGTATGCCTATGGTGAAGAATGAGTTAGAGTCGTGTGATGACCCGAGGGGAGTTCAGATAGGACTTCCGACGACTGAACTTGACTGTCGTGCATGTGAAAATAGAAAGATACAAGATGGTTATTGTGTTTTGAAAGAGTGTCCGGAAGACAAACCGGTACGCGGGGCAGGAATGTCCGGGTTATATCCCTGGAGTTGCTTTTCCTGCTCGGATGAAAATGTTTGGTTGCAGGTAGAACGCGATGAATGTTTGACTTGCGGGCGAATTTTCGATGAAGATAGAGGCGCATGTCTTCCCTATCGCTATTGTGAAGAAAATGAGATGTTATTTTCTGCGTTTAATGACGTCTGTTGGGAGAGGAGCTATTATTGTCTTAACGTGTTAGAGGCCCTTGAGTCGTTTTCTGTTACCTCCAGATTCCTATCGAGTACTTTTAAGGGTAAAAATGGCAGTTGGTTTATGTGTAACAGCAATCTGATTGTTGCTTCAAGTGAAAAACAGTGCGCAAAATGTTCAAATAGAGAATTTGTAAATGGATATTGTGTTTTAAAGACGAATGCGCCGATGACGGATGTGGGTTGGATGAACGAAATGTGTGTCAAAGGAAAAAATAGAAGCGAGCCAGGCGATGTCTGGGATTTTGTGGACTGTTCGACCTTGTAAAAACACGACGGTGATACGGGGATTGGTAAGAAAATCAGCCCGTATGAATGAGCCGTTCTAAATACATCTCTTTATGCTGTTCCCCAATCTATACGTGATGTGTGCGGGGTGTGTTGATTAAAAGGAGTGGACCTTCTTGGCCGTCGGTCGATCCGCATCCGGACCGCTTGTTTCAGTTGAGTGAAGGCAGTTAAGTTTCCTTCTTGCCGACCCCTTTCTATGGTTCATAGATCCCTGGAGCTTGATGCTCTAACAAACCAGAAAGTCCGACTCCATACTTTTAGTTTAGCTCTTTTTTAAAACATCTGCAAGCTCGGAAATGCGGATAGCTAAATTTCCAATAAATTGAGTAACTTGATCGTTATTGCTCGAGTCGGATTCCAATGCGTGTCCGGGTTCTTTTTTCACATTCATCAGTTCTTCGGCAACCAAAATGCTGACCATTGCCAACAACTGGCCTTCCGGAATAAAGCCGATGTTTTTGGTCAAAGCATTGGCTTTTCCATCCACAAAACGAGCTAGTTCCAAAATGTGATTTTCCTGCCCGTCCGCACAGGCAATTTTATAAGGACGTCCGGCAATTTTAAATGTCACAACGGCCATCAATTGTCTCCTTGTTTAAGCCGGCTGATGGCTTTGTCCATACGGCTGTAGGCGGTTGTGATGGCTTCGTGCAAAGCAGCAATTTTGGCTGTGTCTTCTGTGCGTTTGTTTTTCGCAACAACGACAGCTTCTTCCAATTTTTGAAGCGATGTATTCAATGCATCTAAAGCCGTTTTTAAACTATCCATAGCGTGTTTCTTTCAATTGTGTTTTAAAGATAGCGGAAATAAAACTTTTTTTCAACGAGAATTTCAAAAAGACCGTTTTACGGGCATTTTTCTTCTTGACAGACGGGGGGGGGGGGGGGGGGTGGGTTCCTTGCCGCAAACCTAAA
>CALGXF010000060.1 GCA_937935995.1 uncultured Alphaproteobacteria bacterium
ACTGTGATTCTTTAGGGCGCAATTGTCAAATCGGTATCTGTTATGCGGATGAATGCGCAACTGATGAACCGTTTACTTATGTTTCGGAATACGGACAAAATTATCGTTACGCTTGTAAAAGAAATGTTGATCATATGATCTGTTATCGATATGGCAGTGGTGAATCAGTTTATAAATGTTTTTCGAATGGAACATTTTGTCAAATCATAAATACAAATCTGGTACAAGTCAATGGCACGTGTGATCCAAAGGTTTGTACGGATGTTTTATCTACGGCCACGTACACATATTGGGGTTGGACTGGAGCAGCAGGGAGTGGAACAACAGATCAAAACACATCACTTGGTTCTTGTGATTTTGGAGAGGGCTTGTTATGTTATCCGACCTCTGATTACACAACATGGACTTGCTTTAAAAACGGATACCAATGCGGCACCGGCTGTCTGGATCCTTTTAATTGCGGTTCGTGCGAGACGGGATGTCTGCCCGGCATGTCATATAATCCGGAAACCGGCTATTGCGAAGATCCGAATACAGACGTTTATTGTACAACAAATGCCGGCCAATATTATCAACAATGTTATCAAGCGAATGGAAAACGGTGTGCCGATATAGATTCCAAAGGAAGCATTCGAAGCGGTAGTTGCACGGATCCCGGATGCCCGGCCGGAATGGTATATGGCTATACAAATCAATATTACGGGTGTATCGATGAACAACTCGGAAATGAAGGTATGGCCTGTTTTTATCAGGTCTCTTTTAGACCCAATGTATGCTATTACAATGGTGTGCCGTGTGGTCGTCGTTGTAATTATGACGGTACTGATTGTGGCGAAGTCTTTTTGCCGCAATGTGCTTTGGCTGGACATTGCCCGCAAACAGGATATGATATGTTTGATGGCTGTACCTGTGATGGAGATGTCACATCACTCAACGGAACAGATTACTGCTGTCCGACCGGGCATACGTATGTCAACGGTGCCTGCACGTTATCATAAAAAAAAGCCCCTTTTGGGGGCTTTTCTTTATTTTTGAACGCTGTCTTTAAACGTATTTAAATCCGGGCTTTCTTCCATTAATTTTCGAGCCCCCTTTACCGCTTCGTTGACGCGGCCGGCACATCCGGCAGGGCCGCAAGAACAGCCACCCGGGCATGCCATGACTTCAATTAAATTGCCGGGCGCTCCGTTTTTGGCGTACGCTTTTAAAATACGCATGTTCGCCGCCGTTAATCCGTTAATGGCAACCGGTTTGACTTCCAATTTATCGCCGACGATTGATTGAACGGCTCCGGCAACACCGCCGGAAAGCGGAAAACCGCGGCCTTGTTTCGAAGCATCTCGACCTAAATCCGTTTCATCCAGTTCGGACGGATTAATATCTTTGGCCGTAAATAAAGCGTCAATTTCTTCAAAAGTCAGGACAAAATCAACCAAGTCATCCATCATGGCTTCATGGCGTTTGGCAACGCACGGGCCGACGAAGAAAGTTGTCGCTTCCGGATCTTCTTTTTTAATGATTTCAGCCGTGTAATGCATCGGTGTTCCGGTGCTGGAAACCATCGGCAAGATGTCCGGAATATGACGCCGCGCCGCTTGATAATATGCCGGGCAGCAAGATGTTGTCATGAACTTTTCGCCTTTTTCCATCCGTTCGACCAATTCTTCCGCTTCATTTAAGGTTGTGACATCCGCACCGTGAGCAACCTCAATGACTTTTGTAAAGCCCAACAACCGCAATGCCGTAGCGACTTGTCCCAATGTCGCATTAAACTGACCGGCAATTGACGGCGCAACCATTGCAACGGATTTTTTGCCTTGTGCAATTGCTTTTAATGCATGAATCATTTGACTTTTTCCCGTAATGGCACCAAACGGGCAGACTTTCATGCATTGGCCGCAACGAATACACAAATCGTGATCGATTTCGGCGATGCCTTTTTCGTTTTTGCTGATAGCCCCGACCGGACAAACGTCTTCACACGGGACAACGATTTTTGTGATGGCATGATATGGGCAGCTCATCGCGCATTTGCCGCAGTTCTTACACTTTGTCGGATCAATTTTGGAACGGCCGTTTTCAAAGTAAATTGCTCCGAACGGGCAGTTATCGGCACAGGAACGAGCCAAACAGCCTTGACAAACTTCGGTAACAATATATCGAGACGGCACACATTCGTTACAGGCAATGTCAATAACGGTCAAGTTGGCATCGCTCGGTTTTTCTTGTTGCAGCGCTTCGTGTGCATATTCGCTCAAAGGAATCGCATCATCGCTTTCTTCAATGGACAACCCCATGCCGGCAATTGCCCGATCCCGTGCAACAGCCCGTTCTTTGTAAACGCAACAACGGACAGTATCCACGTCTTTCGGACGCATTTCAACGGGCAGGCGGTTGGCGCCTTTTTCAAAGTCATTGTTATAAAATGCTTTTGCTAAACGGACGAGTACGTCTTTTTTAAACAAAAGGGCACGGTTTTCATCTTTCATCAAAAAAACTCCTTTTTCATATTATTGTTGTTGATTGTGCTTGATTTTCGCACATAATTCAGCCAGCCCGGCAGATAAATCTTCGCGTTGCAAGGCAATGTGTGCCGGCACGTGAAGTTTTGCCCGGGTAAAATTCCAAATAGCCTGTACAGGGCATTGAACGACGGCATCTGCCGTTTTTTGCGCCACTTCGGACGGTGTTGCCAAAACCACGATGTCAATTTTTTTCTTGACGGCAAAAGACGCAAATTGAGCCCAATCATGAACGGGAACTCCGTGAATGCTTTGCCCGATTTTGGCTTTGTCCGTATCAAATGCACCGATAAAATTAATCCCCGTAAAACCATGATAGCCCAATAAAGCAGACCCCAGATTTCCGACGCCGATTAAAACAGCCGCATAGGGTTTATGCCAATCTAAAAAAGTTTGAATGGCGTCAATGGTTCCGTCTACTTGATATCCGGCTCGTTTTTTTGTCGGCGGATCGACCAGTTGCAAATCCTTTTTAACAACAACGGGCAACAGTCCCATTTCTTTGGCCAAATCCGACGAGGTGACAATCAATACGCCTTTGGCCTTGTAATCAATCAATCGATTGAGGTACAATGGCAAACGGCGAATGGATGGAACTTTTCCAAGTCTTTTCTTTATCGTTTCTATCATGATTATTAACTGATCGGATATTTATTTATCTTAATATACCTGAATATGCGGAAAAGTCAAGCAAAATCTTATGCGGATGGTTCTTGGTGTATAAACGTTTCCGAATTCGGAATAGCTTCTTTAATTTCTTTTTCCAATAACGAGCAAACAGCGTGTGTTTCTTCCAAAGATAATCCTTCTTTCATATGAGCGTTAAATTGAATGAATTTCCGCAGGCCGGCATTGCGCGTTCGTAAATCATGAATGCACATAATTTCGGTATGACCGCGCGCTAATTTTTTAATTTGATCACGTTCTTCTTTGGATAATTCGCGATCCATCAGAATTTGAGACGCTTTTAATACAACGCTGCCGGCGGTGATAAGCAAATAAACGGCAACGCCGACGGCAAACACGGAATCAACCCATGTCAGCCCGAGTGTATAGGAAAAAATCATTGCCGTAATGACGCCGATATTCATTAAGATGTCGCCTGTGTAATGAGCGCTGTCGGCATGAATGGAGACAGAGTGTGTTTTTTGAATAACATATCTTTGAAACGAAATCAGGATAAATGTCATCAAGATGGAAAAGACCATAACGCCCAAACCGAAGTCTAATCGTTCCAATGGTTGAGGGTTTTGGATATGCCGCCATGTTTCGGATAACAGAAAAAGGGCAGAACCGCCGATGATAAGGCCTTGTGTTAAACCGCCCAAAGCTTCCGCTTTGCCATGTCCGAATCGATGCTCTTTGTCCGCCGGGATTAAGGATTGCCGGACAGCGATTAAATTAACGACGGAAGCCAATAAATCCAATCCGGAATCCATTAAGCTTGATAAAATAGCCAAAGAATTTGTGTAGAAAAAAGACACCAATTTAACGCCGATTAACAGCAAAGCCGTTCCGACGGAAAAATAGCTGGCAAGCCGCATCAGGCTTTCATTTTTCAAGTTTCTTTTGGACATGATTTTTCTTTTATACTATTTTTTATTGAAAAGCCATAGATTTTTTTGAAAAGCTGTCTTATATATTAAGAAAATATGCAAATGAGGAAAAAATGGCGGATTTATATCAAACGTTAGGCGTTTCTAAAACGGCAACGGCTGCGGAAATTAAAAAAGCGTATCATAAAATAGCACGAACATGTCATCCGGATGTGGCCAAGAATGATCCGAAAGCGGCGGATAAATTCAAGGAAGCATCTTGTGCATATGAAATTTTATCGGATGAGAAAAAACGGCGTCAATATGATGCCGGAGAAATTGATGAGCAAGGAAAACCGCGCGGGTTTGCCGGTGCTTACGGTCATGCAGGCGGGGCTTATGGCGGAAATCCGTTTGGTGGCGGTTTCCCGGGCGGGCGGACTTATACCTATCGAACCGGCGGCGGTGAACAGTTTCAGGATTTTGATTTAAATGACATTTTTTCAATGTTTGGCGGTGGCATGGGCGCCGCCGGCATGGGAGGCGGGAATCCGTTCAGTGGCTTTGCCGGTGGCGGGCGACATCAAAGTTATGCGGCTCCCGGTCAGGATATTTCTTATGAATTGACTATTCCGTTTAAATTGGCGGCAACCGGCGGAGAGACTTCCGTTCGGTTAAGCTCCGGAAAACAGATAAAAGTCAAAATTCCGGCCGGCATTAAAGACGGAGCGACGTTGCGTTTAAAAGGGCAAGGAGGAGCCGGACAGGCGGGCGGCTCGAGCGGAGATGCTTTGATTAAGATTCATGTGGCTTCAGATGCTGTTTTTACGCGCGACGGAGATGATGTTTTGATGAACTTGCCGGTGACTTTGAAAGAAGCTGTTTTGGGTGCAAAAGTGACTATTCCGACTTTAACCGGGAAAGTGGCATTAACGGTGCCGGCGAATACCAGTTCGGGAAAAATCCTGCGATTAAAAGGCAAAGGAATTGCGGGAAAAGGGGATTTATTGGTAAAAGTCCAAATCGTTCTGCCGGACAAACCGGATAGTGCTTTGGAAGAATTCATCAAATCATGGCATGCGAAAAGTCAAGATCCGCGCCCGCATTTTTGATAAATAAGCACCCCGTGAAAAGCGGGGTGTTTTTTTATGTATTTTTTGCTTGACAGTTGGGGGG
>CALGXF010000061.1 GCA_937935995.1 uncultured Alphaproteobacteria bacterium
GATCTCCCCCATATAGCCTGTAAGGCAGGTTTTCTCTCACTTTTTCGACATCGGCAACCGGACAACAGCTTGTCCGACACGGGAATAGATTTACCCAAGAAAGGGTCGCCCCGACCCCCAGCCTCACGCAGGGCGACCCTTGGGAATTTGGATCGATTGTTGCACCGGATACATTCACCGGCTGGGGCGGGCGCGCGGAAAAGGCGCCCCGGCCGTTCAGGGCAATTGAACCGATTAATGCCCCGCCGATGGGGACATCGTTTTTCATTTCCAACAACCGATGTACTATCGTATCAAATAATCGGCGGGGCGCCCTCCCGCGCCCTTTCGCCCCGCCGATGCCAAGCCGACCACCTTTCCCTTCAAACCGCCGTCCAAACCGGTTGCCTTTTTTCTCAAATCGTCGGCCAGGACAAGGCCTTCAGGGCGGGTAAAACGAAAGCGTATCAATCATACGTGCGTTTTGACCGACACGCAAAGGCCGACGGATTGGACGCGATTTCAGGAAAAAGCATGATTGAAATGCTGGCCGTACTGGCCATCGTTGGGATTTTAAGTGTGGCGGCCTTGGCCGGGTTGACATACGCCATCAACAAAATCAGAGCTAATGACACCATGCGCGATGTCAATCTGTGGGCTTTGCGTGCTACGGAAACGGAAAAAACTTTTCCCGTCGGGCAAACCATTCCGACCGATGACATCGGATATAAATCAACACATGGATATGACATCGCCGCTGTGGCCGCCGGAGACAACTTGTTTGCCGTCGAAGTTATCGGCCTTTCCGATAAAGTTTGCCGATTGTTGTTGGACATGGCCGCTTCCTCTTATGTTGTGGAAGCTACAAATGACGGCATGGGTAACGGAACACAGTTCGATGGAACAGATACGTCCATTTGTCAAACAAAACCTACCCTTTACTTTTACTTTGACAGGAACATGAACAAACCCACTGATGTGTGTTTACCCGCGTGCGGCAATGATGAAACATGTTGTAACAATGCATGTTATCCGACGGACGGATTATGCGGATCGTTATGTGCGTGTCCGGACGGGACGGAATGCAAAGGTGACGGATTGTGTTGTTTACCAGACTCGGAACCCTGTAACGGGACTTGTTGTCCGGCATCGCAAATTTGCATGAACGGAACATGCAGTTGCCCGGAAGGAGCCTCCATCAATGAAGAAGGTCAATGTGTATGTCCGTCCGGTTCAATGTTGGTTGACAACCGCTGTCAATCTGTTCTTTGTACGGGTTCGGGGTCTAACTACACCTGCACGGACATTAACGGCAATCGGTGTGGCACCGGGTGCAATGAGGACGGAAGCGTTTGCGTAAAAGGTTATTGCCAAAATTACTGTCCCGGAGGAACTTCTTATCAAAATTTACCGCACGTTTCTTATTTCGGATGTGTTTCAGGCGATTTAAATTGTTTCCCGTCCGGAAATCAATTTCATTGCTATATTCAAGAGAAAAAATGCGGTCAATGTGCCTCCGTCACGGGAGAAAAATGTACCGGTATGTGCCTTGATATGTGTGAAGACGGATCTGTTTTCGGGTATCATTCCGGTTGGGAGCTTTTCGGCTGTTTTCATGAAGAAACCGCTGTTTTCTGCACCAGAGGAACATCAACGACAATTGAATGTTATAAAGACGGTATATACTGCGGCAGAAACTGCTCAACACTTGGAACAGATTGTCAAAAAGGAAGCTGTACAGATGATGCCATTTGCTCAGCCGGATGGATTTTAACGACTAAAAACAACTCGGTTGCCTGTTTAAACGAGGCGACCGGTCATTATTGTCAGTTAAAAAATGAAACATGTTTTGACGAAAATAACAATCAATGTGGTTATGTTTGTACATTTGATGCTACCTGTACATACGGTTCTTGTAGCAACTTATGCCCAACGGGGCTTTCCTATCAAAAAGTATCAACCGGATACGGGTGTTATAATCCTCAAACACAAATCGCTTGTGAAAATCATAATCCGTCTTTAACTCGTTTCAATTGCTATAAAAACAAAATTCAATGCGGACATAACTGTACAGATTATCTTGCCTCAGGATGTTCAGACTGCCTTGACGAAATAAGCTGTCCTGCCGGAACTTATTTTGAAGATAATATGTGTATCAGCCCGGATGGTGTTAAATGTACTTTAAATGGAACCTGCTCCATTCAAGACAATATCAACTGTGGTCAAAAATGTGATTTAGACGGAAATAACTGCCAACTGGGTTTATGCCGAGACTCCTGCCCGGCCGGAACTCAATTTGGAAAAAACGGTATGAATTACTATGGTTGTATCGGGACACAATCTCCGATTATTGCCTGTTACCTGAGCGCCGGCAGCTATGTCTGTTACAAAGATTGGACACAATGCGGCACAACATGCACCGACTACACCGGTGCCGGATGCCCGAATTGTCAGACGGATGAAACTTAAGCCGATTTTAAGGTTGGCGGCTCTTTAATTTTGCTTTTTAATCCGCCCGTTGATAAATTTTTTAATTTTTTTTACTTTTTTGCTTGACGAATGCAAAATTTCAGGTATATTAATGTCCTGTCTATGAAAGAGATGATGCCTCTGTGGCGAAATTGGTAGACGCGATAGACTCAAAATCTGTTGGCAGTGATGCCGTGCTGGTTCAAGTCCGGCCAGAGGTACCAAAATAAAACCGCTTCCTAAAAGCGGTTTTTTTGTTGTATAGACCCCAATGTTATTGCTTCTTTTCCCGATGCAATTATCTCCCTCAAAAAAAGGCAAGTATTTTAAAATTAACGCTGCGAAGATTTCAAGGAAGAAACAGCCGTCGACATTGCCGTCGTCTTTTGATTTGACGGACTTTGCGTAGATTTCACTTCTCCTTGATTGGTTTGCAGGACGGGCATTGTCTGTTTATCTTCATTTTTAAAAAAATCAGATGCTTTTAACCGGAGGCTTTCCATATAATCATATTGAGACTTGACTTCTTTGTAATTTTTAACAGCCCTCTTTTCAAGCTTTTTCGCCTTACTTGGCTTTTTTTCGGCAGATGCTTTTGCCATATCCGATACAAACTTTTCGCGAGCGCTTTCCAATTGTTGCTCTGTTGGCGCCCCCGATGCGCGCATCCCTTCCAATGACAATTTCCGCGTCCAATCTGCCATCGGCATGCGACTACCGATTTCATCGGCCGTCTTTTTCATCTGTGCCTCTGCTTTTTGCTTATTTTTAACAACCTTTCCGTCGGCGGCTCGTTTTTCCCGTTCATAAACATTCAAAGCTTCAGAAGTTCTTTGGTCATGCCAAGCGATTAACGATTCGTCATACATGCTTTTTTGTTTCAAAACAGGCGTTTTCATATCCAGCCTTTCGGGAGCCGTCCACAAATCTTCAACCATTTTAGACACAGCCTGTTCTTTTGCTTTGTCTGCCGAAGCATTCGGATTTTTCTTTTGAAAATCAGCTTCATATGCCCGGAAAGTTTCCAATTCGGCCTTTTTCCAATCATCCATTTCCTGCGGCAAAACAGCCCCATATACTTTATCCGCAAAAGGAAGCTCCTTTGCAAAAGTCTCAACTTCTAACATCTTATAGTTGCGCGCATAATCCGTTCCTGTTATTCCCTCTTGAATAGAAGGCACTTGCCCGTTTGCAGCCTGTTTGGCATGAATTGCTTCGTGGTATAATGTGACAAGCGTATTTTTATATTCTGTCGCGTTTTTATCAGTCATGTCTTTTCTGGACGTCAAAGCCAAGCCAATGCGTCCCGTTTTCGGATCCAACCCTGCTCCACCGCCGGTCGGTTGTCCTATTCCAAAAGATGTTCTTTTATCCATTTTATCGATAACTTCTTTTCCTTCCGGATATTGGTACAAATCCGACAAAAGCGATTTCAACATACGTTTTTCATCATCCGTGCCTTCGCACCTATCCTGAAAATATTGCAAAGAAGGTGAAACATAATTGGCAGAAATTCCCGGAACAGATTCTTTTAAAGAGGCTTGATTTGCCTCCACATTCATGGGAGACAAAAAAGATACGGCCGGTGCAATAACCGGTAGGATTTTCTTCCCGTGATTGTTCAAAAAATCCAATAAAGACATAGACATCACCTCTTTTATTAGTTTACCATCAAACCTGTATTCCGGTCAATAAAAACATCCCCGTCTGTTCGGCGTTCAAGCAGAAAGTTTATAAACTCCTTGCATTTTTCTTGCCGTGTGATAATAATAAAATTGATAAACACAACTAAAAGGAGCTGTAAAATTGGTTTTCACCTGTTTAGATAAAGGTCGCAGCATGATTGAAATGCTGGCTGTATTGGTTATCATGGGGATTTTAACATTGGGCGGGATTGCCGGTTATCGGTATGCCATGAATAAAAGCACGGCAAACGCCATTACCAAAGAAGTTTCTTTAAGAGCAGCCTCTATCATGAATGACGGCACATTTTCCCGATATCAAATAAACGCGCCGATTGCTGCCTTAGGGTTTAAAGGTCAAATCGGAACGTTTACCTACGAACAGACGAAAAGCTCAACCACGACATTTACCGTAACGGTTTCTCCCGTTTCGCAACCGGTCTGCCGTCGAATTGCCGAAATGGCTCATCCGAACGCTTTATCTGTGTCTATTAATGAACAAACTTGGCAAGAAGGGGATACATTCTTATGTTCCTCTGACGAAAACACGATTAATTTTGTTTTCGCTGCCATTCCGCAAGGCCAAATGTTGACTGATTTTGCATGTGGCCCTTGTTACGAACAATCCGGCGACGATTGTATTTATAAATGTGTCGGCAACCAAGTCTGTTCGGACGCAGGATGTGTTTGTCCGTCCGATACCCCTGTCGGTGCCGATCCCATTTATTGTACATGTCGAGGAAACAAAGTTCCCAACTCGTCAAATGTCTGTGCTTGTCCGGGCAATATGACCGATCCGGATGGAGACAATACCTGCACATGCCCCAGCCCGACAACCTATTGGAACGGGGTAGAATGTGTGTGCCCGACGGGAACACCGACCGGAGCCGATCCGGAAACATGTGCCTGCCCCGGCAATAAAATCAACCAAAACGGTCAATGTGTTTGTCCGAGTAACATGACGGATCCGGATGGAGACAATACCTGTACATGTCCCAGCCCGACAACCTATTGGAACGGGTCACAATGCGTGTGTCCGACGGGGACGCCGACCGGAGCCGATCCGGAAACATGTGCCTGCCCCGGCAATAAAATCAACCAAA
>CALGXF010000062.1 GCA_937935995.1 uncultured Alphaproteobacteria bacterium
GGGGGGGGGGGGTATGTTATAATACAAAATAGGGAAAGATTGATGAAGCGTTACAATCTTTCTATTCAAACAAAACAAAGGAGAATAGGATGACCCAAAAATTGGATTTGGCGCACGTTTATACAATGGACGATTTGAAAAAACTGCAACAAGCAGGGGCTTCGGCGGAAGAACTGCGTCAAGGACATCAAATGATGTCTAAAAACAATCAACGGCGAGAAAAAGCAACAAAAGAGTTAGTTAGTGCAATGGAAGATTTTTCTTTCGACAAGATGAGCGACGCGTTGGAAAAGGGAGCGGATGTCAATGCAAAAGATATGTATGGCTCTACGGCATTGATATTGGCGTGTAGGTATGGTTATACAGACATGGCTCGGCTACTGATTAAAAAAGGTGCCGATGTCAATGCAAAAAATAGATGGAATGAAACGGCGTTGAAGGGGGCGTGTTATAATGGGAATATGGATGTGGCTCAGTTGTTGATTGAAAAAGGTGCTCTCACTAGAGACGAGCAGGCAGTTCAAGAAGAACGTTCTGCAAAAGCCCAAGAAATTCGTCAAGTGGATTCGGATACAAACGGCAAGCTGGTTGACCATTCTTTGCGCCGTGCTTTATATGGCGGAAAGCAAAAGGGACAAAATGCACCGTTGAATCCGACAGTTGCTCGTCGCATGCATGATAAAACGAAGTAACAAAACAAATTCCACACCGGTTATGCGGCCGTTTGTGTCAAACCGATAAAAAGGAGCCGATTGGCTCCTTTTCTTACCAATTATGCATTTCAAGTTCAAAGTAAGCTTGAGGATGTGCGCATGACGGACAAATTTTCGGCGGTTCCGTTCCCGTCATGACATAACCGCAATTGCGACATTGCCAAACAACCGGTTTTTCGCGTTTGAAAACACGTTCTGTTTTGATGTTGTCGGCCAACTCCAAATATCTTTTTTCATGTGCATGCTCGGCAATACTGACTTGACGAAAAACATCGGCAATCTCATGGAAACCCTCTTGATCCGCTATGTCGGCAAATCCGGGATAAAGTGTCGAACTTTCATAATGTTCGTTCCCGGCCGCTTCTTGTAAATTTTGCAGTGTCGTTCCGATAACACCGGCCGGATATAAACCGGCAACCGTTAATTCTCCGCCTTCCAAAAATTTAAAGAAGCGTTCGGCATGTTCTTTTTCTTGATTAGCCGTTAATTCAAATATGTAAGCAATTTGTTCATATCCTTCTTTCTTGGCAGCGCTGGCCCAATATGTGTAGCGGTTTCGAGCTTGGCCTTCTCCGGCAAAAGAAATCAATAAATTTTTTTCAGTTTCAGACCCTTTAATGGACATCATATGTTTCCTTTCCTTTGTTCAATGGGAGAGAAATAGGCTGTTTGACGCAAAAATGAAAGGGGAAATCCGAAAAATAATAATCTCTTATGGAATATGACATAAAATATGCTTGCATTCCGTTGCAGAATAGCATAGCATGTCCTCCCAAGAAATACGTATGTGTGTCAATTAAAGGTCAAGCGGGTTTTCCGCAAAATAAAAATGATGAAACAAAATTTGTTGAAACGCTGGTTTGTTCTGCTTTTGGGCAGCTGTTTTCTTTTTGCGAATATAGCCGGCGCGGCGGAAACTTTTTATGCCGTATCTGTGCCGCATTCGGCATTGGCTTCGAATTCGGTTGTTAATTTAAGCGGCCCCAGTTTGTCTTTTGATACACCATATCAAAGGCCTTATTCCTTTGATGACAGCCAAATCAATAAACCTGTTTTGGCCAGAAATACATTTTTATTGGTCGGCGCCGGTGTGGCCACAATGGGTATTTTATATTTGATGCCCTCCAGCGTGACGAATTGGGAAGATGATGACAAAAGCCCGGCTAAAAAATGGTGGGACAACGTGACGCATGGCCCTGTGTGGGATGAAGATGATTTATGGTTGAATTACGTAGCGCATCCGTATGTCGGCGCTATTTATTACATGGGTGCGCGGTCTGCCGGCGCCAATGCGATGGAATCTTTCTTTTATTCTTTTATGTTATCAACTTTCTTTTGGGAATACGGGATTGAATCGTTTGCCGAAATTCCCTCTATTCAGGATTTAATCGTAACGCCGGTTGCGGGTGCTTTGGTCGGTGAAGGATTTTATATTGCCAAACGAAACATTATTGCAAATGATTATCGGTTGTGGAATTCCGAATTTTTGGGAAAAAGCGCTATTTTTCTGATGGATCCGATTACAGAAGTGGCTGATTGGTTGGCAGGGGATAAGGATTCGACCATTGCGCAGTCTTTGTCCGTTCAGTCATATCCATCGTATTCTTCCAGTCGAGGAGCCGGATATCGTATATCCGTTCAATTTGCTTTTTAAAAGAAACAGCTATACTTAACAAAAAGTGCGCGATACAGCACGCCGTTGGTGTCTTTTGAGTTCAATTCTGTTTCCCATTCCATCGTATTGCAATGGAGGAATGCGTACAGGGATTATCTCATCGACATGTGCCGACAAAAATGTTTGCGTCGGGCAAATAGGGGGCGGAAGATGAGACACGGCGTTTCACGCCTTCGTGCAACGGCATCTAAATTCGCTGCGGTCATTGTCATTTCCCTTGCTCATTAAGATGTTGCGTTGGACTTGCAGACAAAAACTGTCCACCGGACACTTTTTGCTTAGCGTCCTCTTCCGAGTTCGAGCCTCCCTCCCATTCCATAAAAAAAGCGCCCCTTGAAAGGGACGTTTTTTTATGGGGCGGAAGATGAGACTCGAACTCACGACATCTGGTACCACAAACCAGCGCTCTAACCAACTGAGCTACATCCGCCATAAAAGAATAGGTGTTTTTTACTCGTTCTGCTTGCCTTTGTCAAGCACTTTTTTGTCTATCGTTTGTTTTTGCAGGTAAAATGCAGCTCTTTTCCGTAAATCATCTCCGTTTTCAATCAATTCCGTGTAAATGTGGTCTCGGCGACTGATTTTTGTCAGAACGATTTTATGGCCCTCAATCATATAGGCTAACCGAAAATTGCACCGCCCGCCCCCAATGGTATGGGCAAACATGTTATAAGCGCGTTTCCAGTCTGCATTTAAAATCGGTTGAATATTTTCCGTTGCCCGCAAATCCGTAATAAATTGTTGCGCTTTTTTGTAAATTGTCGGATATTTTTTGTGAATTTTGTCAAGCTCCGTTTGAAAAGAAGACAACAATTTAATATCTCGTTTTTGAATGTGCGGCATCGTCGGCGGTTGAACAGTCGTTGCCGGGACAAAGTTGTGATGTGACAAAATTTGCGGGCTGACCGGTTCCAGCAACGGGCTTAAGAACGGAATGTGCGTTTGTACCCAAGTTTTTAAACAAGGATTTAAAACATCCAATGGAATTAAACCTTGTTTATTTGGTGTAAAAAAGGCTTCCATCAGGTAACTTTCCGGCTGATTTTCAATTATCTGAAGAATATCGGACATTCCCTTGCGGCATGCTTCATGAAGCAAAGTGTTTCCTTTGGTGTCTCTTCTTAAAAACATGCGATAGAACCGCTCGCCGGGTTTGGGAAGCGTTTTATACACTTTTTGAATGGCTTGCGGATGATTGTGATGAACCCAATAAAAGAAAACACCGAACCTCTTTAATAAATGAAGCATGTGTGGCGGGTTGGCTTGAAGTGAGGCTATGAAGAAATCCAAATTCCTGTCAATGTGCTCCGCCGCTTCATCGGCTGTTTCGAACGAAGCGACATAATTGTAGTAAGCGTCGTTGAAAGGCTCAATCGGGTCGGGAGCGTGAACAAAATGATACTTGAAGACAGTCCGGCTGCACTCTTTTTGTAATTGAAACAAGCGGAGAACTTCCGGTTCCGTTATCAAATGTCGGCTGTGCAAATAATAAAGCAATGCTTTTGAGGTACCCTCTTTGCCGTAGGTCAAATGGGTTAAATATTTTAAAGCAACTTTTTGCGGAGCAGACAGGTGTTCGGCGCTGAATGTCGGCGGCTGAAGAATATCATAAAATGTTTTAAGTTCCGATGCGGATAGCTCTTGAATACCGGCTTGTAAAAAATCAGGCTTGATATGTTTAACAAAGAAAGATTGAAGCAAATCAGCATATTCGTAGGATTTGGCATACTTGCACAAAAGATAAAAAGCTTTAAAATGTACCCGCGTAATGCCGTTTGTTTCGTTTTGGTTCAGGTCGCTTTGACAATACGCATAATTTTGTTCCAGATTTTTTTTCAAAACGGCGGCTCGATTTTCAAAAAGGTCTGTTGCCCAGTCTGGCCGTATATGGCCATTGTCAACCAATATCTTTTTTAAAAGCGTATCAAATTCAAAAATGAGTTTCGGTTTGCTGAAAAAAAGTTCCAGCAACGTATTGAAAAGTTTTTGCCCGGCCGGTGTTTCCATTAAAGCCGTGCGATTGACGTTTTCTAAAAAGGTTCGCATCACCCAACCGTTTTCCAGTGTCAGAAAAAGCGGTACCGATTCAATGCGTTGCGTCGTCGGGACATAAACATTTTGCATGGAAAACAAAAGTTCAAAAAGGGCTTGCGGATGGCCTCGATACGTTTCCATGATTTTTGAAACGCTTCTGATATCGTTTTTAACAGCGCAAACGCCGTAAATGGATGTTGTCATCATCATGCGGTGAAAGCGTTCAAAATCTAAAGCACAAACATCCAACATGATGTCCAGAACCTGATGAGACAAAGAGGATACTTTCGGTTTTTCATAAAGATCCGTCATTCCTTTGACCCATGCCGTATTCAGTTTTTCAATCAATAGAAAATAAGAGGCATAATAGACATCAATGCCGGCTTGTAATAAAAGGGGAATTTCTTGCATGGTGAATTTGGGCAGATGCAGGCTGCGCGCTAATTTCAGTTTTTCTTCAAACTGATTAAACAAAGACGGTATTTGGTAAATTGACATGTACCGTGTTGCGCCGGACGTTTCGGAAAGGGGTGTTTGTTCCATTTTATTCTCTTTTGGTCACTTTTTTGTATAATATACAAATATATAAAAAAAGTAAAGAGAATATATGCGCTTTTAAAGCGGTTTTTTATTTACAAAACGGAGATATTCCTATATATTGTATACCCAAGTTATCAAAGAGGGCTATTATGTCGAACGAGATATTAGATGTCAATCGTGCTCACGCGGAGTTAGAAAAGGCCGGACAATCTAACCCGGGCCCGTGGACTTCTCATTCGCGTTATGCGGCGTTGGCTTGCCAATATATTGCACAAAAGTGTTCTCATTTGGATCCGACGCAAGCTTATATTTTGGGATTAATGCACGACATCGGTCGATATGTCGGCGTGACGGGAAACCGGCATTTGTTGGACGGGTACCGGTATTGCATGCAGTTCGGGTGGGAAAAAGCGGCTCAAATTTGTATAACGCATGCGTTTATTCTTCAAGATATTCATTCGCTGCTGGGAAGTTATGATATGACGCCCGAAGAATTTGCATTTATGAAAGACTTTATTGAAACGGTCTCTTATGATGATTATGACTTGTTGGTTCAGCTGTGTGATAAGCTGGCAATGCCGACGGGATTTTGTTTGATTGAAAAAAGGTTTGTCGATGTGGCAATGCGTTATGGAACGCATCCGGTGACAGTTCCCAGATGGAAACGGGTTTATGAAATCAAAGATCATTTTGAACAAATAATGGGGTGTTCGATTTATGATGTCCTGCCGGGTGTCGTTGAAAATACGATGAAAATAACATTTTAATGTAAGCGGCATGTTCATGTCGGCAGTCTGATTTAATTCGGAAAGGCTTTTGTTGGCTGGCGTCCTTTGGCGGGAGTGGACATTCCCATTCGTTTTACGAACGGGCCCCTTTCCGCCTCACTTCGTTCGTCTGACGAACCCTGCCTGCGGGTTCTCCTCCCGTTGATAAATCAACCCAACAAAAAACCCCCAAGATGTGGGGGCTTTTTGTTGGCTGGCGTCCTTTGGCGGGAGTGGACATTCCCATTCGTTTCCCGAACGGGCCCCTTTCCGCCTCACTTCGTTCGTCTGGCGAACCCTGCTTGCGGGTTCTTCTCCCGTTGATAAATCAACCCAACAAAAACCCCCAAGATATGGGGGCTTTTTGTTGGCTGGCGTCCCCAGCGGGAGTCGAACCCGCGTTATTGCCGTGAGAGGGCAGTGTCCTAGGCCTCTAGACGATGGGGACTTTTAAAACGACCTTATATATGGCACAAAAAACGGGCGTTGTCTACTTTCTTTTTATGCTTGTATGTAAAAAAGGTTTTGATTCTTCGATTACTTTGCTGTAAATTAAAGCAAATTTATCATTAAAGGAGATATCGATGAATTCAAAAAATGAAAATCCCGCAGTTGATTTGTCTTGGAAACGGTATGTTTTGCCGCCGATTCACAAAGAAGGTGTTTTGTTTGTCGCCTGCTTTGCGGCAGCAGCTGTTTTGTTGTTTGCGATGGGGAAAGTCTTTTTCTTGTTCACTTGGCTGGGTTATATCGGATTGTTGCTTACTGTTTTTACGTTTTATTTTTTCCGCAATCCTAATCGCGTAACACCGGTTGGTGATCAATGGGTGATTGCGCCGGCAGACGGGATTGTCAGCAATATTGTTGACGTTGTCCCACCGGCCGAGATTGATATGGGAAATGAACCGTTAACGCGTATCAGTATTTTTATGAGCGTTTTTAATGTCCATGTTAATCGTTGTCCGGTGACGGGAACGATTCATAAAATCAATTATCGCCCGGGCAAATTTGTCAGTGTTCAAGATAAAGACAGCGAGGATAACGAACGCGAAGAATACAGTGTTGTCATGGCAAACGGAACCAAAGTCGGTTTTGTTCAGATTGCCGGATTGGTGGCACGTCGGATTGTTTCTTTTGTTAAAGAAGGCGATGCGTTGGCTGCCGGGCAACGGTTCGGATTGATTCGTTTCGGGAGCCGGTTGGATGTCTTTTTGCCCAAAGGTGTTGCGCCGAAAGTGGCTTTAGGACAGATTGCCGTTGCCGGAGAAACAATTTTGGCAGATTTGACGGGGACACAAGTTCCAACGGAAGGGGAAACAAGATAATCATGAAAAAACAGATGAAGAAAACAGAAGAAACAAAAGAACTGCCTATTCGGCCGATGTTTCCGAATATGGTGACAATGATGGCATTGGCGTGCGGGATTTCTTCCATGCAGTTTGCTTTTTGGAGCAACTGGGGAGCGGCTGTTTTAAGTATTGCATTGGCTGCCGTGTTTGATGCATTGGACGGGCGGGTGGCTCGGTACTTAAATACATCGTCTCGATTTGGTGCCGAATTGGATTCTTTGTCGGATTTGGTCAGCTTTGGTGTAGCACCCGGATTTTTGTTGTATCAATGGACAATGGATCCGGCTATTCGGGCAACGGCTGTGGCAGAAGGCGTTAAAGATCCTTTGGCTGTCGGCGTTCCTTGGATGATTGTTTTGTTTTTTGCTATGTGTTGCGCATTGCGGCTGGCGCGGTTTAATACAATGTTGGATGATGAACCGCAACCGCCGTATTGGAAGCACTTTTTTATGGGATTGCCGGCACCGGGAGGCGCTTATCTCGGCTTGTTGCCGTTGGTCTTTTACCTGTGGACGAAAAACGATTTCTTTAAAAACGAATATTTGGTCAGCGGTTTCATGGTTGTCAGTGCCGTTTTGATGGCCAGTCGTATTCCGACGCCTTGCTTTAAAAAGGTACATTTGCCCAAATTAAAACCGGCTTATCGACAGATAACGACGGTTGCGATGTTGGCATTGTTAGCCTGTTTTGTAACGTTTATGTTTAAAAACTTTTGGGCTTTTGCCAGCATTGTCGGGTTAGTTTACGTTTTGATGTTGCCGGCGGGAATTGTTTTTTTCTTTCAACAAAAGCGCTTTTATCGTTAAAAAAGAGTTTTGTTTGTTGAAAAAAATTGTTATACTAAAACAAAAGGTCATGAAAATGGAGGGAATAACCATGCGTTTGATACCGTTATCTTTATTATTTTGTGCGGTCGCCTTACCTGTTGCGGCGTCTGATTTACCGGCAGATCCTTGGGCAACGCGGTCTCCCGTGGAAGATAGAATGTACAATACTTCCGAAATTCTGAATGTCCGTGAAGGAACGGCTGTTCGTGTTCGACAAGGTATCGGTGACAGTGCGGGTGAATTAGATTCTTATAAAATTGACAGAACACAATATACCGGCGAAGCAACGACATTCGGAAAAGCTTACGGTCAGGAAATGATTGCCCCGGAAGTCAACAAAGCCAATATTTTGCTGATGACGGAGCATTTACGAAAAGTCGGATATGGTATTCCGAAAGAATACGATTCGTATATTATGAATGCGCCGGCATGGTATCAACGGCAATATATGCAGGCTTTGCAAGAATTGGAGTCGGCCGGCGGGTCTCAAAATCCGATTTTAAGAATGCCGCATGATTTCAAAGAATTTATTGAAAGAAAAACGGGGTTGTCTTTGGAAAACTTTGTCGAAACCTCTTTCAAGGTCATCAACGGGCAATAGGAGCAAAAAATGAAAACAGCGCTGTGGGGGCTTTTGTTTTGCGGAATAGCAAGCAGTGCAATGGCGCAGGAGCTGGATTCCGCTCGCTTGAAAATGGCCGGTGCCGGTCAACCGCAGGCGGCACCTGTTTCTGTTGAAGTGCAACCGGCTGAACCTGTCGCCGAAGAAGCTTTAACGCCGGAGCAACAGCGTGAAAAGGCCATTTTGGAATATGTTCAAAAGCGGCCGGCATTTAAAGATCCGTTGTTGGCAAAGCGGATGTATTCGACGATGCGCGGATTAGATGATGCGATTCAAAAGGCGCATGAAAAGGCCTTAAAAGAGGTTGAAGATGATCCGGAAAAGCTTCAGGCGGAACAAAAAAAGCTGAATGAACAGACGCCGATTCGTTTTGAATTCAAGGCCGAAGATACGCATTCGTTATCTCAAGAAATCAATGAAGATCCGCAAGCCGTTGTGGCACGAATGTTGTCGGGATTTAAAACGCCTGACATTAATGAAGAAACAATTTCCGTTCAACGCCGGCAAATTGACCGAATGAATAAACAATTTACGGATAAAATGGGAATGGATGTGCAGGAATATCAAGACCTGTGGCGCAAACAACAAGAAGATGAAGAACAAAAACGCCTTCCGGGAATGAATTATGATTTAACGGATGTCATTTTGCAAGAGGATGAAATCAATGTTTCCGAATAAGGATGAGATGCCGGATTTAAAAGGGGCTGCGGCCCCTGTTTTTATTTTGGTTCGCCCGCAGATGGCCGAAAATATGGGCATGGCTGCGCGCGCGATGATGAATTGCGGCCTTTATCAGATGCGACTTGTGGCGCCTCGTGATAATCCGAAAAGCGAAAAAGCATTGCGTGCTTCTTCCGGAGCAGATGAAATTTTATTAAACGCTCGGATATTTGATTCATTGGAAGCGGCCTGTTCCGATTTAACTTGTCTTTTTGCTACAACAGCGCGGATTCGTGACATGGTGAAGCCGGTTTATACGGCCGAGGCGTTGGTTCCGCGTTTGGCAGAGCAATTGAAAAAAGCCGGCCGGCCGGGAATTTTATTCGGCCCGGAGCGAACGGGGCTTGAAAACGATGAAGTTGCTTTTGCGGACGGTATTATTGAAATTCCTTTGAATCCCGAACATACATCTTTGAATTTGTCTCAAGCTGTGTTGTTGGTGGGGTATGAGTGTTTTAAGGGATTGTTATTGAACCGTATTTCGGTTGCGCATGAAACGGATGTCTTGGCTACAAAATCCGAAATGGATATGTTTTTAACGCACTTGGAAACAGTGTTGCAGGAACGGGATTATTTCAAAATTGCCGATAAAAAACCGCGTATGCTCCGTAACTTAACGAATATTTTTACGAGGAATGCTTTGACGGCACAGGAAATCAGAACCTTGCATGGTGTTTTGAATGCGTTGACCCGTTCGACTAAAAAATAAAAAAACATGCATATTTTTATTGCTTTTTTATTTAAAATCGGATAAAAGAATGTCAACGCCGCTGTAACTCAGTTGGTAGAGTAACTGATTCGTAATCAGTAAGTCGCGTGTTCGAGTCACGCCAGCGGCACCATTTCAACACCCGTTCGGGTGTTTTTTTATATTTTCGTCAATGTATTTAAATCATAAGGCGTCCGTTGATAAACAATATAATTCAGCCAATTGGAAAAAATCAAATTCGCATGAGCGCGCCAATTGAAATAAGAGCCCTTTTGCGGGTCATTATCTTTGAAATAATGCTTGGGCATTTGAATAGCCATTCCTTTTTTCAAATCACGAAAATACTCGTTAGCCAGTGTATCTGCATCATATTCAAAGTGTCCCGAGATAAAGATTTGGCGTGCTTCATGAGCCATAACAAGGCACGCGCCGGCTTCTTTGGCATCCAAAGCAATATGTAAATCCGGATGGTTTTCAATGTCTTTGATTTTCCAACCCGAATGTCGGGAGTGGGGAACAAAAACTTGACTGTCCGCGCCTTTAAGCAAAAGATGATGCGGTTCGTGCGGCGTATGAGCAAACACACCGAAACATTTCTTGGGCAATAAATGTTTTTGAATGCCGTAATGATGATAAAGGCCGGCTTGCGCTCCCCAACAAATATACATTGTCGAAAAAACATGGCTGCGCGTATAATCCATCAGCGCACAAATTTCCGGCCAATAATCGACTTGTTCAAAATCCATTGTTTCGACCGGCGCGCCGGTGATAATCATGCCGTCAAAGCGTTGATGTTCGATTTGTTTCGGAGAAACATAAAATTGTTTTAAATAATCGCTGTCGGTATGTTTGGACGTGTGCGAATCCATGCGCAGCAACGTAATTTCAATCTGAAGCGGGCTGTTGGAAAGCAGACGTAAAAATTGAAGCTCTGTTGAAATTTTAGATGGCATCAGATTGGCCAGCGCAATTCTTAACGGCCGGATGTCTTGTGAGGCCGCTCGTTTGGGTTTCATAACGAATAAGCCTTCTTGTTCCAGCTTTTCAATAACGGGTAAATTGTTTTTTACAAGAACAGGCATTGCATTTCCTTACCATTTTTTACATTTTTGACTGGTTTTGCGATAGGCTTCATCCGTGTCAATAACTTCGTTTTCTTCACGCAATCGTTTTTCAACGAATTTTATCAGCGGGTCAACGTCTTTTTTAACCTGAGCCACCATTTGATTTAAAATGCTTTGCGCTTGGCCGGGTGAACTTAATGAACGCGGTTTTATTTTATTGGCCGCAATTTGAAAAGCTTCTTCTATCTTGCCGCCAAAGAACGTTAAGCCTTCCTGTTGAACGCGAACATGGTAATTTTCGTGTTCTTTGATAACATTGTATTGACACGTTCCCGGTCGGTATTTCTTATCAATGTACACGTCAATTTTCGGAAAGCCGACATTAACGGTTAATTCGTCCAAACCGATGCAGGCTCCGTTTGAGTCTTCTCGGACAAAAGACTTTGCCTGCATGTTTATTGTTAATTGGGCGACGGTTAATCCCATCGTGGAGGCATAAGGTTTGCTGGGAAATTGTGAATTGGACAGGGAATTATTGTATCGCACGGCGCCCGGATTAATGTTGACGCGAACCGTCACAGGGCGTTGATAAGTGCTGCAATCTGCGGCTTTCAGCGGTAAAAAGATGCTTAAGCCCAGAAAAAAAGTGACATATAAAATAAAAGCAGTATACTGTTTCATGACTATCAGTATAACGAAAGGGAAAGGGTTTGTCATGCAAAAAATCGTTTCGTGGAATGTTGCGTCTTTACGGGCGCGGATGCCGTTGTTGGAAGCTTTTTTGAAAAAAGAACAACCGGATTTGCTTTTGCTTCAGGAAGTAAAAATGGAAACAGAAAAATTTCCCGTTTTGGATTTTCAAAGCAAAGGATATCATGCGTTGGTCAGCGGGCAGAAGTCTTGGAACGGGGTCGCTGTTTTATCGCGAGAGCCGATTCAATTGGTTCAAACGGCGTTGCCCGGTTTTGAAGATCAGGCGCGTTTTATTGAAGTAACGACGCCGAACGGATTGCATGTCATCAGCGTTTATGTGCCTAACGGAACGGCACCGGCTAATAATCCTGAAGATACGTCTCGGCTGACATACAAACTCGAATGGATGGATGCGTTGACAAGGCATGTTCAACATTTAATAGACCGGCAGATACCGTTTATTTTGGGCGGTGATTTCAATGTGATTTATCAAGACAAAGACGTCTATCGGCCGGAATTGTTTTATGACAGTGCTTTGATGGTGCAGCCGGTTCGGGATAAATTAACGCAGTTATTAAATACAGGCGTTTTTCATGCATTGCGGCATTTTCATCCGAACGATGGATTTTATACGTTTTGGGATTTTCAAGGCGGCGCTTGGCCTCGAAATAACGGGATTTTTCTGGATGCTTTGTATGTGTCGCCGATGCTGGCGTCACATGTGACGCAGGCAGATGTCATGAAAGCATGGCGTGGGGAGCCTAAACCATCCGATCATGCACCGGTTTATTGTACGTTATCGATTTAAAAATGCTTTTAAGGCCTCTAAATCATTTTGCATTAAAGTCTGTTTAAATTCTTTGGAACGCGGCTGTTGATAATAAAGCCCCATCAAATGGCGTGTCATTGTGTGCAGTTTAATGCCTTGCGCCATTTGATTTTCAAAGTAAGGAATCATGTGTTCAATGATTTCTTCACGCGACAGAATCGGATGCGCATCATGATAATATCGGTTATCAACGGTCGCCAGAAAATAAGGGTCGGCATACGCGCGCCGTCCAATCATAACGCCGTCGGTTTGCGTTAAATGAGCTTCAATGGCGTCAAGAGAGGTAATATTGCCGTTAATGATGATTGTCAAGTGGGGAAAGTCTTGTTTCAGTCGGTAAACCAACGGATAATTCAGTGGCATTTTTTCGCGATTTTCTTTGGGTGTTAATCCTTTTAGCCGAGCTTTTCGCGCATGAATAATAAATTTGCGACATCCGGCCGCTCGAACAGTTTGAACAAAACGGCAAAGTTCGGTATATCCGTCGCCGGGACCTTCCAATGCAATGCGTGTTTTAACCGTTATCGGCACGGTTGTCCTTTTTTGCATGGCATCTATACAGCGCGCCACCAAATCGGGTGTTGCCATTAAACAGGCACCGAATGTTCCGGCTTGGACACGTGTTGACGGGCATCCGGCGTTGATATTGATTTCCGCAAAGCCGGCATCTTGCGCGATGGCGGCGCATTCAGCCATTAAATTCGGCGTTGAACCGCCGATTTGCAAAGCCAGCGGTTGTTCGAGCGCATCAAATGCCAATAAACGATTTTTGTCTCCCAACACAATGGCATGTTCATTAATCATCTCCGTGTAAAGCAAAGCATGCCTGCAAATTTGCCGCAGGAAAAAACGAAAATGCCTATCTGTCCAATCCAACATCGGCGCTATGGAAATTTCTTTTTGCATCATTTTTTGAAATATACACGAAAAAAAGGCTTTTTAAAAAGTTTTTTTTACTCTATGATAGGAAAGTCATATCAAAGAGGGTTCTATGTTAACAAAATCAGAAATTCAAAAATTGGAAAAATATTTTCAAACACTCATGAATACGCAAAATCTTTACATAAAAGAGAGCAATTCAAATGATGCGCCGGCGGAAGTTTATAAAGCCAGCGAATTTTTGGGGGTTATTTATAAAAACGAAGATGAAGGTGAAGTGTCTTATGATTTTCATATGACGATTCTGCCCGAAGATTTACAGGAGGAAAAATGAAACAACTGATTTTATCGACCGTTTTGTGCAGCGTCGTTTCCGTGATGGCATGTGTGCAACCGGTTGTTGCGTCGGAAACATCGCCTATTCAATCCATCGTGGTTCAGCAGGGGAATGAAGTTTCCGGAGAAGGGCAGGCTTTATTGGATTTGTTTAAAAAAGACGTTTTACCGTCTGAACTGGTTTTGTCCGCGCAACCGAGCATTGCGACGCAAGGAACGGGATACGTGATAACGGTTCCTCAAAGCACTTTGCCGGATGAACAAAAAACGGTTGTTCCTGAATATCAGATTGTTTTTAACCGTGCTTCCGATTTTAACGGATATCCGGCATATGAAACGGATTTGACGGATGTGGCGCAGTTAAGTCCGGGGTTGTATCAGTTGATGGAACAAAATGACATCTCCTTTCAACGTTTTTCATATAAAATTGTTTTTGTCCCGGCTTTGAATATTTCAATCGGTCAAGGTATGACGATTGATCGCATGGTAATGAAAGACGAAGAAAAAGACGTTCTTGTTATTGATAAGATTTTGGAAAAGGCTTCCGTGACGCCGTTGCCGGATCAAATGGCAAAAGTCGAACGCGCAACGGGGATATCTCAATTCTTTTTGAATACAGCGTTGGGATCCGTTCGGATGGATCGGTTAACCAGCTTGCTTGAAATTCCGTCCGTTCCGGTGAATGCGTTGTCTTTGGATGATGTTTGGCGGGTCAAGGAAGTAAAATTTACATCTGATATATCTAACTTACGTGTGGCTTCCATGTTGCTCCCCGTTCAGGAAATCAGCACAAATATGACGATGAACCTTTCTTCGAAACAAACGGCGGATGTCGGCCGCATGGATGTGGCTATGAATGTGGCACTCAAAAATATTGCCGTTGCGCAAAAGATACCGGGTCTTGATGAGAAATTGCCGACCTATATGACATTGGCTGTTATAATTCCGAATTTGGATGTAAAACAAGTTCAACAAATTGTTCGTTTAAATCAAGAAGTGGCGAATGACGAAACCGCGCCGGAACGATTGGCCGAAGCGAAAAAAGAATTGGAGCTGGCGAGAAATCAACTCATGAGTCAAGCTGTTGTCAATGTCAAGGAAATGGCATTAGGCTCTGAATCGTATTCCGTGTCGTTAAACGGTGTTTTGAACCAAAAAGATGAAACATTCAAAGGCATATTGACGGTTGTTAATTTTGACTTTATTTCTCCGGAAGGAACGGTGGATGAAAAGGCTTGTGACGAAGCACGTCAAAATGCAGATGCTTTGTTGGAAAAAATGGCTCAATCTCAAGATAATTCTTTGTTCGACGAGACGTTGGCGGCACAAATGAAAGCATCTCAATTATGTGAAGCCGAACCGGGCATGTTGGATGCTTTAAGACCTTATATGACGCTTGCGAAACGAACCGTAAACGCAAACGGTCAGACGGTTGATCAATTCGATGTCGAATATAACCCGACTGGCCTGTACGTAAACGGAAAGTTGGTTCAGTCTGATGATGCTTCAATAGAAGAGGTTGAAGCAACGGAAACCATCGTTGAAACAACGCCTCAGCCGGTTGCGCCGTTGATTCCGTAAAGGGAGAATGGAATGACATTAGAAGAAGTAATCGATAACTTTTCCTTTTTGGATGATTGGGAAGATAAGTATAAGTATTTGATAGATTTGGGGGAAGAAATTCCCCCGTTTCCGGATTACATGAAAACGGATGAAAATAAAGTAGAAGGGTGTATGAGCCAAGTATGGTTAACCTATAACAAATGTGATGATACTTATTTTTTTCGAGCCGACAGCGATGCTTTAATCGTCAAAGGATTAATTGCGCTTATTTTGATGGCTTATTCCGGCAAAACAAAATCAGAAATTGAAAACGTCGATATTGATGCCGTGTTCAAACAATTAGGGTTGCATAATCATTTGTCTCCCACCCGCAGAAACGGCTTTTTTTCTATGGTATCCCGCATTAAACAAATCGTTTCGGAATAATAAAAAAATTTTTTTGTAATATCTGTATTTTTCTCTTGACAGTGGGGGGGGGGGGTATTGTAAGATACTTCCAAGTCTGTTTGTCAAGAGGAGAAAACAATGCCGAGATTGAAAAACTTATTTGGAAAAAAGGTGTCGGAAAAAGGGGCGTCCGACGCGATGATACATGCCACAAGCGCAAAGGGTGTAACAGGCAAAGAGTCGTCGCGAGTCCCCGCATTTCGCGGAACGACCCGTGTGAATTTTGGTCGATTATTGCATCGGA
The DNA here is from genome assembly GCA_937935995.1 of uncultured Alphaproteobacteria bacterium. Lineage (GTDB taxonomy): Bacteria > Pseudomonadota > Alphaproteobacteria > CAAHEQ01 > UBA3637 > CALXXA01. Next base: position 16,012 of record CALGXF010000062.1, read on the forward strand.
TGCATTTAACAGTCGGGACGGGTATGCGGAGAAGGTATGCCGGTCGTTCAGGGCAATTGAACCGATTAATGCCCCACAGACGGGGACAGCGTTTTTCATTTCCGACGGCTGAGATGCTATCGGATAAAATAATCGGCGGGGCGGCTACCCGTACCCTTACGCTCCGCCGATACCAAACCGGTCGAAGCATGATTGAAATATTGGCAGTGTTGGCTATCGTCGGGATTTTGTCTGTTGCCGCTATCGGTGGATTAATGTGGGCTTTTGCCAAGTATCGGGCAAATGATACCATCCGCGATGTCCATGTTTGGGAACTCGCTGCTTTAGACAGTAACCAACTTTATGACATGACAACCGGCGAATTGGTTCTTGCCGAATTGGGGAATACGTCTACACATGGGTATCCTATGGCCACCCAAGTTCAAGACAAAGATGTCTTTACATTACGGTGGATGACGTTCCAAAGCGCGTCTGTCGCCGAATGCTGGATATGATAGATGATACCATGCTGGTAACAGTCAATAATATTCAATATAAAGGAACAGACTTATGTGATGCGGATGAAAACGTATTTGCGTTTTATTTTAGTAAATACATGGGAGATGTGAGTAATATTTGCCTGCCGGCATGTACGGGGGAAGAACGGTGTTGCAACAACAGTTGTCAAATGATTCAAACGCCGTGTGGAGCGGATGGATGCATGGATTGCGGCAGTGATTATTGTACAACATCAAACACATGTTGTCCGACGCCGACGGCGACGAAGTGCGGGGATGAAGATTGTTGCGACACCAAATGTTGTAACGGCGTGTGTTGTGCCGAAAGTTATATGACATGTGATGAGACAACGACATGCGGATGTCCGAACAACATGGTGCCGGATGCACAAACTGGTACATGCAAATGTCCAGCGGATGCGCCGTATTATTTTGAAGAAGCAAACTTGTGTTGCAAATCCGGATACACACCCTTTGACGGTGTATGTCAAAAAATTGACTGTCGCGGCGGTCCCACAAATTATAATTGCTATATAAACGATAGATTGTGCGGATACAACTGTGACTCTGTCGGGCGCAATTGTCATAGTGGTATCTGTTATGCGGATGAATGTCGTGTATCCGATGGTGAAACATTTGGTATTGGAATTCTTGCATCAAATTATTACGGATGCTTTAAAACCAGAGAAGACGGTATTGAATGTCAATCGTTTTATTCAAATCGAGTGCATTGGCGATGCTTTACGCCGGATAAAAAATCTGTCTGCTGTACAGCGGGGGCAGACATGGAATGCGTGAATGGAACGTGTGATGAAGCCGTGTGTCCGGATGGATTCGAAGAAGGAAACTGGAATGACATTTCTGCCTGTGTTGAAAAAGATAAATTCGTTTTTTGTACACTTAGGAACAATACCTTATGGAGATGTTATAAAAACCATTTATTCTGTGGCGATTGTGAGGATGCTCAAACATGTTGTGATGGAAAGACGGGATGCATAGACGGATATACCTTTAATCCGACAAATAATCGATGCGAAAATGCAACCAGTTATTGTTTAAGTAACACAACGGCAGACAAATACCTTTCAGGAGATGGTTACCAAACTTGCTATACACAGGGTGGGGAAAAATGTGGACTAATCAATGGGACGGCACATGCTTTTACGTATGGAGCATGTGAGGATCCGGGTTGCCCGACCGGGATGAAATATGGAAAGGTTTTGACAATCGGTTATGGCTGCGTGGACGAAACGATAGGTGCTGATGGGATGGCGTGTATCTCTAACCAGGATTATGTACCATCCAGATGTTATTATAGCGGCAAGCTATGCGGACAGCGATGCGATCTTAACGGCACCAATTGCGGCGAAGTTTATTTGCCGCAATGTGCTTTGTCCGGCCATTGCCCGCAAACAGGATATGATATGTCCAACGGGTGTACCTGTGACGGTGATGTGACGTCTATCGATGGAACGGATTACTGCTGTCCGACCGGACATACATATACAAACGGAGCCTGCGCGATGAATTAACTTTTTTTCAAGCCGAGTTCTTTGCTTTGAAGTTTCTTGATTTCGTCCCGCAGACGGATAGCTTCTTCAAAATTCAAATCTTCGGCAGCTTGTTTCATTTCCTTTTCCAAACGAGCAACCGTTTTTTCAACTTGGCCTGAAATCAGTTGGACTTCTTCTTCCAAATAGGTGTCTACGTAATCTTGTTCGCAGATGTCTTTCATCAAGTCCGGAATTTCCTTTTGGATGGTTTTGGGAGTGATGCCGTGCGCTTGGTTATAAGCAATTTGTTTCTCCCGCCGGCGAGCTGTTTCGGAAACGGCTTTGTCAATGGAATTTGTGATTTTATCAGCATATAAAATCACGCGTCCGTTCACATGCCGCGCGGCTCGTCCAATCGTTTGAATAAGAGACGTTTCCGAACGCAAGAACCCTTCTTTGTCCGCATCCAAAATAGCCACCAAAGCACATTCCGGAATATCCAGCCCTTCACGCAGCAAGTTAATTCCCACCAACACATCAAACGTACCGGAACGCAAATCTTTAATAATCTGAATCCGCTCTAACGTATCGATGTCCGAATGCATGTAACGGACTTTAATGCCGTTTTCAGCCAAATATTCCGTTAAATCTTCTGCCATCTTTTTGGTCAGCGTTGTAACCAAAACACGTTCGCCTTTTTGCGCGCATTCAATGCATTCGCTTAATAAATCATCCACTTGATTTGTAACGGGACGAATATCGCAAATCGGATCCAACAAACCGGTCGGCCGAATAATTTGTTCGGTGAAAACACCTTTTGTTTGTTCCATTTCCCACTTGCCGGGCGTCGCCGAAACAAAAATCGTATTCGGGCGCATGGCATTCCATTCTTCAAATTTCAAAGGTCGATTGTCTTTGGCGCTCGGTAAACGAAAGCCGTATTCTGCCAACGTATCTTTTCGCGAAAAATCACCTTTGTACATCGCACCCAGTTGCGGGATTGTCACATGGCTTTCGTCAATAAACAAGATAGCATCTTTCGGCAAGTATTCAAACAACGTCGGCGGCGCTTCTCCGGGGCGACGTCCCGTTAAATGCCGCGAGTAATTTTCAATGCCTTTGCATGTTCCCGTTGCTTCCAACATTTCTAAATCAAACCGCGTGCGTTGTTCCAATCGTTCGGCTTCCAAAGGCATGTTGTTTTCTTTAAAATAAGCTAACCGGTCTTTTAATTCCGCTTTAATTGTCCGAATAGCCTGAGAAACAGCCGGCCGCGGTGTCACATAGTGGCTGGCCGGATAAATCGTGATTTCATTTAAAGCCAATTTTTGTTCGCCCGTCAATGGGTCGAATTCATGGATGCTTTCCAGCTCATCTCCAAAGAAAGATAAACGCCATGCCAAATCTTCGTAATGAGACGGGAAGACATCAACAATGTCTCCCGAAACCCGGAAAGAACCCCGCTCAAACGCCAGATTGTTGCGTTGATATTGCAATTCGACAAGATGTTTAGACAAATCACTGATGTCCCAACTGTCACCGACACGCATCGGAATTTTCATCGCGGAATAAGATTCAACACTGCCTAAGCCGTAAATGCATGACACGGAAGAAACAATGACAACATCGCGCCGTTCCAAAATGTCTCGTGTGGCTGCATGCCGCATCCGGTCAATTTGTTCGTTGATGGCCGAATCTTTTTCGATATATGTATCGGTTCGCGGAATGTAGGCTTCCGGTTGGTAATAATCATAGTAAGAAACGAAATATTCGACGGCATTTTCCGGGAAAAAGGATTTCATTTCTCCATATAACTGAGCCGCCAAAATTTTATTATGCGCTAAAATCAGAGCAGGGCGCTTCATGCGTTGAATGATTTGAGCCATCGTATAAGTTTTCCCGGATCCCGTGATGCCGAGCAAAACTTGGTTATGTTCGTTTTGTTGCAATCCGGCAACAAGTTCCGAAATTGCTTGTTCTTGATCACCGGCGGGCTGAAAAGGGGACGCCAATTTAAACTCGGCCGGAGTCAAGTCTGTTGAATGTTCATACAAAGGGAACATGATTTTTTACCGTTTTTTTATTTTGGAAAATTCGTCTTTAGCGGACGACCATAAAATTGTACTCGCTTTTTTGACATCTGAAAAGACATCTCTTAGTCGAGGTTTCGGTTCTCCCCACGTATTTAAGCGTGTCACCAAATCCAAATATAAAACAATCATGGCAACAAGAGCGACCCAAATGAAATCTTGAATTAAAATACCCAGTAAAGCCAAAATAATCATTCGCTTCATTAAAAACGGCATAATCCCGACGGCATTCAGATGATTTTGAATGACGCGCGTCACATAAAACGTATATTTAATCGGCATTTGTTGAGACCGATGTCTGATCCGATAAATCAAAGAAGACAGCCATTCGAAATAATAGTAAGAGGGCATAACAAAGAAAGCCAACCACATGCCTTTGCCGGCCATCATAATGAAGAAAAATCCCATTAAAAAGCCGAGCGGTGCTGATCCGGTTTTACCGAGTTGCAAATGCGGAAATGTCTTTTTATAAAAGAGGAACCCCAACACGGCCGCTAATATCAAAATCGGGTAAAAAGAAAAAGACAAGGGAAACAGCGCCGGGTAAAGCGGAGCAAGAAACGTAAAACCAATACACAACGTTTGTGTTTGAGCCAATGTCATCGACTCTACTTTATCCATTGTCGTATAAAGGTGAATAAAGCCCGCCCACAAAATGGATAAACACAAACGATCCAGCCCGATTGGCAACAAGCCTTGGAAAACCAGAATATCTGACGGTAAAAATTGCGAGCAAATCAAGGTAACGAATAAATAAATCCAAAACCGATTGATGATGCCTTTTTCAATGGAATAAAGGGATAAAGACAACGCCGCAATCAGAAACGGAAAAATACCGAAAGGCGACAACGTGTTCGGCCATTCATTCGGCCCGGATGCGATTTCCAAAAACGACCAGCCCAAAAAAATAGCCCCGATAACGGCAACGCCGCATTTGTTGGACATATCTTTAATTTGAGTCGGCAATTTGTTCGGGTTGTATAAAAAATAGGTAAAAACGAACGACAAAATCCCGGTTGTCATCATGCACGAGAAAAAGTAAACCAAACCCATTTTTATCCCCTTTTCGTTAAAAGTTTATCTAACTTTTATGTCTAAACGAAATCCGACCTTTTGTCAAATCATAAGGAGTCATTTCAATTTCAACTTTATCGCCGACCATGACACGAATACGGAATTTACGCATTTTGCCGGCAGTGTGTGCCAAAATTTCATGTCCGTTTTCTAATTGAACGCGAAACATCGCGTTCGGTAATTTTTCAACAACCGTTCCCGTAAACGTTAAAACTTCTTCTTTCGCCATAAAAAAACCTCTTTTTTGTTAAAAGTTGTCCTAATATATTCCTTTTTACAGGCTTTGGCAATAAAAAAAGCGGATTTTTTTCATTAAGGGACGAACAAAGAAGAAGTCGATGGTGTGCGTTGGAAAGCTTTGAATAAAGAGACTTTTAAATCTTCCTGTTGCAGGGGCGTCAGGTATTTGTTAAACAGCAATCCCAAAGAGACGCGCTTTCGTTCCTGATCGCCGCATAATTCGGATAAAGTCGGTTGTACCGATACGTGCAGGTCTCTGCCGCCTTCGTAGGCAAAAGAAGGAATGGCTTGGCTTTCCAAAATGTTTTCGCAAATATAGTAAGGCACATTTTGCAGTTGAATCATGAACTTGTCATCTGCTTGGACGTAGACGGATAACGTGACGCCGGATGAAAGCTGATACGTGTTGCCTTTTGCACCGTCGATAATCGGTTGCAACGGTAACGGCCCGATTTCTGCCAGCCGTTGCGGATTACCCGAAACAATCAATGCTGTTCGAATGACGGTTTGAACCGTTTTGTTGGTTTCAAAAGTCCGTTGTGCTTTCCGATATCCCCAAAAGCATCCCATGACTAAAAAGACAAGGAATAAAAAAGTTAAAATCATGCCGAACAACCGGAAGACTTTATCTTGATCGGAAATATCATACGCTTTTGAAAACATAATGCACCTTTACGAGGGGGATATAGTCTTTTTAACCCGTTAAGTCAAGAAAAATTCGTAAAAAGAGCATAAAAAAAGCCCCGCTGAACGAGGCTTTTTCGAAAGGACGTGAATATTACCGAGAGTAGTATTCGACGACCAAATTCGGTTCCATTTGAGAAGCATACGGAATGTCAGCCAATTTCGGCGTACGGACATAAGTACCGGACATTTCTTTTTCGTTGACTTCGATGTAATCGGGAACAGTCCGTTCCGCAGAAGCCATCGCTTCAATCACTAAAGCCATTTCTTTGGCTTTCGGAGCGACTTCGATTTTGTCGCCTTCACGAACCAAATAAGACGGGATGTTCACTTTTTTACCGTTCACCAAAACGTGACCGTGGTTCACAAATTGACGAGCCGCAAAAACTGTCGGAACAAATTTCATCCGATAAACGATTGCATCCAAACGGCTTTCCAAAATGCCGACCAAGTTTTCGGAAGTATCCCCTTTGCGGCGGATAGCTTCGGCATAGTACTTGCGCAATTGTTTTTCGGAAACGTTTCCGTAATACCCTTTTAATTTTTGTTTAGCGCGTAATTGAACACCATAATCCGTCGGTTTGCCGCGGTGTTGACCGTGTTGACCCGGACCATATTCACGTTTGTTAAACGGGCTTTTTGCACGACCCCATAAAGAAGTGCCTAAACGGCGTTCAATTTTATATTTTGCGTTAATGCGTTTTGACATGTTGTTTTCCTTATTTGTCAAATGTTGTGCCAATAGTCCCTGCCGGATAACCCGCGGGCCGAACAAGCAGGAAACCAACACCTGTGTTCACTTTCTTGGCGTTAAGAGCCGGTAATATATCTGATTTTAAAGAGAAAGTCAAGCATAAAAGCTATTTTTCATAATTTCGGATAAAACGAATGCCTTTGCCAAAGCGTGATAAGATTTCATATGCGCTGGTGCCGGCGTCTTGAGCCATGTCATCAGGCGTATATGTGTCATTCAGCACGTCGATTAAATCTCCGGGACGTAAATCGGGGGCATTCGTGATATCACAGATTGTACTGTCCATGCAGATGCGTCCTAAAATCGGCAGACTTTTACCGTTGACCCAAAAGCGACCTTTGTTGGATAAACTGACAAATAAACCGTCTCCGTATCCGATGGAAACGATGGCGGTTTTCATCGGATGAGTTGCCGTAAAAGTGGCGCCGTAACTGATGCTTTCGCCGGCATCAATGGATACGGTTTGTAAGACGGTTGCCCGAATGCTTAAAACGGATTTTAACGGCAAATCGGTTGATTTCGGGCGCGTGATGCCATATAAAAGAGCGCCGATACGCACAAGGTCGTATGTATATCCGGAACCAAGAAGTGTTCCGCCCGAAGCCGATAAGGACACCGGGACATGCGGGAACAGTGTACGGCATTCTTCGAATACTTCCCGTTGGTGCGAGTTCATCGGATGAGCCGGTGTATCCGGGCAAGCCAGATGAGACATAAACAGGCAGATATTCCGGCGTTGTTCAGGCGTTAAAAGGTGTAAATCTGCCGGCCGGATACCCAGTCGGTTTAATCCGGTGTCTATTTGAAGAGCTGGCTCTATATCGGTCATGCCTTGATTATTCCACCACGCAACATCTTCCAAAGACGATAAAACCGGAATCAAACGATTTTCTTTGACGGTCTTTAAATCGTTCGTGCCGATGCCTTGTAAAACATAAATCGAGGCATTCGGTGCAAAGGGCCGAATTTGAGCGCCTTCCGATGCGTAAGCGACAAAAAACGTTGAACAAGTCGGGTAAAGCGTTTTAACAACGTGTTCGGCACCCAAACTGTAGGCATTATCTTTGACAACCGCTGCCGTTCGAGCCGGTGCCGCTTTTGTCTTTAAAACTTGATAATTGCTTTGAATATGATTTAAATGAACCGTAAAAACCGGTTGAACGGCTGTTTTCATGTTCTTCCTCTTTTCGGGCTTTTTTTACCACATTTCCGGTCAAATTGTCAAAAGGAAAAGTTGAATTTTGAGCCTTTTTAAGGTATAATTAAAATTATTCATAAGAATGATAAGAGGAAAAGGAGGTTTAAAATGGCTATTGAAACGTTTGACGATATAAAGATTAAAGAAGTGGAAAGAATGACTTCCCGGCGTTTGACCAAAGAAGGGGACGGTATCGTTGAATATGATGAAAACGGTAAAGCAAACGGAACGTGGTATCAATTTAAAGATGGTAAATTGGTGAGTTTAAACACGTGCAAAGATGGTCAACTGGATGGTTTGCAAATTATTTTTGATGGGCATGAAAAACCCCAGTTTGTTGCCTATGCTGACCATGTTGCTTTCAAGGATTATAAGTCAAGTGTTCATTATTCAAAAGTAGGTTCTGAAACATATCCGGATTTTGCGGCGCAAGCGCATCAAGAATTGGATGATTTGAAAAGAAAGGATTCTCTTAACGGAAAAGAATATACGGACGAGGATTCTCTTATGATGTTGGAAGACGCGCCAAAAGAAAAAGAGCAAACGAATTATATTGAAAGTGAAGAGTCGAATGTGGATGATCCGCTCATGATGTTGGAGGAAAGACCGATAGAGGCTGAACATACAGATTTAAAAAGACATTTAAGGGAGCAACAAGAAGTTCCCGAGAAATTATCTGTTGAAGTTATAGATGCTTTAACCGAGAGAATCAGATAAGCTGACGTGTTTATGCCGTCGGTCGAACCCACTTTCTCGTGAGTTCAATCCCCGCAAAAAGAACGGCACACGGTCATTCTTTTTGTATATGGTCCGAAAGAAGAGAAACTGCCTGGCATCCGTACCTCAAAACTACAACATCCATGGTTTTAAGGGGAGAATCACCTATTAATTTAGGGAATAAATACGTATATTTTGGGTATAATCATGAAGCATGATTTTTTAGTTTTCTCCATTCCTTATCATGACAGGCCTATATTCTGCTTCTTTTCTTTCGGAATAATAATTTTTCTGCCGAATATTTTTTAGAGCTTGCAAAGTAGTCGGTGCAATTCTATCAATTGGTTGTTATCTCCCACTAAATTATGAACTAAATGAACAAATTCGATATCTTGGAATCCGACATCAATACCCAGTTCTTTTTTGTTTCTTCTACAACAGTTTGTCTGGCCGTTTACCCAACTTCTATGTGTCCAGTTGGTAAACTGATATTAAATTTGCCGCGTTCTGTCATTTTACCCCGCTCTCTAAAAGAGAAACTGTCTTTGCGAGTGGGTTGATTTCACATTTAACTCCATAGGGTAAAATCAATTGTGGTACGGTATGACCATAATCCATATTGGTGACAACAGGCATATCGGTTCTACCAAATTCTTTTAAGACCTTCAAAATAACCTCATCAAAACGAGTATATCCGTTTAACCATTCATCTCGTTCCTGCGTGCTGTTAAATCGGTCATTTCCGGGTCTGGCAAACAAAAGACCGTTGATACGAGATAAGATTCCTTGTGCCCCTAAATTACGCAACCAATAAGTCATGAAATCCGGGCTGGGTTGCTCTTCAGAATTTTCCAAAAATAAAACAGTTCCATCAAAGTCAGATAAATCCGGCCACAAAGATGTTCCTATATCAAACATCATCAAAACATCCGTACATCCGCCAATTAAAGGACCTTGTACCACTTTATCTCCTTGAATATAACGCCAAGGAGTTGTTGGTATACGGGGACGAAAGGGTTGTTCCTCTGTACCCCAATCCACATAATCCACAATAAATTCCTTACTTTCAGGTAGGATACCTACCGGGTCTGTGGAAAATAAAGTCTTTTTTGTGTTTTCAATCATAATATCCAAAATACCACCATTTTCAGCATAGCCGAATAAGACACAGGCTGAATAAAAAGAGCCAAGTCCAGCCTTAAAACACATTAAATGATTTGTTGTCGAATCAGAAATACCTAAAAATACTTTCGGATTTTGGCGAATAATGTCAAAATGTTTTTCGTTCATCAAAGGCAAAAGTCTGATTGTATCATCTCCACCGATATTGCAGATAATTCCTTTTACATCAGGCTGTTGAAAAGCCCACATCATATCATCCAAACGCCAATCCGGATGATTATATATTTCTTGAGGAGACTTCAAAGCATTCGGTGTTGGAATCACTTTGACATCAAAAGTTTCCTCTATTTGTCGGACACCTTGTTGATAGCGATGAGGAAACAGACCAGCTGCCCCAAACGATAAGGTAATGGCGGCAATGGTATCACCTGGCTTTAATGCTTTGGGTTTAATCAATTGTTTCATATTGCTCTCCTTCTTGAAAAATTGTATCAAAAAACAATAAAAAACAAAACTTTTTTATAAGAGATACACGTTTGACAGAGGTAATTAATCCAACTATTCTGCAACTCTGTTTGAAACGGCTTTATATTCACCGCGATGTTGTTCATCCTTTAACGAATATTTTAACAAAATTTGATGTAACTGATTTATGTAATTTTCGGTTGAGGGGATGCTCTCATAACTTTCAATTCTGCCGGCGTCAATTTTAAGGTATCAGAACTCTACGAGCTGATGAATTGATCTATCTCTGAGATTTTATTTAACATATCCGGAGTAATGACTAACTCTTTTATTTTTGACATATTTAATCCTTTCATTTTTCCAAAAGAATACTATAGACGTAATGTTTGATGAAAATTAAACATGTTGACGATATTAACCCCAACAAAAGCCCGAATATTATTATGGTGTATTGTTGCGTCTGCCGGATATTATCTCGTTTTGAAAATGAACTCAAAACGCCTTTGATAGCCATTAAAAAAGTGCTTATGTTTTATATATAAAAACATTTCCTAAATAGTAGAAATATTGATTATTTTATAAAAATATTGTAGAAGATACCTTATTAAGTATTTAAAAGGTAAAGATAAATAATGCTACCTATAGAACGGCCAATACAAGAAAGATTAAATATAATTAAAGAATTTAAGCCCTTAGAAAAACCTACATTTGATGGGGATGAGGATTCTTATCCGTTTCTTGTTTGGAATCTGTATCGCCGCGTTTGTGAGGCTATCCAGTCTTTTGTTATATTATTTGAAAATCAACAATATTGTGATTCTTATATTATTGCCGGACATGCTTATGAGGTATGTGCAACATTAAGTTATTTAAAAGACTGTAAAACAGAAGATGAAAAGCAAGAAAAATATCATAAATATTTCTCTGCTACAGTTTTAGGTCGCTTTATTGCAAATTTAGAAATGGATGAAAATTTAGAGAAAGATATATTCTGGATAGCTTTTACCAAACTACTTAAATTATTTTATCCATTTGGAAAAAGTATCATTAAAAATAAAGAAAAGTATGAAGAGGTTATCAAGTTACTAAATTATCGAAAAGGTCCAAATAAAGAAAAGATAAACTTATTAAACAAAAATTTTCGACTTATGAAAGTTCGTGAATATCTAGATACTTTTTTAGATAATACAGGACATATAGATGATAAGACCTTAAATAGATTTTATACAAAATATTGTAATTTTAAACATTGCAATATTTTGGCACCCGGTATATTTGAAGAGAGTACTTCAGATGATATTATTGATGATGCATTATATCTCATGCTTGTAATTATAATTTATTTAAAAACAAGTGGAATGTCTCCTTTAATTGATCCAAGCTTATTATGGAAAAAGCAGAGATAAATTATCTAATATCTTTATTATTTAAATACATAAAAAAAGCATCGCAACCTTCAACGATATCCCAATAGGTTTCATCAAAATTGCCGGTGTACCATGGGTCTTTGATATTGCGTGGCTTATTTGAAAAATCTAAAAGCCGATGGATTTTATTTTCGGTATCTGTGCCGACAATGGATTGAATGTCCTCAATATTGCTATCATCCATCGCCAAAATATAATCAAAATGAGCATAATCATGAGGCCTGATACGGCGAGAATAATGTTCAGTAAACGGCACATGCATAGCAGTCAACATATTACGTGTGCCATGATGAATACCAGCATGACACATTTCATTATAACCTTCGGTAGCGGCAGAATCTATCTCAAATAGGTCCGCTAATCCTTTTTCAGCCACCATCTGCTTAAATACAAATTCTGCCATTGGTGACCTGCAAATGTTCCCTAAACACACAAATAAAACTTTTATCACGATGAATTTCCTTATAATCCGCTTAAATTTCAGGGATGCCTAAGCCTTTTAGATATTCAAATGTCTCATCGTAGTATTTAGGTTTGCGGGTGTCGTCCTCTGCATTTCCTTCTGGAACACAGATAATCATTCCTTGTCTGGCACGTGTTAATAACACTCGGTAGGCATTGATTTGGAATGTTTTTCGTTCTTCAGAACGAATGTTTTGCCATTTATTTCCGGTAAATGAATAATTACCCCAGTGATTATTTTCCCAGCGTAAATCACCGTCCCAAACAATACAAGTCCAGTCTAATTCCAGGCCCTGAACATCAAACTCTGAAGCGGCATCTTCTAAAAACAAGGAGGAGCGAATATCATTGATATCATCTAAAAACCAGTGCACCGTATCAGGTTTACACCTAACATCAATAGACAATGGACGTAATCTTTGAGCTTGTGAAGAGACAAGCATACCATAACGCTCAGATCCCCTTTTTTGTTCTTTAAGCCATAATTTTGCCTTATCTAATGAACGCGTGATCCGGATCGGATATTTATCTCGTATCTCGGTCAATAATGTGCTGGCTTTCTCTTTTTCTTCTGCCAACACAGAATGTACAAAGTTTGACAACTGTTCTGCTCTAAATGACCGCATAGATACTGCTAAATGCAAATCGTTATTGCGTTGAACATTAGGTAACTTTTTTAAAATAGTATCTAGTTCACCTTCCGCATATTCTTTACCGGCGAGTTGGTTAGAAATAAACACATTCCAATCAGGGAAACTATTATCAATGGCTCGTAACCACTCAGCAATACCTGCTTCGCCAGTGTTAATTTCTTGGCCACCACCAACTAAACAAACAATAACAGCCCAATCTTCTCGCAAATTAAGCGACCAGATTAAAAACTCCGGTTCAGACATTGGAAAGTCTTGTATCCCTTGTTTACGTTTTAACCAATTTGCCAGTTGTTGTTTTGTCCAAGCCCGCTGAGCCTCATCAAAAATCGCAACATGTTCCACCTCTGAATAACCATCATCTGTATGTTTTTTCACTTTCAGTGGATCAATTTCTAAGATACCATCTCTTATAGGTTTTTTCAGCTTATTCAATGATACATCGCGGTAATGATGAACGATTTGTATAAAAGATTTTACATTGCGCCTGGCATCACTTAAATTGTAACGCTTCCCGGGATTTTTAGCTTCTTCTTGTCTTTTTTTATCACGAGCCAACGCTTCACTTAATACATCAACTAATGGCTGATTACCAGACAGGTATACTGCTAAAGAATTGCCGCCGCTTTCATTTTCTTGAAACTGTTGTACTGCGATATTTAATCCAACCAGTGTTTTACCGGCTCCGGGTACTCCGGTTACAAAACAAATAGATTTTTTATTATTGTCTTTTGAATAATTAATAATCTGTTGCACAAAATCTGTTGTTTTCTTTAAACTCTCACCAGATGCTTCAGTACGGGTAATATCTTCTACAGAATGATTGAGATATAATGAACTTGCGGCCTGTATAATGGTTGGTGTTGGCATATAACGACTATGGGTCCAACTGCTTAAATTAACATCTGATTGATATTTTGCGATAAGATTATTCAATATTGTCGCCAAACTATGGGTGTTACATAAAATAGGTTCTAAAACTTTATCATTATAATGTGAAACAGATGTTTGAGTGGAAATTTCATTGGCCTCTGTCGCAATTAAAATTGGTATAATTGTGGCATCATGACTTTCTTCATGGAAGTTTTTCAAATCCAGCGCATAATCCCAAACTTGTTCAATATCCTGACGGGTGTATTCTTTGGCTCCAACCTTAAATTCCAATACGAAAACAATACCGGATATCAACAAAACGACATCAATTCTTTTGCCTAAACGCGGGATAGAATATTCAAAAAGGATGCGTCCTGTTTTATTTTGTAACGTATTCTTTAGAAAAGGGATTTCATATAACCAGGCATTTTTCTGCAAATCTGTTAAATCAAAAGGACTACTTTGCGCCAAATTTCCCAGAATTTCATGGTCAGAATTTTCTAGGAAGTTTGTTATAGAATTAGAATAAAAGTAGCGTATTGCAGTCAAATTTATTACCTATTTAACGGGATATATTTCATTATAAATGTCATCCAAATTTTTCCCATTATATGACCAATAACGACATGGAGCAACATAATAAGGTAACTTTCTAATCTTTTTAGTTAACGCAGATAAAGAATACTCTTTTCCTTCAAATAAGACCTTTTTGTCGGCGATAACTTCAATCACAATACTTTCGTCTTTTTCATATACTAATTTGCTCCCTTTAGGAATATTCATTTTTGTAAAATTTAACATTGGCCGGTGGTATTGTTTAACCGCTTCTTTTTCTTCAGTAGAAACAGAACCATTTAACATTTTTTCTACTTTCCCCGTCGTGATTTCATGGGTAGCCAATCTTTTTAATAAAGGAATGACACGCTCCGGCTTTAATTTAAAGAACTCACGCTTGGGATTAATGCGAGCATCCGCAAAAGCATTGTGAATAATTGATTCTATTTCTCTACAATCGTCAACTTCCCCAGCCCAAATGCATTCAAAGGGCAGTGGAACGCCGGTAGAATATAAAGTCTGAAGCCGCTGGGTGACATCTTCTTGTTGTGTTATTCCTATTTTTATTAACCCAGGCATCGCTTCATTTTGTAATACATAAACAATTTCTTTTTTATGTTTCATCTTCTCTCCTTTGGGGCAAATTTATTATTGAAAAACAAAGATAAATAAACATAACTAATTTTTTATAATTGTAAAAATTATTCCTTCACTGTAACTGACAAACATTCTTTAAACACTATGCATCAAATACTTAATAATTTCAATTCAAAATTCTGTTTTACCTGTTTCCAATCAGGCATTTTTACGGATAATAAATTATAAAAATCTTCAGTATGTCTATCATAATAGATATGACAAAGTTCATGATAAATCACATAATCAATAGATTTTTTACTGGCTTTGATTAGCTCGGGATTCAAGACGATTTCATGCTTTTTTAAATAACTACCCCAGCGTTTATTCAGCTTTCTTATTTTTAATGTTGGCTTCATCACATCAGGAAAAGCTTTTATACATTCTGTAAGTCGTTCTTCAAAAATAATCTCTGCTCGGGTTATAAGCCATTTTTGAAATGACTTATTTATCTCGTCTATTTTTTGAGGTGCAGACGATAAAATATAAATTTTATTATTTGATACTTTTATAACATTTTTAAGGGCTGCCTTTTCAATAATAATCTGATATTGGCGTCCAAGATATAAAGCAGAACTTCCTGATTCGTAAACCTTGTTTTCCGGTGCATTAAACTGTTTAAAGTATGATAATTGTTTATCAATCCATAATGTTTTTCGTTTTATAAAATTATCAATTTCAAAATCTTTAGCTTGAAGAGGGGCTTTTATAATTATTTGAAAATCAGGATAAACAGCTGCCGATAAAGATTTTCTGTTTTCTTTAATTATCCTAAAATCATAATTTTCAAACATTAGAGTATATCCTTATTTTGAACAGCTAAATTCCAAGCCGTTTGAGCAATTTGTTCAATAGTTGTCGCCGATAAATCTTCATCTACTTCATCAAACAAATAATCTTCGATTGCAAAAAGTATTTCTCTTTTTACATTTGTGTTGTTTTGGAAATCTACAACTTTTTTAGATTTGATAATATCAACTATGTGTTTGATAATTTCGGCATAACCATCTCCATCAGATTTAAAGAAGATTTTAATATTACGATAAAATGGATGATAAATCTTCGTTGCTCTTATTTTTTCGGGTATGTCGTTATCAATATAGTTCGTAACACTCTTTTGATAATCCTTTGCTTGATTAAGTAAAGCTTCTAAATCCTCTTTCTTTGCTTCTTTTAAATTTTTAAGCAACTTATCAATGAGCTCACTAAATTTGCCATAAAAGGCTTCATCTTGCTGATATTTTTCATTAATAACCTTTTTTGTTTGAGCCAAGATTGCATCAGCCTTTGACTTATCAGACAAACCATTTTTCTCATCTTCAATATATTGGTTAAATTCATGCATATCAGACAAACTGATTTCTTTTGATAACACTTCAACATCTTTTGCTGTTACATATTTATCTAACAATTTTAAGATTTGATCTTTATATTTTGAAAAATCAACCTTTTCAGCCATGACTAATTGTGTTGTTTTCTTAATTTCAATAAATCTTTTTAAGTCTTTTTTATATTTTAACAGCTCATCTGTATCTATTTTTTCATGAAAATCATACAATGAATAACAAACTGAAAATTGTTTAATAAATTTATTGACGTCATCATAAAAATCCTCTCTTTCCTTTTCATGATCTTTCAGAAATTCGATATATGCATTGGTATTGTTAACATCTTTGATATTTCTGAAAACATCATGTAGGCGTTCAAAAATACTTTTTAATATAAAAAGTTGGCTATCTGTGTCCAACAATGCATTTTCAATATCTTCGGGTGCATAATTAGAAAATAGTTCCAAAGCATTTTTGAGATTTTTAGCATTTTTGGAATAATCCACAATTAAACCAGCTGCTTTACTTTGTTTGCCAGCGTCTCCGTCAAATACACGATTAACTCTGGCGATTGCTTGTAATAAATTATGGTCTTTTAATTGTTTTGCCAAATATAACACAGTGTCACGAGGCGCATCAAAACCAGTCAATAGCTTGTCAACAACAATCAAAAGCTCACAACCTTCAGGGTTTTTCTTATAATCTTGAATTATTCGTTTTTCTCTTGTTTCTGCAGAACCATATTTATGTTTTTGTTCCGCCATATAGTCATTTACTGTTCTTTTATGTTCTGGTAGCACATCTTCCGAAGCATTTTCAGATATGTTCTCCGAAATAATCACTTCAGAATTAATCTCGCCCAACATATCCAGCGCTTTTTTGAACATGACGGCGGCATACTTACTGGGAGCGACAAGTTGCCCCTTCAAACCTGTATCCTTAAAGTTTTTCAAAAAATGATCGTTAACATCAAGAGCTATCATTTCAATTCTTTGAGACGTTTCTTCTAAAACGGAAGATGAAATACATTTTTTAGCAAAATCTTTACGCTCTTTTTCCGAAAATTTAGAGGCTAATCTTTCATAAAATTTATCGGCAATCTTATCAATTTTTTGATCTACAAAGCGTCCTTGATAAATAAGAGGCAGTACTACACCATCTTTTTCTGCTTCAGATATCGTATATTCATCAATCAACCCACCAAACTTTCGGATAGATTCAGATTTTGAAGCGACTTTTCCTTTTAATCGTTCAGGAACTTTCTTCATTAAAGGAGTTCCTGTAAAAGCTATCTGACAAGCTTTCGGTAACATTTTATTCATCATGGCATTAGCGTCGCCACCTTGTGTTCTATGAGCTTCATCAATCAAAACAAAAAGGTTATTATCGTCATCAACAAAATCTGTCGGCTTATCAAATTTATGAACTAATGTTGTAATGACGTCTAAAGTTTTTGATTTAATTTTATCAACTAAATCAGCACAAGATGTTGCTTGTTGAACACCTTTTTTAATATTGCAAGCTGAAAAAGTATCTCTAATCTGAATATCAAGATCTGTCCGGTCTGTTACAACAATAACTCGGGGATTTGTGACGGCTTCAATCAAATTTTTAACCAACATAACCATGGTTAAAGACTTCCCGCTACCTTGTGTATGCCAAATGAGGCCGCCATGCCGCTTGCCATTTTCATGTTGGTTTTGAATTTTGGCTATTGTTTTTTTAATGGCAAAATATTGTTGATATCTGGTAACTTTTTTAATTCCGTTATCATAAATAATAAAATTTCTAACCAAGTCAAGTAAACGAGTTGGCTCTAACAGACTATAAATTCCTCTGTCTTGAGCAGATGGTGTTTCTTTTTCGTTTTGAGTATAAGTAAATCTTGATAAGTCGGCTGCTATTTTTTTCACAATGCTTGCATCAACCGGCTTATTTATGCTTTTTAATACTTTTTGTTCATACTCTTCAGAAGCATTTTTTTCTTTCCAAACTGAATAAAATTCAAAGGGAGTAAGCATTGTTCCATATTTTATTTCATTAACATTTGTCGCAACTAATATTTGGGGGAATAAAAAGAATTTTGGTGTTTGCGTATATTTTTGGTTTCGGATCATTTGATAAATCGCTTCGTCAACCGAAACAGATGCTTTTTTGCATTCAATGACTGCAAGAGGAATACCATTAACAAATAAAACAATATCCGGTCGTCGGTTTTGATCTTCTTCAATCTCAAATTCTGCAGCCATATGAAATGTGTTTTTTTCAGGCTCCGCCCAATTAATGAAATTTAATTGCGGAGATGTTTTCTTGCCATCAATAATTTCAGAAACAGCTTTTCCACCGAGCAAATTTGAATATATGTCTTCAGAAGCTTTGACTACGCCGTCATCTAATTTGATTTTTTCTAAAGAGAATATTGCTTCATCAATACTTTTATCCGATATTTCAGGCGGATTTATATCGCGCAAAGCTGTTTTTGCAATATCACGTAAAATATATTGACTTTTCCCGTCACGATAATTATCAACCTCATGTCTCGGGATATAGATATATCCCAAGTTAGTAAGTTGTAAAATCGCCGGGATTTGCGAACTAGAAGCTTCATCAAAATCAGGAAGAATGTGGTATTGTGTCATAGTGTTACCTCTCTTCAAAAGGGATTAAATTGCGTTTGTCATAAATATTCTTAATCACTTGCCCATTAGAAAAAGAATAGGATTGTGAAAAAGGCCCTGAATAAGTTCTTTCTCCTTCAAAAACAGGGATGTAAAAATCTTTAGTGTTTTCCACACGAAAATCCAATGACCCTCTAACCAAATTCGAGCAAACATCATTTTCATTATATAACATTGTCGGGGAATATCTGATTGCAAATAAAACAACATTGGCAGCGATGGCATTAATACAATTTTCTAAAGTAGCCAAATGGAAAGCTGAATCCTTATTATGTTTAGCCTGATTATAGGCATCATACCAAGGAAGTGATTTTGTTGGTTCTTTTTTATCCCATTTCTCAAAAGGACAACATTTATAAGGATTTGTATAACCAATTAATGATAATTTATGTTTAGCTAAATCAACGGATGATAAAATTTTAATATAATCGTTCATCCCCTTATTATGGCCCAGCTTATAGGCTTTGAAACTACACTCCAATTCTGCACAAGCTAAAATCAACAATTCTCTGATTTTATGGCTGTATGTTTTTAATCCCTCTGGCGAAGGTTCAACATACAATAAAATATCCTGAAACTTTTGGATTAGAATTGACAAATCCCTCTTGGCATGAAACAGTTCCGGAATGGTAAAATCTAATTCCTTTTCTAAATTATCTAAAAAAGGTTTCCATATATGCCTTTTTTTGATGCCGATTTCCATATGTTTTGGCTCGGACAAAGGAAATTCATATGCATCGGTGATAACCTTTTCAATATTGTAAGTTTTATCACAAATCATAATCCCTTCCAAACTAGGTGCATAGTTTACTTTCGAAACTTGTAAAAATACATTTTGTTCTTTTGCATTCTGATAGGCAATTAATAATCTATCTTCTTTTTGTGAGAAATAAACATCTGTATTCATTCTTCATTCTTTCATTGTGCAATTAGTATTTTACTACATATTTCTGATAATTGGGCAGCTACATCATTTGCTAAAAGTTCAAAACAAACCTCTTCGTCTTCTTCAATCATTATCTGTGTCTGCTTTTCTCTATCAGGCCATTTATATTTTTTCCAATATTCGATTGCACTTTGTTTATTGGGGTGAATAAAATCAGATTTTTCTCTATAACGCTTTTCCCATTGTCCTTGGGTGTCATCCATTATTTTCTCTTTTGTTCCAGGATAACAAGAATAATTGTAATCTTGTTTGTCAAAATATCTACACAATGCAATATCCGTTAAATCTCCTTGGATACCTATAAAGCTTTTATATTTTTTTATTTTGTTTCCTTTCCACAGCCAATTTGCCAAATCTTCAGAATCATATACTTCAGCCAGTAATCTAGTCTTAATATATAAATCTAATACTATCCGGTCTATTGCTTTACAAGCATAATAATTTTTTTGTTTATAAAGAATTTCATATGCATCTAAATATGAAATAAAGTGCTCACAAAAACCAAGATATAATAACGCTAAATCTGTGAATTTCGTTATCCTACTATTGTTTTGTGAAAGAACATTTTTTATTGTTTCAAATACCTTAAATGTTGCTTTCATTTTAATTGACTTTCACGCGGATTTTACCGGTTAAGAGTTGTTGCATTAAGCCTTTCTTTTGTTCTTTGAAAGCCTCTAACTTTTTATTTAATAATTCAATCTCTTCATCTGCCTTTGATAAAACATCAGCAATAGCTTGCTGTTCTGAAATTGAAGGAAGGAAGATTCTTAAAGATTTGATAATATCAGCAGATAAATTACCTTGTCCACCTTGTAAATATTTTTTCAAAATATTATTCTTTTCATTTTGAAAAACGTTATTAAGAAAATATAAATTAATTTTTTTACTACGAATACATAAAATAGCTTGATTTATGGCTCCATCAATTTTAGAAATATCCACTTCTCCGCTAGTTGCACCATACAATGCAAGTAGTAAATCACCTTTATGTACTAACTTGGCGGAAGAATTATCCAACCCTTCTTGTGAAATAAAAATCTCAGTTTTATCCGAATGTATTTCTCCTGAACGAATAAAAGGAATATTGCCATTATAAAATTTTTGGTTTCCAACTAAAGGGGTGCCACCAGAAAAAGTAAAGCAAACATCTCCCAATTTAACTTCTTCCCAAGGTTTGGAAAAACCTTTAAGGCGGTGTTTGCCTGTTAGGAGTTGTTGCATTAATGCTTTTTTTTGCAATTTTTTCTTATCAATCAATGCCGATAATTTTTCAATCCCATCATCCCAACAACTCAAAATCTCCGCAATCTTCTTCTGCTCAGACAAAGGAGGTAGGAGAAGTTTCAATTTTTTTAGATTATCTTTAGAGACACCATAAACCTTGATACCTGTAACCTGTTTCCAAAAGTTTTTTCTAATAAGAGGCATTGAGGTAATATAAGCTCGAAAACCGTTAGCAAAATTATTGGAATTATCACGCAAAGCAAATGTATGTAAACCTGATATTATTTTATCACCATTTTCAATATTGATTAATTCAATACATTTAGTTGTTCCTTCATAGTCTTCTGATGCATCTAAAAGTATTAAGTCTCCATTTTCCAAATAAGTTCCTTTTGCTGCTTGTTCTTCTGACACATATATATTGATATCTGATGGGCAAACATGTGATGGATATTTTGTATGAATATCACCATAATGAATATAATGTACATCTCCGACTGAAGTTGTTTCGTTGCGTGAATAGCTTGGTGTTTTCAAAAAAGAAAAACAATCTCCCAGTTTCTTAATACTCCACTCATTTGGTATTTTCAGTTTAGTCTTCATGCTGTTTCCTTGAGTTTTCCTATGATATTTTCAACCAGTTTTTTCAGAATAGGATTTTTATCATCAAATTTTGAAGTATTGAATGTTTCTCCAAGCTCATTTTTCAACTTATATATTATTTCATCACTTTTATTGGTTAATCCATTTTTATGCAAAAATATTTTTATTTTTTCAAGTATAGGTTTGGATTCATCTTCAACATCAAAAATTAAACCTTGGTTCTCTTTTTTTATAAGCTTATTTACGCAAGATTTAATAAAGTCTATTCCTAAAGCATCTTCAATAGTTCCATTGGAAATTACGTCCCCACATAAATCACGGATAGTCATTACATTTGATGTAGAAAAAGGTGCACCTAATTCTATAATTTTTTCTTTATATTGCTTTCCATCCTCATCGTCATCCACAACAACCAAACAAGGTACATCAGACATTTTCAATAATGAAGCTACCTGTACAATATTTCCCCCCTGACCATTAGTAATACCAATACATATATTATTGTTTACATGTTGTATGCTTTTTTTCAAAATATTAAAATCTGATTTTCCTTCTACAAGAAGTTTATAAGGAGTAAGCAAATCTTTCATAATATTTATCCCAAAACCCATCCTTAAAACTTCTTCATCTGACAAAATTTCCTCTTGAGCTATTGGCTTCAGTAATGTCTCTCCTTGATTTTTCTTAACAATAAAATGCCTATCCATATGTGCATTATCAATCATAAAAGGAGAATGAGTTGCAATAAAAACATTATTGTTTTTTCCAATTTTGAGAAGTTCTTCTCTCATATAGCGAATACCTGAAGGATGCAAATGATTCTCTGGCTCATCAATAAGTATAACTTCATTTTTACATTTTTCTTTTTTATTTGAAATAGATAAATGAAGAATCAACGATATAAAATGCTTAAATCCTTGACTCCTTTCATTCATTCCAAAAAATTCATCTTCATTATCTTTATCTACTATATGGACATTTAATATTTTTGTAGAATTTTCAATATCAATATCTATTGAAATCTTATGTTCTTGCCATACATCATTGATATAATTCGTTGCACTTCTACTTAACAATTTTGATAAAGAACGAGTTTCAGGTATAGTAAGTGATAATATTTTTTCTTTAATTTTTTCTTTTGTATCAAAACCACATAACGCAAATAAGTTTGTAAGAGGGATAGAAATGGAATTATTTTCAGCAAATTCACTAAGATTTATCGATTTGGTAATCAAATATTTATCTTCTGGTTTCCATATAGTTAATCCCTGTTTTTTGACTAAAGATAAAATGGAAATTGTTTCTTCTAATATTTGGCTTAATTTTTCTTCATCCAATAATGTATAATTAGCTTTTTCAACTTCAGAAATATCAGAATTGTGTTTTATACTATAAAGTTTATCAGACTGTCCTAATACATTTTTAGAAAAGGAAAATTCTTCAATATTAAATTCTTTCCAATTTATCAAAAAGTCAGATGTGAAAGTTGTTTTATCACACTTCAAATAAACATTTTTCTCATATGAATCTATTACGAATAATTCTTCAAATTTTTTAGAAACACTTACTTTCTTCTTAAATTCATTTTTCCATTCATTTTCATTATCAAATTTATATTGGTAATAGAAATCAACATAATTATAATCTGAGTGTCTATTACAAATTTCCTTATACTTATATGTTTTTGTATTAATAGTATCAGATAGAAATGAAATTGCCTCAAGTAGATTACTTTTACCAGCCTCATTCAAACCAACGAAAATTGATGTTGAACTATCTCCATATTTCTTAACTGGAACAATCAAATCATTAATTGATTTATAATTTATTATTCGTATTTCATTCAGATACATATTTTTTTATCCTTTCTTTTCAATAACTTCCCAATGACCGCCTTTGTCGGGGCCGATACGACGGATTAAGTTTTGTTCTTTCATTTGGCGCAAATTTTTCTCTACTCCAGCCACACTCAAACCAGTTAACTCCGCTAACTGCTTTGTGGTAATTTGAGAATTTTCAGAGATAAGTCGCAAAATTTTCTCCTTACTTTTCTCCTTACTTTTCTCCTTACTTTCTGCTTTCTGTTGTGGTTCATCTTTAATCTGCATTTCGCGGTTATCAAGCAAATTATTCTCGCCCAAAAGCAAATTGCCAAAGAACTTATCTAAAAATTCAGTAGTGTAGGGGATATCTTTTTGCAAATTTTGATAATTGGCTCTAACCAACGCATTTCTGAAATACTTTGCGTGTTTTTCAAACATATCGTTGTTGGTTTCCAGTCCCAATGTATAAAGATATTTAATAATAAAGACAGCAGTCGCTCGAGTGTTCCCTTCGCCAAAAGGATGAATTTGCCATATACTGGACATAAATTCGGCAATATGCTTAACCTTATCAGCCTTGCTTAATCCTTGATATTTAAACTTTTTTTCTTTATCAAAATCATAGCCCAAAGTTTCTCTAATGCTATCCGCACGACCATAAATAACCGTATCACCGTTTAAGATAGGTTCATCTTTCTTTATATCATAATCACGAATTTTACCGGCAATATCATCATCAAAAATCCCCGTAAATAAATACTTATGAATAGAAATATATTCAGCCGGACTGAACGAAAAAGTATGAGTCGCCAGCAGTTTGTTAATACGGGCAGACACTTCATCTGCCTCTTGTTCATTTTCTTGAGCCACAGTTTGTGCCGGATTTTGTTTGTAATAATGGCTAATCTGCTCGATGGCTTCATCCGTTGAAATTTTGCCTTCAATATTATCTTTGGCCACACTCATCAAATATTTAGACGGAGTTAAACCATCAACCTGTTGCAAACCGATAGCAACACCCCAGTTCTCGGCTTTTTGGGCCTTTTCCGGTTCGCCTTGCTTTTTATATTCGCTAAAATCTGCCATCTATACCCCCAATTCTTTTAAATATTCCTGCATTTGGGCTTGAACATCTTGTAATTGATTTTCTAAATCGGTAATTTCGGCTTTAACGGTGGTCAAATCAATTTCTTCCTCTTCCTCAAAAGTATCAACATAGCGCGGAATATTAAGATTAAAGTCATTTTCTTTAATCTCATCTAAACTTGCCAGATGAGAAAACTTCTCAATTTCTTTGCGATTTTTATAGGTATCAAGTATCTTGTTGATATGTTCCGGCTCAAGTATATTCTGATTTTTTCCCGGTTTATATTCTTTGCTAGCATCGATAAACAAGATATCTTTACGATTTTCGTTGCTACCACCGTGTTCGCGACTTTTATCAAAAATCAAAATCGCAACCGGAATGCCAGTTGTTTGGAATAATCCGGCAGGTAAACCAATTACGGCGTCAAGCAAATTTTCCTCAATAAGTGCTTGGCGAATTCTACCTTCTGAACTGCCGCGAAACAAGACACCATGAGGGACAATAACCGTTACACGTCCGGATTTTGGTTTTGCTGTTGCGATCATGTGTGAAATAAACGCATAGTCACCTTTACTTGCTGGGGGCATACCTCTATCAAAACGACCGTAAATATCATTTTCCAGGTGCTTTTCGCCCCATTTATCCAATGAAAACGGAGGATTTGCAACAATGACATTAAATTGCATCAAATGATCATTCTCTTTCAGTAACGGATTGTTTAATGTATCACCCCATTCAATGCGAGCAGAATCTTGCCCATGTAAAAACATATTCATGCGTGCAAGGTTATAGGTTGAACCTGTTTTTTCCTGCCCGTAAAGGGCGTAATCTTTTGAACCTTGAGAAGAAACTTCTTCTCCCGCTAACAGCAATAACCCCCCGGAACCACAAGTAGGATCACAAATTCTATCCCCCGGCTTGGGTTGAGCCAGTTTTGCAAGTAATAATGATAGAATTTTGGGTGTATAAAATTCCCCGGCCTTTTTACCGGCTTCAGAGCCAAAGCGTTCAATCAAATACATATAGGCATTTCCAAGCAAATCGCCTTCAACATCTGATAAATCAACTCGATTAAAGTCTGTAATAAGATCTCTAATCATTTTATTACGTTGGCTTGTCTGCCCTAAAATAGCTTCAGAGTTAAAATCAACGGTGAAAATACCTTTCAAGTGCGTTTCGTTAGCATCTTCAATCTTGTGAAGAGCTTTATTAATAAGTTCTCCGATATTATCCGCGTCCTGTTGCTTATAGATATCATAAAAACTTGTACCATCGGGTAATACAAAGCGAGCATTTTTAAGACGCAATTCGATACGTGCTTTATCATCTCCATATTGTTCTTGGAGTTTTTTTATCTCTGCCTGCTTGATGTCGCTCATATATTTGTAAAATAAAAAGGCTAAAATATAGTCCTTAAACATACTGGCATCTACCGTTCCTCTGGTGGAGTCCGCAGCATTCCATAATAGTTTATTTAATTCATCTTGCGTGATTTTAGCCATTTTTTACTCCTTAATCGTTTGACTTAAAATTGAGTTAAGCATATTTTTTCGTTTTCGCTTTATATTGTCCATTATATTCAATTCTCGTTCATAAAGCAAAAAGAGGTCAATGATTTGCTTTTGTTTATCTATAGGAACGAGAGGGATTTCAACTTGATCAAGTTCTGATCGAATTATAGATTGAACACCTGCAGAATTTTGGCGCTCAAATAACGCTTTTTGTCCCTCGTTTGAATTTAAAAATATGGCAACATATTCCGGTAAAAATATTTTTTCTTTTATTGTAAGAATAAAAAAAACGCCAGATGCGATACATCTTTCCTTGCTCTTGAATACGGAGGCCTTGTAGGTTCCCCGATTTGAGAGCAGAACATCGCCAAATCTTAAAAAGTGGGTTGGTTTGATTTTTTTATCAGAAATAGAAAGGCACGAGGACACATCATCAAGATATATATTGGAAACATCTTTGAATTGTATGACAGGTAATTCACCTGCAATTGTTTTAGAGAGTCCTTCTCGAAAACTAAATCCTGCACGAATATCTGCGATATTTGTTAACTTAACCATGTCGAATCCTTGCTACTACAAAAATTATAAACAAAAGATGTGACAAAGTCAATATGCAATAATCGTTTTTGTGCTATTTTTTATAAAATTTTTTGCAGTAATTTGTTTTGTGGTGGTTGTTGGAGGGGAAGGATAGTATATAAAAAAGTAAGTTTGATGCGAATCTTGCACTACGACCGATTGGTCAAGAATAGACATATGTTCAGATAAACCTAAATACGTCGGCAGTCTCTCTCCAATGAGCAAAACTGTTAACCATTCCAAAATAGTTCTGTTTCAAAGGCTTAGTTGCTCTTCTGTTAGTAGATTTTTATTCATGAAGGCAATTTTTTGCAAACTTTTTGTATTGGTCGGAGCAGCGGGATTTATTCGCTGCCGCTCACCCACTCGCTGCGCTTGGGGCTTTGAAAGCCTCAACATTACCTTGCCGCTTTATCGGCGTTCTTTCGCCCGCCTGCGACTGCGGTCGAACCCACTTCTTCGTGGGTTCAATCCCCGCAGACACAATAAAAAAAGGACGGCACACGGCCATCCTTTCTTTATTGGTCGGAGCAGCGGGATTTATTCGCTGTCGCTCACCCACTCGCTGCGCTTGGGGCTGTTTCGGCTTGAAAGCCTCAACATTACCTTGTCGCTTTATCGGCGTTCTTTCGCCCGCCTGCGACTGCGGTCGAACCCACTTTCTCGTGAGTTCAATCCCCGCAGACACAATAAAAAAAGGACGGCACACGGCCATCCTTTCTTT